>CAMXZR010000039.1 GCA_947253595.1 uncultured Olsenella sp. | reverse complement strand
GCGCCCGTCCTGGCCCGGTCGATCAGGCCCGGCCAGTTCATGAACCTCGAGGTTCCCGGTGACCCCAGCCATCCGCTGAGGGTCCCCCTCTCCTTCGCCTCGGCGGACCCCGAGGTTGGGACGGTGGAGCTCGTCTACGCCGTCGTGGGGGAGGGGACCGGGCGCCTCTCGCGCATGGCGAGCGGCCAGCGCTCGACCGCCGTGGGCCCGGGTGGCCACGGCTGGCGGCTGCCCGAGGTGACGCCAGGCCGCGCCGTCCTCGTGGCGGGCGGCGTGGGCGCCCCGCCCATCGTTGCGGCGGCGAGCATGCTGGCGGGGGCGGGGATCGGCTTCGACGCCGTCCTGGGTGCCCAGAGCGCGTCCAGGCTCTGGGGAAAGGAGCGCCTCGCCGATCTGGGGGCGGGGCAGGTGCTGGTGACAACCGACGACGGCAGCCGAGGCATGAGGGGCTTCACCACCGACGCCATGGCCCTGCTCCTGGGCGAGAGGGACTACGGCCTCGCCATGAGCTGCGGGCCCCAGCCCATGATGGCCGGCGTCGCACGCCTCGCGCGCGAGGCGGGGGTTGCCTGCCAGGTCTCGACGGAGCGGATGATGGGCTGTGGCTTCGGCGCCTGCAACACCTGCAACGTCGCCATGGCGGCGGGCGGCTACCGCTCCTGCTGCAGCGACGGCCCCGTCTTCGACGCGGAGGAGCTGGCATGGTGAGCGAACCCGTCATGTCCGTCGACCTTGGCGGCATAAGGATGAAGAACCCCATCAACACAGCGTCGGGCACATATGGCTACGGCTGGCAGTTCGAGGGCTTCTACGACGTCTCTCAGCTCGGTGCCATCACGACGAAGGGCTGCTCGGCCGTCCCCTGGGACGGAAACCCCGCACCGCGCCTGGCCGAGGTGGACTCGGGTATCCTGAACTCGGTTGGACTGCAGAACCCGGGCATCCCCGCCTTCGTCGAGCAGGACGGCGCGTACCTCCAGGCCCTACGTGACCGTGGCTGCCAGGTCATCTGCCAGGTTGCGGGGCACTCGCTCGGCGAGTACTCCCGCGCGGTGGAGCTCTACGACGAGCTGGCACCGTTCGCCTCCGGACTCGAGATAAACATCAGCTGTCCCAACGTGAGCCAAGGCGGTGCGGCCATGGGTGCCACACCCCAGGCGGCGGCCGAGGTCATGCGAGCCGTTCGCGGCCGCACGAGGCTGCCGCTCGTGGTGAAGATGGCACCCCACGACGTGGCGGAGATCGCCCGGGCGCTCGAGGCGGAGGGGGCCGATGCCCTCTCGCTCATCAACACCATCCCTGCCATGGCAATTGATGTGCGCAGTCGCAGGAGTCGCCTCTCTCGCCCCACGGCAGGCATGTCAGGTGCCGCCATACACCCCATCGCCGTGCGCATGGTCTGGGAGGCGCACAACGCCGTCGGACTGCCCCTGGTGGGCATCGGGGGCGTTCGCACGGGGGAGGACGCGGCGGAGCTCATTTTGGCCGGTGCCACGAGCGTCGCCATAGGGACCGCCAACCTCACCGACCCGACCTCTGCCCCGAGGATCCTGGCAGAGCTGACCGACTGGGTCCGCGACCAGGGCGCCGCGGACGTTAACGAGCTGATTGGAGCCGTGGAATGCTGAGCGAGGAAGAGGCACGCGATAGCGTCATCGTCGCACTGGACTGCGACCGTCAGGAGGCTCTGCGCCTTGCGCGGGCGCTCGAGGGGAAGGCGCGCTGGGTCAAGGTGGGCATGACCCTCTTCTATGCCGAGGGGCCCTCCGTCGTCCGCGAGATGAGGGAGAGGGGGCTCAAGGTCTTCCTGGACCTCAAGCTGCATGACATACCCTTCCAGGTGGCTGGAGCCGCCCACTCCGCGTCCCTGAGCGGGGCGGACATTCTCTCCGTCCATGCGCTCGGCTCGGCACGGATGGTCAGCCAGGCGCGGGAGGGCGTCGAGAGGGCGGCCGAGGAGCGCGGGGGGGAGCGGACCCGCCTCGTCGCCATCTCGGTGCTCACAAGCATGGACGCGGAAGCCCTGCGCTCGGTGGGAATCGATCGCGAGCTATCCGACGAGGTGGCGCGCCTCGCCTCCCTTGCCGTCGGCGCGGGCTCGGACGGAATCGTCTGCTCCCCCCAGGAGGCTGCCTCGATGCGAGAGCTCCTGGGCTCCGAGGCGCTGATCGTCACCCCGGGAGTGCGTCCCGCGGGAGCCGCCCTCGGGGACCAGAGGCGCGTGGCGACGCCCTCCGCGGCCATCGCGGCCGGTGCCTCGAAGCTCGTGGTGGGACGTCCCGTCACGCAGGCGGGGGATCCCCTCGCGGCCTTCGAGTCCATCGTGGCCGAGCTCTGCGTGGGCTAGCCGCCCGCAGTTTGCGGGCGAATCGGGTCCGTTTTGTGTAGAAGAATACCCTTGAAGTACATTGCAGCAGCTGTAGACTTGTAAATTGCCTAGTCAATTGGCAAACTATGGGCTTGCGTCGACGGCCCGTACTTGCCGTGGCGCTCGAATCGCGACGTATATATCCGATGTTTGGAGGAACCATGGCACTACCTCAGCTTACCGACGAGCAGCGCAAGGCCGCACTCGAGAAGGCCGCTGCCGCTCGCCACGAGCGCGCTGAGCTCCGCGGCAAGATCAAGAGGGGCGACATCACCCTCGAGGAGGTTCTTAACTCCGAGGATCCCATCGCCAGCCGCCTGAAGGTCTCCGCCCTCATTGAGTCCCTCCCCGGCTACGGCAAGGCCAAGGCCACCAAGATCATGGACGAGCTCGGCATCTCTGCCACCCGTCGCGTCAAGGGCCTGGGCGCTCGCCAGCGTGAGCAGCTCATCGAGGTGCTCTCCAAGTAGTGCCTAGGACCCCACGGCTCTTCGTCATCTCCGGACCGTCAGGAGCGGGAAAGGGAACGCTGCTCGCACAGGTGCTGAGGCAGCGTCCCGACCTGGGCCTGACGGTCTCGGCCACCACGAGGGACCCGCGTCCCGGCGAGGTGGATGGCGTCTCGTACCACTTCATCGGCGAGGGGGAGTTCTCCCGTCTCGTGGACGAGGGCGCCTTCCTCGAGTGGGCCAACGTCCACGGGCACCGCTATGGCACGCTCAGGAGCGAGGTGGACGAGCGCCTCTCGCGAGGCAGCTCCGTGGTTCTCGAGATAGACCCTCAGGGCGCGCTCAACGTGCGCCGCATCTATCCCGGGGCCGTGCTCGTCTTCATAGAGCCTCCCTCCATGGAGGTGCTCGCGCGGAGGCTCCGCTCGCGAGGAACCGAGGATGAGGCCTCCATAGAGCTTAGGCTCTCCAACGCCCGGCTCGAGATGTGCCAGGCCGGCGAGTACGACGCGTGCATCGTCAACGACGAGCTCGAGGTTGCCGCCGCACATCTCGTGGCCACGATCGATTCATTCGAGACAAACGGAGGGAACTCCCAAGATGGCAGTAACTAAGCCCGAGATCGACACCCTGCTCGATCAGACCGAGCAGAATCCCTTCCTCCTCTGCGCCGTAGCGTCCAAGCGCGCCTGCGACATCAACAACATGGTGCGCGGGCAGCACCTGCGCGTGACGGCCATCCAGGAGTTCGACGACATCACCCCCGTCATCTCCGGCGAGGACCCCGTCTCCATCGCCATGTCCGAGATCGAGGACGGCACCCTGGGCTTTGTCCAGGAGGAGTTCGACGACCAGATCAGGGGCTCCAACGCCCGGGTCGAGCACAACCTCTAATCGCATGCCCAGAAGAGTCTGCTTCGTTCACTATCACGAGATCGGCCTCAAGGGCAAGAACCGCTCCACCTTCGAGAACCAGCTCGTGAAGAACCTCCATCGCGCGCTCAGGGACTGGCCGGTGGACGCCGTCAGGCGCATCTCAGGCCACATCCTGGTCTCGCTCGAGGGCAAGGACGCCGACGAAGAGATGGCCAGGGCCGTCTCCCGCGTGCCGGGCGTGGCCCGCGTGTCCCTCGCCTACGTCTGCGCACTGGACAGCGACGAGTTCTGCGCCGCTGCCGTGAGGGCCCTGCGCGAGGCGGGGGGGTTCCAGAGCTTCAAGGTGCACGCACGCCGCTCGGCGACGACCTACGAGCTCCACACCCTCGAGCTCAATCGCCTGGTCGGGTCGGTTCTCTGCGACGAGTTCCCCGACAAGAGGGTCGACGTGCATCACCCCGACGTGACCGTCTGCGTCTATGTGGTGCAGGGGAGCGTGTACGTGTACGCCGCCTCCATGCCTGGCGTGGGCGGCCTTCCCGTGGGCACCGCCGGAAAGGTGGTGACCCTGCTCTCGAGCGGCTTCGACTCTCCCGTCGCGACCTGGATGGTCGGACGTCGCGGCGCCGTCTGCGTTCCGGTCCACTTCTCGGGCCGTCCCATGACCGCCGACACCAGCGAATGGCTCTGCCAGGACATCGTGGAGGCGCTCGAGCCCTCCGGCATGGTGGGCAGGATGTACGTCATCCCCTTCGGCGAGCGCCAGAGGGAGATTTCGCTCGCAGTTCCGCAGAGCCTCCGCATCATCACCTACCGACGTGTGATGTTCGCTGTGTCCGAGCGCATCGCGAGGCTCGAGGGGGCGAAGGCTCTGGTCACCGGAGAGTCCCTGGGACAGGTCGCCTCGCAGACGCTCAACAACATCGCCGCTGTCAACGAGATGGTCGACCTGCCCGTGCTGCGCCCGCTCATCGGCTCCGACAAGCAGGAGATCATGCGTCGCGCGGAGGACATCGGGACCTATGGCATCAGCAGCCAGTCTGCGGATGACTGCTGCACCCTCTTCATGCCGCGCCGTCCGGAGACGCACGCCCGCATGGACGAGGTGCATGCCGCCTGGGACTCCTTCGACCACGACGCCATGATCGAGGACCTCGTCGCTAAGGCCGAGTACGTCGACTTCGACCAGTGTCCCTCCTACCGCTCCCCTCGAGGCCTTAGGGCGCGGCATCAGAGCCTGGCCCCCGTCGAGCCCGACCGGAATGCCTAGAAGGGCCTGGTAGTGGCTTAGGTGCCTGCAGCTGCCTGCCAGTCTGCCGCAAGCCAGCTGCAAGCTCGATTTTGTTTCTCGTCCCCTCCGACCACCCCGCCTCCCAAGATGGGAGCGGGGGTGGTCATTTTGGCACAGAGGGGCTTTGGCAAGGGCGGCGCTCGCGGCGGTACATGGGAGAGGTTGGGGCTCGCGCCCCATCGGGCCGTGGTCGTGGCCTGCGTGATTGCCTGCCTGTCGGCCGCAGCCCTGGGCACCTGAGGCGTGGGGGCACCGCAGGGGCATGACGGGCCCGCATCCGAGGCTTCCGCAGCCGACCCCGTGCCGGCTGCGGGCTCGGGGTCGACTGAAGCCCCGCGGGCAGAGGACGACGCCGACACGAGGACGGAGGCCGTCCTGGTCCATGTCGACGGGGCGGTGGCACGCCCAGGACTGGTGGAGCTGAGAATGCAGAGACCTCGTGCGAATGACGCCGTGGAGGCAGCGGGAGGTCTGCTCGAGGATGCCGACTGCACAGACCTCAACCTTGCCACCGAGGTCAGGGACGGCGAGAAGGTCTACGTACCCCGTGAGGGCGAGGAATCCGGCCGTGTGTCCGGACCAGGCGGGCAGGTTGTTGACCCAGCCGGGGGCGCAGCGTTCGAGGGCCTCGTGAACCTCAACGTTGCGGACGCGGCGACGTTGCAGACCCTTCCCGGCGTTGGCGCGTCGACGGCGCGGGCCATCGTGGAGGACCGCGAGGCCCATGGCCCCTTCGCGAGCGTCGACGACCTCGCGCGCGTCTCGGGCATCGGCCAGAAGAAGCTCGAGAAGATCAGAAGCCATGCCTGCGTCTAGCGGCCCGGCAGAGCCGGCCCTGCGTCCCCAGCTACCGGCCAGCGCCTGCCTCCTGGTCGTCTGCATCCTCGCCGAGCGCTGGGTGCTGGGGCATGAGGGAGCTTCCCACGCGTGGCAGGGCCCCGTGTCCCTCTCTCTCGTCATCGCGTCCATCCTTGCGATGGCGGAGGGAACGGGGAGGGGGAGAGGCGCGGCATGCCTGTGCCTTGCCCTCTTCCTGGTGGCACTGCTCGCCTGTGCGAGGTCCTGCCTGCTCGTCCGCTCGATGGATGAGTGCGAGTTGGAGCTGGGACGCGTCTCGGGGTCCGGGTGCGTCCTCGACATCGAGACGGACTCGGTCCAACGGCGCGGGAGCCACACCTGCCGGGCACGGGTCACCCTTCCGTCGGGGAGGGCATGCGGGGTCTGGCTGCGCTCGCCGCAGAGGCTCTTCATGGGCGAGAGGCTTCGCTGCAGCACGCGTTGGGCGGCCCTTCCCCCGGACGACTTCGGCAAGGCCTCGAGGATGCGGGGAATCGTGGGAAGCCTGCGCGTCATGGGCGTCACGTCCAGGGGGTGGCAGGCCGGCGGGATGGGACGCCTCAGGGCCTGGAGAGCGCGCCAGCTGCGCCACCTCGCGGCCGAGCGATCAGATTCCGCCGCCTGGATCGCGGGCGTGGCTCTGGGCTGCCCCGCTTTGGCACGGGAGCGCGGCATGGACGAGAGGCTCTCTCGTTGCGGGCTCTCGCACCTCATGGCGGTGTCGGGCAGCCACCTCGCCATCGTCTCGTCCGTCGTCGGCGCGCTCCTCCTCCGCCTGGGCGCCAAGCCCCTCCCACGCCTGCTCTGCGCCCTGTCGACGGGTTTCGCACTCGTGCTCCTCTGCGGCGCCCCGCCCTCGGCGACGAGGGCGCTCCTCATGGCTTGCGCGGCGTTTGGCTCCGAGGTGTCGGGCAGGCGGCGGCACGCGGTCTCGTCTCTCTGCCTCGTGGGGCTCATGCTCGCCCTCTTCGACCCTGCCCTATCGGGCAGCCTGGGCTTCCAGCTCTCCCTTGCCTCCGTGGCGGGTCTCTGCCTCTTCTCCTGGCCCGTGGCGCGTCTCTTCCACCTGGCGCTCTCCAGCGCCGCGATGTGCCTTCCCTCGTCCCGTCGCGCGCCCAGGCGGCTTCGCAGAATCGCCTCGTCGACGCTGGACCTCGCGTCTGCCAGCATGGTGGCCCAGTTCTCGACCCTTCCCTTGACTTGCGCCTACTTCGGAACGTTCTCGCTGGTTTCGCCCCTGACCAACCTGCTGGGGGCACCTCCCTTCGCTCTGGGGCTGGTCCTGGGTCTGCCCGGATTGCTCGTCTCGGGCACCCTTCCCTGGTCCGACCTCCCCTTGAGCGCATCGAAAACCTGCTTCGAACTGCTCTCCGTCCTGGTGGAGCGTATATCCGCGCTTCCCCTCGCCGCCGTGAGCCTGCCGAACGAGCCCTGGCTTCCCCCTCTCCTCTGGGCGGGGGAGATTGCCCTGGCACTTCTCTGGCTGCAGCCTGCCGCAGCGAGAGGGGGTCCGCCCCCTCGCCATGTGTCATAGTGGTTGGGTGCAGAGAGGGGAGGGATTTTGGCAGCAAAGGCATCGGGTGCTCTGCTACCCGCGTATCTGGCGGTGGGAAGCAACGCCGTCAAGGCCGGCCGCGTCGTGGAGAGGCTGAGGGCACGTCTCGACGAGGGCCTCGCCGCCTTCAACCTCGACGAGCGCGAGGCGAGCTCCCCCATCGAACCGGCAGATCTCCTGGCGTCGCTCAACACGCTGCCCGTGGGGTCCGGACAGCGACTCGTGATCATACATGGTGCCGACAGGCTTGCGAAGCCCTGCTCGGAGGCGGTGGTCGGGTACCTCCAGGACCCTAACCCCGATTGCGTCCTCTGCCTCGTTGCAGAGAGCCTCGCCAGGACGACCAGGCTCTACAAGGCCGTGTCGGCAGTGGGCAGGGACGCCGTGATCGACTGTGGAGGTAAGAAGGCCTGGCAGCTTCCGTCCGATGTGCGCAGGCTCGCCCAGCGTCATGGGATGGCTATGGACGAGGACAGCGCCCGGGAACTCGTGGACCGGGTGGGGGAATCCATGTCCCTCATCGACGGCCAGCTCAAGACCCTGAGCGAGCTCTGCCGCGCGAGCGGCGCCATAACGCGCGCAGACGTCATCGAGCACGTGGCCCGTACGGCCGAGGTCAAGCCCTGGGACTTCCTGGACGCCGTCTGCGACCGCGACGCGGCGCGGGCCCTCTCGCTCTACGCCCTCATGCCCGCCAACTCCGAGGTCAGGCTTCTCTCGCTTCTGGTTGCCCGTCTGAGGGAGCTCGTCTGCACCCGCTCTCTCGTTTCCCGGGGCACCATAGGAAGCCTAGGGGAGGAGCTCCTCGCCTACGATTCGATCTCTGCGTCTTCGGCTGCGGGGCACAGGGGCGGCAAGAGGCCCGCCAAGCCGCGCGCCAGGCAGGACTGGCAGCTCAAGAACCACCAGCGCTGGGCCCGGTTCTTCCGCGACGGCGAGCTCGAGCGCTCCCTCGTCCTCTGCAGCAAGGCGGACGCCGCGCTGAAGGGCGGAGAGGACCCGCGCAGCTGCCTCAGCTCCCTCGTCCTGGACGTCTGCGGGACCTCGTCTCGCGTCTCCGTCGCGTCCCGACCTGACTGACCCTCCCTTTTATGCTATATGTCAGTTTTTTGGCATGCAGGGACGATGCGTGTCCTATACTACTTAATGACATTTACCATTAAGTAGGGAGAAACCATGCTGGGAAGGCGCCCGAAGGTCCGCGAGGTCGGACTCGTGCCCGAATACCTTCGCTTTGCCCCTGACGGGGTTACGCGCGAGCGCAGCCTCGAGCTCGCCCTCGACGAGCTCGAGGCCATCCGTCTCATCGACCTCATGGGGTTCGACCAGCAGGAGGCTGCATCCAGCATGGGCGTGGCGCGCTCCACCGTCGCGGGCATCTACGACCGCGCGCGGAGGAAGGTCGCGGACTTCCTCGTCAATGGCGGGGAGCTGGTGGTGGGGGGCGGCAACGTCCGCCTTCGCGCTGGCACGGAGGCCCGGGAAAGGACCTGGGCGCTATCGAAGGGAGAGCGGACGATGAGGATTGCGGTCACCTACGAGGACGGTAGGGTCTTCCAGCACTTTGGCAGGACGGAGCAGTTCAAGGTCTACGAGGTGGAGGACGGCGAGGTGACCTCCTCCCAGGTGCTGGGGTCCAACGGGGTGGGGCACGGAGCGCTGGCCGGCCTGCTTGCGGAGGGCGGCGTGGACCTCCTCATCTGCGGGGGCATCGGCGGGGGCGCCCAGGCGGCCCTTGCCCAGGCGGGCGTCGAGGTCTATCCCGGCCAGGAGGGAGGCGCGGACTCCGTCGTGGAGGCGTACCTGGCAGGCAGGCTCGTGAAGCTCGAGTCTGCGACCTGCGACCACCACGACCACGAGCATGGGCAGGGCTGCGGAGGCCACGAGGGAGGATGCTGCCATTAAGGAATTGCGTCCGAGCGGCGGCGCGTCCACGCACATTCCCTGAGTGAGCGTCCGCCCGTGCCAGCCGGCGCACCAAGTACTGGAGGTTCGACAAGCTTGTTGAAAGAGATCGCCGTCGGTTTCGTAACCGGTAGGAAGAGCTTTCGTAACGTTCTTAAGACCTATGCCTATCACTGGAGTGGCTTGATCAGGGAGCACCCCATCGGCATCCATCTGATTGTTGCCTACGACCTGGAGTACAACCATACGTGCGTGGACGATTACGTCCACCTCCAGGACGAGATAAGGGACACGTTCCAATCGGTCTCCTTCATCGGTCCCGAGTCGGTGCGAGCCATGTGCAAGGACCTTTGCGATGGAGGGGCCTTGAAGGAGGGGGAGGCACAGCAGCTCTTTGGCAGAGGGTATGCGGGCAAGAGGAACGTGGTCCTTTACGAGGCCGTGCGCAGGGGCATGGACGCGCTCCTCTTCCTTGATGACGATGAGTACCCCCTTGCCGTGACGGATCGGGGCGGACTCGCATACTGGTGCGGCCAAGACGTTTTCTGCGAGCATGTCAGGGCGCTCGACTCGTTTGATGTGACCAACGGGTATCACTAACGGAACCCAAGGCAACGACGCTCGAGCGCGGGAGGATGGACGGGCTCCCGATCTCCGGGTCGAATCTTGGAATCAGGCTCACGGGCCACGCGCGGACGGTTCCGTTCTTCAACCCGAGGGGTGCGAGGGGAGAAGACGCCTTCTTCGCGGCAGCGCTAGGCGACCAGAGGGTTGCCCGCGTGCCAGTCTACACGTTCCACGATGGCTTCATGCGGTATTCGGGCCTTCTCCAGGGGAACCTCCCCCTGCGCATGGGGCGGATCGAAGCGACGGACCCAAGAGTCGCGGAGAGGTTCTACAAGGCCTGTATCGGGTGGATTCGTTACAAGCCACTGCTGATGTGGCTCTCGGGGCGGGATGACTTTGACTCCAGGGCGCAGAGGGTGAGCGACGAGCTGAGGTATCTCGCACCGAGGATGGAGGGCCACTTCCATCTCCCGTTCGGTCAGGTGGCCAGGGAGTTCTCTCGCTTCTCCAGGCGCGTGGCGCTCGACGAAGAGAGCTATGAAGCGAATCTGGCCGCCTGGAGGAAACTCATGCGGGCAGTCGTCGGCCATGGGTCCTCCTAGGCCCTTGTGTCATTCGCCTGCCTTTTCGTGGGCAACCGCCGGCCATGACCTTGGGTTCCCGACGAGTCCTCGAGGTGGCAGAACTGGTCAACCTGCGCAAAGCGGACGGGCCCGGAACTGAGTTCCGGGCCCGTCCGCTTTGCGGTTTCTTGGTGAAGCAGGCTACTTCAGGGTGTTGACCAGCTTCTGGACGCCGCTCTTGCGATCGGCGGCCTGGTTCTTGTGAATGATGCCCTTCGAGGCGGCCTTGTCGAGGAGACGGCCGGCCTTGTTGGCGGCGTCCTGCGCGACGGAGACGTCGCCGCCCTCGACGGCGACGCGGACCTTCTTGACGGCGGTCTTCAGCTCGGAGCGGACCGCCTTGTTGCGGACGCGGGCCTTCTCGGCGGTGATGATGCGCTTCTTCTGAGACTTGATGTTAGCCACGTGCGGTTCCTTTCGGTACTTATCCCTGAGGCCTCTGAACAAGACGAGGTGAAGGACGTGGGGGAATCCGACACCTGACACGGCGAGGTCAACCAGCGCAGTATAGCACTCCACCAGCCTTTGGGATAATATCATCCGCATGGCTAACAACGATACCTCACATATCCGCAACTTCTCGATCGTCGCCCACATCGACCATGGCAAGTCGACCATCTCGGACCGCATCCTGGAGCTCACTCACACGGTGGAGCAGAGGGACCTCGCCTCCCAGATGCTTGACTCGATGGACATCGAGCGGGAGCGCGGGATTACCATCAAGTCCAACGCCGTTCGCGTGATGTACGAGGCGGACGACGGCGGGACTTACCAGTTCAACCTCATCGACACCCCGGGTCACGTGGACTTCACCTACGAGGTCTCCCGGTCGCTCGCTGCCTGCGAGGGTGCCGTGCTCGTGGTTGACGCCACGCAGGGGGTCGAGGCGCAGACCGTCTCCAATGCGAGTCTCGCCATGAACGCCAACCTGGACATTGTCCCGGCGATCAACAAGATAGACCTCCCCTCGGCACGCCCCGAGGAGGTAAAGGCCGAGATCGAGGAGGAGCTTGCCATCCCCGCGGAGGACAGCGTCCTGGTCTCGGGCAAGACGGGCGAGGGCATCCACGAGCTCCTCGAGGCCATCGTGTACCTCGTCTCTCCTCCCAAAGGAGACCCGGATGCCCCGCTCAAGGCGCTCATCCTCGACTCCTACTTCGACGAGTACCGCGGCGTCATAGCCACCGTGCGCATCTTCGACGGGTCCGTGCGGAAGGGCCAGCTGCTCAGGATGATGGCCCTGGGCGACTCCTTCGTGTGCGACGGCGTGGGCGTGAAGCGGCCGCTCGAGACGCCGCTCGACCACCTTGGCGTGGGCGAGGTCGGCTACGTGGTGACGGGCCTCAAGGAGCCTGGCCTGGTCAAGACCGGCGACACCATCACCGAGGAGGCGCGGAGGTGCGCGGAGCCCTGCCCGGGCTACCACGAGGCGAAGCCCATGGTCTACACGGGCCTCTTCCCCATAGACAACAAGCAGTACGAGAACCTCCGGGACGCGCTCGAGAAGCTTCAGGTTAATGACCCCTCTCTCGTCTGGTCGCCCGAGACCAGCGTCGCCCTGGGCTTCGGGTTTCGCGTGGGCTTCCTGGGCCTCCTGCACATGGAGGTCGTGAAGGAGCGTCTCGAGCGCGAGTTCGACCTCGACCTCATAGCCACCTCGCCCTCGGTCAACTACCACGTGTTCAAGACCGATGGCGAGATGATCGAGCTCACGAGTCCCCAGGAGCTGCCTGACGCCACGCGCATCGACCGCATCGAGGAGCCCTACCTCAATGCCAAGGTCATCGTGCCTCCCGAGTACATGGGGGCGGTCATGCAGCTCGCGATCGAACACCGCGGCGTCACGAAGGACATGGTCTACCTCAGCGAGAAGTCCGTGGAGATGCACTTCGACATCCCCCTGGCGGAGCTGATCCTGGACTTCTTCGACCAGCTCAAGAGCCGCACCAAGGGCTATGCCTCCCTTGACTACGAGTTCGCCGACTACCGCGAGTCCCCTCTCGTGAAGCTGGACATCCTGCTCGCGGGCGACGAGGTGGACGCGCTCTCGTTCATCGTGCACCGCGAGAAGGCCTACGCCCTCGCGCGCGGGCTCTGCGACCGCCTGAAGGAGATAATCCCCCGGCAGCAGTTCGAGGTTCCCATCCAGGGTGCCATCGGCAACAAGATCATCAGCCGCTCTACCGTGCGCGCCGTGCGCAAGGACGTCCTCGCCAAGTGCTACGGGGGCGACATCTCGCGCAAGCGCAAGCTGCTCGAGAAGCAGAAGGAGGGCAAAAAGCGCATGAAGTCCATCGGCTCGGTTGAGGTGCCACAGGAGGCCTTCCTCGCCGTGCTCAAGGTGGGTGACGAGTGACGGTCCCGAGCTGGGACGCAAGGACGCTTCGCATCCTCTTGGACCTCGCTCCCAGGGCGGGGCTCGAGCTCCCCGAGGGCCGTCCGTCCCGCCAGCGGGGCATCCGGGAGCGGCTGGCCCAGAACCCCCTCCTCATGGCACCGATGGCGGGCGTCACCGACGGTGCCTACCGCCTGATGGCCCGTGCCGGTGGGGCGGGCCTCGCGTACACCGAGATGGTATCGGTCGCGGGAATCCACTACGGCGGGCAGAAGACCTGGGACCTGGTCCTTCCCGTCGAGGGGGAGGCCGAGGTCGCCGTGCAGCTCTTCGGCTCCAGGCCCGAGCAGTTCCGCGAGGCCGCCCTCGAGGTTGCCGATCGGCTTCAGGACCGTCTTGCCCTCATTGACGTCAACATGGCCTGCCCCGTGCCCAAGGTGACCCGCAAGGGGGAGGGTTCCGCCCTCATGGACGAGCCCGAGCTCGCCGCACGGATCGTCCGTGCCTGCCTGGGGCAGGGGAGGGTCCCCGTCAGCTGCAAGATCAGGCGCGGGAGGCGCGATGGGGAGGAGCAGGCCCCCGAGTTCGCGCGCGTCCTCGCCGACGCCGGAGCCTCCGCCATCGCGGTGCACGGGAGGAGCGCGAGCCAGCTCTACCGCGGGAGGGCCGACTGGGGCGTGGTGCGCCGCGTCGCCGAGGCGGTGGACGTGCCCGTCATCGGTTCGGGCGACGTGGAGGACGCCGCCGCCGCCGCGCGCATGCTCGGTCAGACCGGGGCCGTCGGCGTCATGGTGGCGCGGGGGAGCTACGGCGATCCCTGGGTCTTCTCGTCCGCGAGGGCGCTCCTGGACGGCGGGACGCCCATCGTCCCCACGCTGGCGCAGAGGCTCGCTGCCTTCGAGTGCCACGTGAGGCTCCTCGACGCCACGGGGGCCCACCTGGCCCGTGCCCGCAGCCTCGCGGGCTGGTACCTCAAGGGCCTGCCCCATGCCGCCGCATGGAGGGACGCTGCCATGCGCTGCACGAGCCTGGACGACTACCGCGTCGTC
>CAMXZR010000038.1 GCA_947253595.1 uncultured Olsenella sp. | reverse complement strand
CACATTCCAGGCACCAAAAACCCGTGTCCTAACCATTGGACGATACCCCAGTGCGCTCGCCGCGCCGGGCGTGCTCCGCCCCAGCCAAGCAAGGTGCAGCAGGCAGATTGTAGCAGCTGGACAGCCCCTCCGCCAGATGGGGACGGACGTCCCACCGCACGGACGTGCCGCCCGCTGCCAGCTCACCCTGCCGCATCCCGTCGCATGTTATGTTCGACGTGAGATGCGTTCGGGCACAGGGACCGGACGCAAAGAGGGTCGGAGGTCCGCAGGCTCATGATGAAGGCGATCCAGCGCTTCGGCGGTGCCATGTTCGTGCCCGTGATGCTCTTCACCTTTGCCGGCGTGGTCATAGGCTTGGGCACGCTTTTCACCACGCCCAGCCTCATGGGTCCCCTTGCTGCGGAGTCCAGCTCCTGGGGACGGTTCTGGCGGGTCATCCTGGATGGAGGCTGGACCGTCTTCAACCAGCTTCCCCTGCTCTTTGCGGCGTCCCTGCCCATAGGGCTCGCTCGCAAGCAGGCGAGCCGCTGCTGCATGGAGGCGCTCGTCAGCTACCTCAGCTTCAACTACTTCGTGGGCGCCATCCTGGGCGCCTGGGGACCAGAGCTCGGCGTGGATTTCGCCGCAGAGCCCGGTGGCGCCTCAGGGCTGGCCCTCGTGGCAGGTATCAAGACCCTCGACATGGGCATGGTGGGCGCCCTCGTGGTCTCGGGCGTCGTCATCGCCCTGCACGACCGCTTCTTCGACACCCGCCTACCCGAGTGGCTGGGCGTCTTCTCCGGATCGACCTTCGTGTACATGCTTGCGTTCTGCGCCATGCTGCCGCTGGCGGGCGTGGCGGTCCTCGTCTGGCCACGCCTTCAGGTGGGCATGGGCCTGCTCCAGGCGGCCATCGTCGGCGCGGGGACCCTCGGGGTCGGTGCCTTCGTCTTCCTCGAGAGGGTCCTCATCCCCTTTGGCCTGCACCACCTCCTCTATGCCCCGGCCTACTACGACAACGTGGTGGTGAACGGTGGCATATATTCCGCCTGGGCCAACGCCCTGCCCCAGCTCGCGGCCAGTGCGGCTCCGCTCAAGGAGCTCGCCCCCTGGGCGGCCATCACGGCCACGGGCTGGTCGAAGCTCTTCGGCGCGCCGGGCATCGCTGCGGCCATGTACGCCACGGCACGCCCCCAGAACCGCCGACGCCTCCTTTCGCTCCTCCTGCCCGCCACGCTCACGGCCGTGCTCTGTGGCGTGACGGAGCCGCTCGAGTTCACCTTCCTCTTCGTGGCACCACCCCTCTTCGTGGTGCATGCGGCCCTCGCGGCCCTGCTCTCCATGGCGATCAACCTGGTGGGGGTGGTGGGTGTCTTCTCGGGCGGGCTGATCGAGATGTCGTCCTTCAACTTCGTTCCGCTCGCCAGTGCCCATGGGGGGTCCTACCTTGCCGCCCTTGGCGTGGGTCTCTGCTTCGCCTTGCTGTACTTCGTCGTGTTCCGCGCCCTCATCCTGCGCTTCGACTTCATGATCCCAGGCAGGGGAGAGGGGTCCCAGTTCGAGCTCGGGAGCAAGGGCGCGTTCCGATCCCTCCACGGCATGGAGCAGCCTGCGGTTCCCTCAGACGACCGTGACGAGCTCGCGGCACGTCTCCTCGAGCTCCTGGGCGGCGCGTCGAACGTCGAGGACGTCAGCTGCTGCGCCACACGACTGCGCGCGAGCGTGGTGGACCCGGCACTCGTGGCCCCGGACGAGGAGTTCGTCCGCGTCGGCGCGGCCGGCGTCATGCGCCGTGGCAAGGCGTTGCAGATCGTGGTGGGGCTCTCGGTTGCCACGGTGCTTGGTCGCCTCTGCGACCTCATCGAGGGCTAGTCGGCAGGGCTTCTGCCACCGTCGCAAGTGTGATGTGGGTGCCTGCGGAACCGTCGCGAGCGAGAAGCGGGCGATGCTGCCGCCGCGAGCGAGGTATGGGCGGTTCTCTCCCCCAGGAACCACACACATCGGCCTTCCCGCGCGAGGGGTGCGTCGTGGGCGACCGTACGACCGCTGCAAGAGGGAAGTGGGTGGTTCGGGCCCTTGGTCGGACCACAATCCGCCCACATCGGCCTTCTCGCGCAAGAGGCGAGGAGTGGGTGGCAGCACAGCCGCAGCGAGAGGCGAGGAGTGGCGGCCGCAGCGTGGCCGCACCACTCCCGCATCCAAACGGGCAGCTCGTCGGCCGTCAGGCTAGCGTCGTGCTACCATGTTGAAGCAGAAGGCCTCCGGATGATGTCTGACCTGCGTGTACTCGAACATCACGCCATCCGAGTTGTACGACTGGCTCTCCACCACCGCGACGCAGTTGTAGGGGCCGAGCTCGAGGTAGCTGCAGTCCTCGTCCGTGGCGAGCTGCACCGTGATGCTGCGCCTGCTGGTGAGGATGCGCATGCCCAGTCTCTCCTCCAGGAAGGAGTAGACCGAGCCCTCGGCGACCTCGGCCGTGAGCCCGGGCGCCGCCGAGGCGAGGAAGTAGTCGTGGTCTATCTGCCGGGCGACCCCATCGAGCAGCCTCACGCGGACGACGCGCAGGAGCTCGGTCCCCTCGGTGAAACCCGTGCGGTGCGAGAGTCCCGCGCTGCACACGACATGTTCAAATGACTTTACCGAAGTGCTGGGGACGAGTCCGTTGCGATGGGCGTACTCACCGAAGGACTCCACCCCCTCGAGCACGCCCTGTGCGCTGTGGTCCTTGCGCTGCCAGATTACGCGCACGCCTCGGCCATGCATGGGCTGGACGTACGCGTCGTCCGCGAGCATGGAGAGGGCACGCCTCAGGGTGTTGCGGGAGCAGCCGTACTCTGCGGTAAGGGTGCTCTCTGGAGGGAGGAGCTCCTGGTAGGCATAGCTCCCCTCCTGAATCTTGCCCTTGAGGTCGCGATAGATCCCCTCGAATATCGCCCTTGGCATCCCACTCTCCCCACATGACCCGTCGTCAATTCGTGCCATTCCAGCCTAGCCCAGTCGCGCCGTCTCCCCACTGCCCGCGCCGAATGTTCTAGAGACTGTGCAGACGATGGTAGCGCGAGGGGCCTTGTCTCTCACGGTTCATACGTCTGTCGGGATGCGCTCGGACCGTTTGTCGGCAAAATCAACCGTTCGCACTCATATTGTTCAAACAAGTAGACAAGGCTAGCTATATTTGCAGGCGAAGAGGGACGCATGGAAGTCCCGGGACGTGCGGATGTCGGCGCAGGCACGCGCCGGTGCGGCATGGAAGAGGAGAGAGACATGAAGGCGAACGGGATCAGCAGGCGTGGCTTCATCGGCATGGGTGCCACGGGGCTCTTCGGCCTCGCGCTCGCGGGTTGTGGCAAGTCGGGCGGCTCCGACGGCTCCGGGAGCTCCGAGGCGGCTAAGGGCTCCGTCTACTACCTCAACTTCAAGCCCGAGGCGGACGAGCAGTGGCAGGCGCTGGCCAAGGCGTACACGGAGGAGACGGGCATCCCCGTGTCCGTCGTGACCGCCGCGTCCGACACCTACGAGGAGAAGCTCCAGAGCGAGATGTCCAAGAGCTCCGCCCCCACTCTCTTCCAGGTCAACGGTCCCGTGGGTCTGCAGAACTGGAAGGACTACTGCCTCGACCTCAGCGGCAGCCAGGTCTACGGCGAGCTCGCCAACCCGGCCCTCGCGCTCAAGGCGGACGGCAAGGTCTACGGCATCGACTACGTCGAGGAGGACTACGGCATCATCTACAACAGGGAGCTGCTCCAGAAGGCGGGCTACTCCGAGGCAGACATCACCAACTTCGCGAGCCTGAAGAAGGTCGCCGACGACATCCAGGCCCGCCGGGACGAGCTGGGCGTGAAGGGTGCCTTCACCAGCGCGGGCATGGACTCCAGCTCCAACTGGCGCTACACCACCCACCTCGCCAACATGCCCATCTACTACGAGCTCAAGGCCGACGGCGAGGAGGACACCAATGCCATCAAGGGCACCTACCTGCCCAACTACAAGGACATCTTCGACCTCTACATCACCGACAGCACCGTCGACCCCGCGCAGCTCGCCTCGAAGACCGGCGACGACGCGGTCAACGAGTTCGTGAACGGCGAGGCAGTCTTCTACCAGAACGGCACCTGGTCCTACAAGGACGTCAAGTCGCTGGGTGACGACAAGCTGGGCATGCTGCCCCTCTACATCGGCGCGGCCGGCGAGGAGAAGCAGGGCAT
Source organism: uncultured Olsenella sp. (assembly GCA_947253595.1). GTDB lineage: Bacteria > Actinomycetota > Coriobacteriia > Coriobacteriales > Atopobiaceae > Olsenella_I. Next base: position 9,666 of record CAMXZR010000038.1, on the reverse strand, counting down.
GTGCTCCGGCGGCGAGAACTACTGGTGCGTGAACAGTCAGGCCTCCGAGGACGACCAGAAGGCCACCCTCGACTTCCTATACTGGGTCGTCACCTCCGAGAAGGGCACCACGACCCTTGCCGACGACATGGGCTTCACCTGCCCCTTCAACTCCGCCAAGGAGACCGCCAACCCCTTCGCCAAGATTGCGAAGAAGGCCGTCGAGGACGGCAAGGAGCCCGTCACCTGGGCCTTCGTTCACATTCCCTCCGAGGAGTGGAAGAAGGGCCTCTCCAGCGCGCTGACCGCATATGCAGCCGGCACCGCTGGCTGGGACGGCGTCCAGACCGCCTTCGTCGACGGCTGGGCGAAGGAGAAGGCCGCGACCGCCTAGGCGCCCCCTCTGCTGACGACGTCATTTTCGGGGCGGGCGGCTCACGCGCCGTCCGCCCCCCTGCGACCTGCGAAGGGAACGCGCGCATGGTTAAGTCACTCAGGAAGTGGTGGCCGCTCTTCGTGCTGCCCACGGCGCTCTCGTTCGTCTTCGGCTTCGTCATCCCGTTCGCCGAGGGTGCCTATCTATCGTTCTGCCAGTTCATCAGCATCTCGAACCCGACCTTCGTCGGTGTGGGCAACTACGCGGCGGCGCTCTCGGACCCACAGTTTGCCCATGCCTTCTGGCTCACGGCGCTCTTCACCGTGACGGTTACCGTGCTGATCAACGTCATCGCCCTGGCCATCGCCCTGGCCTTCACGCGCAGCCACCTCAGGGGAACCAACGTCTTCCGCACGGTCTTCTTCATGCCCAACCTCATCGGTGGCATCGTGCTGGGCTACATCTGGCAGATCCTCATAAACTGCGTCCTGGCAAACGTGGGCCAGCAGCTCCTGGCCCTCAACACCCACGCGGGCTTCTGGGGTCTGGTGGTTCTGACCCTCTGGCAGCAGATCGGCTACATGATGATCATCTACATCGCCGGGCTGCAGTCCATCCCCAGCGACTACCTCGAGGCGGCGAGGGTCGACGGCGCGAACGCCTGGCAGACGCTGTGGAAGGTCAAGATCCCCAACCTCATGCCCACCATCACCATCTGCCTCTTCCTCACCATCACCAACGGCTTCAAGCTCTTCGACCAGAACCTCGCGCTCACGGGCGGCGAGCCCAGCCACTCCAGCGAGCTCCTCGCCCTGAACATCTATAGCACCTTCTACTCGAGGGCGGGGGCCAAGTGGATGGGCATAGGCCAGGCCAAGGCGGTCATCTTCTGCATCCTGGTCATCGCCATCTCGCTGATCCAGCTCAGGCTCACCAAGTCCAAGGAGGTGCAGGCGTGATGCAAAGGGAGAAAACCATCAACCGGGTGCTCTCGGTCCTCTTCACCGTGCTGAGCCTCGCCTGGGTCTACCCCATGTTCATGATCCTCATGAACTCGCTCAAGAGCGAGTCGAGCATAGGCACCAACACCGCCTTCGAGCTGGTGGGCCCACAGAACGCGGCCGGGCTTGCCAACTACGTGAGCGCCCTCTCGAAGCAGGGCTTCGCGTCGGCCTTCGCCTACTCGCTGGTCATAACCGTCACCTCGGTGGCGCTCATCCTGGTGTGCTGCTCCATGTGCGCCTGGTACGTGGTGCGCGTGAACAACCGCCTCTGCAAGGGCCTGTACTACCTCTTCGTCTTCTCGATGGTCGTGCCCTTCCAGATGCTCATGTTTACCCTCTCCAACGTGGCGGACTCCATGGGCCTCAACACGCCCTTCAACATCTGCTTCATCTACCTGGGCTTCGGTGCGGGACTCGCGGTCTTCATGTTCGCGGGCTTCGTGAAGACCATCCCGCTCGAGATCGAGGAGGCGGCCACGATCGACGGCTGCAACCCCGTGCAGACCTTCTTTCACGTGGTGCTCCCCATCATGAAGCCCACCTACATCTCGGTCGGCATCCTCGAGACCATGTGGGTGTGGAACGACTACCTCCTGCCCTACCTGGTCCTGGACAGCACCAAGTACAAGACCATCCCCATCCTCATCCAGTACTTCCGCGGTGGCTACGGCCACGTGGAGCTGGGTCCCATGATGGCCTGCATCATGATGGTCATCGTCCCCATCGTCGTGGTGTACCTGGTCTGCCAGCGCTACATCATCAGCGGCGTGGTCTCGGGTGCGGTCAAGGGCTAGTCACGCAACTACCACGGGCGTCCGCCCTCCCGGACGCAGGGCATGAAAGGCAAGGAAGATGGCACAGATCGTCCTCAAGAACATCAAGAAGGTCTATCCCAACGAGAAGGCGCGCCACGGCCTGCTCGGCAGGCGCCGCGAGACGGAGCGCAAGAGCAACCTGGAGGTCACCTCCGAGGGCGTCGTGGCCGTACAGGACTTCAACCTCACGGTGGATGACGGAGAGTTCGTGGTGCTGGTCGGCCCCTCCGGCTGCGGCAAGTCGACCACGCTGCGCATGATCGCAGGGCTGGAGGACATCTCCTCCGGCGACCTGCTCATCGACGGCAGGCGCGTGAACGACGTCGCTCCCAAGGACCGCGACATCGCCATGGTCTTCCAGAGCTATGCGCTCTATCCGAACATGACGGTGTACGAGAACATGGCCTTCACGCTCAAGCTCAAGAAGGTCGACTCGGCGGAGATAGATCGCAAGGTCCGCGACGCGGCGGAAACGCTGGGCATCACGCCCTACCTCGACCGCAAGCCCAAGGTCCTCTCGGGCGGACAGCGCCAGCGCGTGGCCATCGGCCGCGCCATCGTGCGCGACCCCAAGGTCTTCCTCATGGACGAGCCCCTCTCCAACCTGGATGCCAAGCTGCGCAACCAGATGCGCGCCGAGCTCATCAAGCTGCGCCACAAGGTGAGCGGGACCTTCATCTACGTCACGCACGATCAGACCGAGGCCATGACCCTGGGCGACCGCATCGTGATCATGAAGGACGGCTACGTCCAGCAGATCGGTACCCCCCAGGAGGTCTTCAACCATCCCGCGAACCTCTTCGTGGCAGGCTTCATCGGCATGCCCCAGATGAACTTCTTCGACGCCCATCTGGTGCATGTGGGCAACGAGTACCACCTCGAGACGAGCGACCACGACATCGCCCTTGCGCCGCAGACCTGCAACCGCCTCTCGGAGTCCTGGGTCGACGGGACCTCCGAGGTCGTCGCCGGCGTGCGTCCGGAGCAGATCTCGCTCGCTCGCGAGGACGACCCGGATGCCATCTCCGGTACGGTCGAAGTGTCGGAGCTCATGGGCTCCACGGTGCACGTCCACGTGACGGTCGAGGGCAGCGAGCTGGTGATGGTCATTCCCACCACCGACTTCGAGCGTGAGGGCGGCAGCTTCGCCGACGGAGAGCGCCTCTCCTTCAAGTTCGACCAGAACGCCATCCACCTCTTCGACAAGGCGAGCGGGGACAACCTCGTCAGGCCGTAGCCGCAACTCTCTCTGCGGCCCGGTGCGAGGGCCCCGGCCTGCCTGTCCGGGCCGGGGCCATAGTTTTGGGAAAGACACGACGCTGTCGCCCGGATCCCACGGTCGTGGGCGTCGTGGCGGCGAGAGGAGCTGCGACATGGAGCGTGCGAGTGGAGTCCTGCTGCCGGTGTTCTCCCTGCCCGGGCCGGGGGGCATCGGCGGCTTCGGGCGTGCGGCGAGGGGATTCGTGGACTTTCTCGCCCGCAGTCGCCAGCGCTACTGGCAGCTGCTCCCCCTGACCACCACGAGCTATGGGGACTCTCCCTACCAGTCGTTCTCGGCGCATGCGGGAAATCCCAACTTCATTGACGTGGAGGGGCTCGTGGAGCGAGGTTGGCTCGAGGCCGGGGACCTCGAGGGGCTCGACTGCGGCGGCGATCCCTGTCGCATAGACTATGCCGCCGTCTTCCGTGGCCGTCGCACTCTGCTCGAGCGCGCGCTGCTCCGCTTCCTGGCCACCCCGCCTGCAGAACTGGATGCCTTCGTCCACGCGAGCGAGCCCTGGCTTGCGCCCTACTGCCAGTTCATGGTCTGCAAGGAGGAGTTCGGCCTCGGTCCCTTCTGGGAGTGGCCGGGGGAGTTCCGCAGTCCCGGTCCTGAGGTCGACGCGCTCTGCGGCAATCGTCGCGAGCGCTACCTCTACCACCAGATGACCCAGTACCTCTTCTTTGACCAGTGGTCCCGCCTCAAGGGATACGCCAACGGGCGCGGCGTGCGCATCATAGGGGACATCCCCATCTACGTCTCGCGCGACTCGGTCGAGATGTGGTCGACCCCAAGCCTCTTCGTGACGGACGAGTCGGGCGCACCCGCGCTGGTGGCGGGGACGCCGCCCGACCAGTTCTCGTCCACCGGGCAGTACTGGGGTAACCCCATCTACGACTGGGAGCTCATGCGGGAGGAAGGCTTCTCGTGGTGGGTGGGACGTCTCAGGTCGAGCCTCAAGCTCTACGACCTGCTGAGGATCGATCACTTCCGGGGCTTCGAGTCGTACTGGGGCGTACCCTTCGGGGCGGCGAGCTCGGCCGAGGGCTCCTGGCACAAGGGGCCGGGGATGGGCCTCTTCGAGCGCGTCAGGCAGGAGCTGGGAGAGCTTCCCATCATCGCCGAGGACCTGGGCTTCCTGACGCCGGAGGTCCTGGCGCTGCGTGACGCCACGGGATATCCCGGCATGAAGATCCTGCAGTTTGGCTTCGACGGCTGGAACGACTCCTACTACCTGCCGCACCACTACACGGGCAACACGGTGGCCTACGTGGGGACGCACGACAACATGACCGCGCGTGGCTGGGCGGAGGACGCGGCGAGTGCCGAGCAGCTCGCCCAGGCGCGACGCTACCTGCGCCAGATGCCGGACGAGCCCCTATCTGCGGCGATGAACCGCAGCATCGCCGCATCTGTGAGCGACACCTGCATCTATGCCATGCAGGACCTCCTTGACCTGGGCAACGAGGCCCGCATCAACGTACCGTCGACCTTGGGGGGCAACTGGTGCTGGCGCATGCGCGAGGGGGCCCTGACACAGGAGCTGGAGGGGCGGCTCCTGGAGCTCACCCGCACCTACTGTCGCGTTCCCGGCGCGGGGGACCCGCCTCTGCCGCAGTAGGCCGCCAGGTTCTGGCGGTGGCCGACGGCTCTGGTGGCGGTTGATGGCGCTGCCAGCATGTCACGACCTGGCAGTGGGCTGCGACCCTGGTGGCGGCCGATGGTTCGGTCGGCATGCTACGGTCTGGCAGTGCCTGGCGGCGAGGGACGATGTGCCCCTCTCGTCTTGTCGTTTGCCACGGATCCACGCCTGATTTGGGAGAAAAGCGTGGCGGAATGCAGGATGGTCCACTCGGTTCCTTCCTGCTTTAAGGCAACGTTATGGTTCGGCTCACGTTTCCCTCAGGGTCGTGGCCCATCATGGGCATGCAATCAAGGGACTTCGTCTAAGGAGACGCCATGTGGGAGCGCAGGGAGCTCAAGGAGAAGGGCAAGGCCGGCCTCAGGGCCAACTATTGGAAGACCGTCCTGGTGGCGCTCGTGACCACCTTCGTGATCGGCGGCGGCTTCGGGGGAGCTGGCACGTTCGGTTCGGTGGCGAACGGCTTATCTACAATTGCGGCGATGGTGCCCGTCAGCATGAACTCCGGGCAGCATCACGAGTCGGCGGAGCGGACCGAGGTCGAGAACGAGGCAGAGCGTGGGCCTGAGGCGGGCAAGGGTGCCGCCGCGAGCGAGAGTCCGGCGTCGGCCGCTGCCGGAAGTGCCGACGACGCCTCCACCCCGGCGGCCGGGCGCCAGGACGCGGTGGAGGAGCCTGGCTCCGCATGGATGGCGGCGATGGCCCTGCCCCTGGTGCTCTTGCTCTGCCTCGCCGTGCTGCTGCTGGTGGTGGCCATGATCGCCCTGGACATCCTGGTCGTGCAGCCCCTGCTGGTGGGCACGTCCCGCTTCTTCCTGAGGAACCTCAACCAGCGTGCAGAGATGGGCGAGTGTGGCAGGGGCTTCGACCGCAACTACGCCGAGAACGTGAAGACCCTCTTCTTCCGCGAGCTCTACACCGGCCTGTGGTGCCTCCTCCTCGTGGTTCCCGGCATCGTCAAGAGCTACGAGTACCGCATGATCCCATACCTCCTCGCCGACGACCCCAACATGACCCGTGGGGAGGCCTTCGCCCAGAGCAAGGCCCTCATGGATGGCAACAAGTGGAGGGCCTTCGTGCTCGACCTCTCGTTCATCGGCTGGAGCCTGCTCTCCCTTGCGACCCTGGGCCTGCTGGACGTCTTCTACGTGGCGCCCTACAGGCAGATGACCTACGCCGCCCTCTACGAGGCGCTGCGCTACGGCAGCGACTCTCGCGTGCTGCCGGTGGCATCCGACCAGCCAGCGCCCGTCGCGCCCGAGGGGGCCGGGACCCTGCGGGGCTAGCCCGCCAAGCGCTAACATCGTATGAGCGAGTCCGCCCGGACCAGTCGTCCGGGCGGCATACTTGAGGGGAGTCGGGATGGCAGGGGACGGACGCCATACGGTCCTCGTCGCCGACGACGAAGACGAGATTCGCGAGGTGCTGCGACTCTACCTCCAGAATGCGGGCTACCGCGTCGCCGAGGCGGCCGATGGCAGGGAGGCGTTGCGCCTCCTGCGCGAGGAGCCCGTCGACATCTGCCTCCTGGACATTATGATGCCGCAGCTCGATGGCTACGAGGTGCTGCGTCGGCTGCGTGCGGAGCGTCCCACGCCCGTGGTGTTCATCTCTGCCAAGGGCCAGGATGCCGAGAAGGTCATCGGCCTCGACCTGGGTGCCGACGACTACCTGGTGAAGCCCTTCAACCCGCTCGAGGCCGTGGCACGGGTCAATTCGCTCATGCGCCGCGTCTACGACATCGATGCCCGGCCGCTGCCCTCGGGCGGAGGGGCCGTTCAGGTGACGTCGGGCCTGCCCGCCTCGTCGAGGCTGGTGGTTCGCGACCTGGAGTTGGACCTCGACGCCTGTCGGCTCACCAGGGCGGGGGAGCCGGTCGAGCTCACGCCGGTCGAGTACCGGATAATGGAGCTCATGATGTCCCGCCCTGGCAGGGTCTTCACCAAGCGACAGATCTACGAGGCCGGGTGGGAGGAGCGCTACCTTGCGGCCGAGAACAACGTGATGGTCTGCATCAGCAAGCTGCGCTCCAAGCTGTCGGACGACTCGGGTGCCTACATCAGCACGGTGCGTGGCCTGGGCTACAGGCTCGAGGGATAGGGGGCGTCATGGTCCAGGGCGAGGGTGGCGAGCGTCGCGAGGTCGAGGGCCTGGGTCGCCTGGATGCGTTCCTGGTCCGTCGCTTCCTCCTGGTGGCCGTTCTCGTCGCAGCCATGGAGGCGCTGCTGCAACCCCTCGCCCTTGGGACATTGCTGCCCCTGGCACTGGGGCGGCTCGTGCCCAGCGGGCTCGCGGACGTCCCGGAGACCCTGCATGGCCTGGGGATCCTGACGTTCGGGATGGCGCTGCTCGTCCTGCCACTTGCGGTGGGCGCCGTGCTCTTCGCCCGGATGGTGGAGCACAGGGTGGCCCAGGCCCAGGAGGAGCGCGACCGGGAGCGCGAGCGTCTCTATGCCAGGAGGAACCTCCTGGTGACCGACATGGCGCATGACCTCAGGACGCCGGTGATGAGCATCCTCTCGCTCTCCCAGGCGCTGGGAGACGGCCTGGTCGACGACGCGGCCGACCAGATGCGCTACCTCGCCTCCATCCGTACCAAGGCGGAGCGCCTGGGAAGGCTCACCGATGCCCTCTTCGACTTCACGCGGCTCGAGAGCGATGGGTTCCGGCTCAAGCCAAAGCCCTGCGATCTGCCCCAGCTCGTGCTGAGGGAGGCCGCTGCGGCCTATACGGACGCCGAGGCGGCGGGTATGACCCTCGAGGTGGACGTGAGCGAGCGGCCACTGGAAGTCCTGGCAGATGACGTGCAGCTGGGCAGGGTCGTGGCCAACCTGATGGCCAATGCCGTGAGGCATTGCCCGGCGGGGACGACCATCCGCGTGGGCCTCGTGCGGCGCGCCGGCGTGGCCGAGGTCGTCGTGGGAGACACCGGTCTTCCCATGGAGGGCGACGTCGACCGCCTCTTCGAGCCCTTCTCGCGGGGGGACGAGGCGCGCTGTGGCGAGGGGAGTGGCCTGGGGCTCTACATCGTCAGGCGCATCGTGGAGCTGCATGGGTTCGCCATCCGCCTGGAGCAGCCCTACGGAAGCCTCACCAAGGCCTTCGTGCTGACCTGTCCCGTGTGGGACTGAATCGAAAGACGGCCTACAGGTCGAAGGCGGCACAGATGGCGTCGAGGAGCATGACCGCGAAGGTCTGTGCGTCTCCCGTGGTGAAGGTGCCGTCGTAGTCGAGGCCCAGGGGGAGCTCCAGCCGCACCACGGGGACCTCCTCGCGGGAGCTCTCGCAGGTGGTGCGTAGGCGCTGGGGCAGGGTGTCGACGTCGTCGGTGGAGAGGTTGGCCATCTTGCTGCCCTCGGGCAGGGGAGACGAGGCCAGGACCAGCACCGCGCGGTCACCCTCGCGCGCGGCGAGGGGACTCTCGACCAGGTCGAGCCCGCTCCTCTCGCTCGTGGCGCTGGCCAGGTTCCAGATGCGGCCTGCGACGTTGCGGCTGATGGGGTCCTCTGCGGTGATGGAGAGCTGCGTGCTCTCGAGCACCCCGGCCGCCCGGGCGAAGCCCATGCCGCCCATGGGGTGCGGGCCCGAGGCGGGCTTGCCACCCCATACGTGATGCAGGCGCTCGATGGCGTCGAAGGTGTCCTGGAAGGCCATGCCGTCGGCCAGCATGCCTTGGCTCTCCTGGAACTGCTTCACCGCGCTCTCGGTGTAGACGCCAAAGCAGCCGTCGGGCTCGCCGCAGGAGAAGCCCAGGATGTTGAGGCAGTGCTGCAGGGACAGCACGTCGTTGCCATGGAAGTTGGGTAGGCGGAGGTAGAGGGTGCGGTCGCCCATGGAGTAGCCGGCATCCACGAGGGCTGCCCAGGTCGCGGAGTCGACCTCGCCGCCCAGAGGCAGCTGGTGGTCGAGCCTGAACCTGGCGACCGCGGTCGAGGTGGTGGGACCGAAGGCGTGGTCGGCGAGCTCGGCCGCGTCCACCTCGTAGCCCAGCCTGCCCAGGCGCTCCTGGATGTCTTCCACTGCGGCGCCGCTCGCGCCCTCTCTGATTGGGTCCATCTGCTCCCCCAGCGTTCTTATGGCAGCGCTAGCTGCTTCTGCCAATGAAGTAGTCGGTCATGGAGAGGAGCAGCTCGCGTGACCCCTCCGTGACATCTGCCCCGTCCAGTCGCTCCTTGGCGTCGCTCGCCAGGCTCTGGGCGTAGCCTCGTGCAAAGTCTATAGAGCCGGCGTCCTCCATGAGCTCGGTGGCTCGGGCGAGCGGGGCCTCGTCGCTGCTGTGCGCCGAGAGTATCGAGACAAGCTCCTCCCGGGCATCCGCATCCAGGTGCTCGAGGGCATGGCAGACCACAAGGGTGCGCTTGCCCTCGGTGATGTCGCTTCGGAAGTCCTTGCCCTGAGCCGAGGCATCCCCCACCAGGTTGAGAAGGTCATCTTGCAGCTGGAAGGCGAGCCCCGCGGCCATGCCGAAGGCGGAGAGGTCCTCGACCTGCTCGGGACTGGCATCGCCGCAGAGGGCACCCACGGCAAGCGGGATTGCCGCAGAGTAGAAGCCGGTCTTGTGGGCCGCCATGGTGAGGTACTCGGCGCTA
>CAMXZR010000037.1 GCA_947253595.1 uncultured Olsenella sp. | reverse complement strand
GAAGACCTCGGCCAGAGTCTTGCGAATGGCGCCGCAGACCTCCTGCGCGTCGTCGGCAGTGGCGGTCTTGCCCGTGCCGATGGCCCAGATGGGCTCGTAGGCGACGACGTACTTGGAGGGGTCGTCGATGACGAGGCCCTCGGTGTCCTTCTTGATCTGGTCCACGACGAACTCGACGTGAGTGCCCGCCTCGCGGACCTCGAGGGACTCGCCGCAGCAGCTGATGGGCACGATGCCATGGGCCATGAGGGCCTTGGCCTTCCTGTTGATGTCCTCGTCGGTCTCGCCGAAGTAGCCGCGACGCTCGGAGTGGCCGATGATGCAGAAGGCCGCGCCGATGTCGGTCAGCATGGAGGGAGCGGTCTCGCCGGTGTATGCGCCGGACTCCTCGAAGTAGGCGTTCTGGGCACCAAGCGAGAAGGGCGCGCTCTGCTGCTCGATGACGGTGGCGACACCCTTGAGGTCGACCGTAGGCGGGCATACGACGACATCGACGTCGCCCGTACCGCCTTCGAGCTCGCGGGCCAGACCCTCGGCCAGGACGACGCCCTCGGAGTAGCTCTTGTTCATCTTCCAGTTGCCGGCAATCATCCTCTTACGCATCGAGAAGCGCCTCCACTCCGGGAAGGGCCTTGCCCTCGACAAGCTCCATGGATGCGCCACCACCGGTGGAGATCCAGCTCATCTTGTCGGCCAGGCCGAACTTGTTGATGGCGGCGACGGAATCCCCGCCGCCGATGATGGACGTGCAGTCGGAGTCCGCGATGGCACGCGCCACTGCCTCGGTGCCCTTGGCGAACTGGTCCATCTCGAAGACGCCCATGGGGCCGTTCCAGAAGACGGTCTTGGCGGCCTTGACTGCCTCACAGTAGAGCTCAACGGTCTTGGGGCCGATGTCCATGCCCATGCGGTCGTCGGGAATCTTGTCGGAGTCGACGACCTCGCCGATGGCGTCCTCGCCGAAGTGGTCGGCGACCACGTTGTCGACGGGGAGCAGGATCTTGCAGCCCTTGGCCTCGGCCTTCTTCAGCATCTCGCCCGCGCGCTCGATCCAGTCCTCTTCCTTGAGGGAGGTGCCCACGCTGTGGCCCTTGGCCAGGAAGAAGGTGTAGGCCATGCCGCCGCCGATGATCAGAGTATCAGCGGAATCGATGAGGTGGTCGAGGACGCCGATCTTGCTGGAGACCTTGGAGCCGCCCACGATGGCGACGAAGGGACGTTCGGGCTCGGCGAAGATCGAGGTCAGGGTGTCGACCTCCTTCTCGAGCAGGAAGCCGGCGACGGCGGGGATGAACTCGGCCGGACCGACGACGGAGCCCTGGGCGCGGTGCGCGGTGCCAAAGGCGTCGAGCACGAAGATGTCGCCGTAGGAGGCAAGCTTCTTCGCGACCTCGGGGTCGTTCTTCTTCTCGGCCTTGAGGAAGCGGACGTTCTCGAGGACGAGGATGTCGCCGGGCTTGACCTCGGCGACGGCGGCGGCGGCCTTCTCGCCGTAGGTGTCGTCCACGAACCTCACCTCGTAGCCGGTGAGCTCGGCGAGCTTGTCGGCAGCGGGCTTCAGCGAGAGCTCGGGCTCGGGACCGTCGCCCTTGGGGCGGCCGAGGTGGCTCATCAGGACGATGCCGGCGTTGTGCTCCTTGAGGTACTGGATGGTGGGGATGGCGGCGCGGACGCGCGTGTCATCCGTGACGACGCCGTCCTTCAGGGGGACGTTGAAGTCGACGCGCATGATGACACGCTTGCCGTCGACGTCCACGTCGCGGACGGTCTTCTTGGTAAAAGCCATGCTCACTCCTTCTGCTGAGATGATCGGACCAACGCCGTGCAAAAAGGGGCGCGGCTGCGACCCGTGGGCCAGCGGCCGCGCCCCTACAGAACCGAGGGTGCCTAGAGGCTAGGCGACGAACTTCTCGAAGTACTTGATGGTACGGACCATCTGAGAGGTGTAGGAGTTCTCGTTGTCGTACCAAGAGGTGACCTGGACGAGGCTCTGGCCGTTGCCGAGGTCCTGAACCATGGTCTGGGTGGCGTCGAAGATCGAGCCATGGGTCTCGCCGATGATGTCACGGGAGACAATCTGGTCCTCGTTGTAGCCGAAGGTCTCGGGGATGGTCTCGGCGTAGGCCTTCATCGCGGCGTTGACCTCGTCGACGGTGACCTTCTTGTCGACGACGGCATAGAGGTTGGTGAGGGAGCCGGTCGGCGTCGGGACGCGCTGGGCGGCACCGATGAGCTTGCCGTTGAGTTCGGGAAGGACCAGGCCGATGGCCTTGGCGGCACCGGTGGAGTTGGGGACGATGTTCTCGGAGGCGGCACGGGAGCGACGCTTATCGCCCTTGCGCTGGGGGCCGTCGAGGGTCATCTGATCGCCGGTGAAGGCATGGATGGTGGTCATGATGCCGGAGACGATGGGCGCGAAGTCGTTCAGGCCCTTGGCCATGGGAGCCAGGCAGTTGGTGGTACAGGAGGCCGCGGAGATGATGTTGTCGTCAGCAGTCAGCTGCTCGTGGTTGACGTTGAAGACGATGGTGGGAAGGTCGTTGCCCGCGGGAGCGGAGATGACGACCTTCTTGGCGCCGGCGTCGATGTGGGCCTGCGCCTTGGCCTTGGAGGTGTAGAAGCCGGTGCACTCGAGAACGACGTCGACGCCGAGCTCGCCCCAAGGAAGCTTGGAGGCGTCGGCCTCCTTGTAGATGGTGATCTTCTTGCCGTCGACGACGATGGAGTCCTCGGTGGACTCGACCTTGTGGTCACGGGAGTAGTTGCCCTGAGTGGAGTCGTACTTCAGGAGGTACGCGAGCATATCGGGCGAGGTGAGGTCGTTGATGGCGACGATCTCGGAGCCCTCGTGACCGAACATCTGACGGAACGCGAGACGACCGATACGTCCGAAGCCGTTGATAGCAACCTTGACTGCCATGCTTTCTCCTTTCGCGAGGCCAACCGAGGCCATTCCTCGGGAGTGGCCAACACACTACAAGCACGAACCTATTTTACCCTCAAAAACCGCATCACGAGCGCCCGAAGCCAAACGCGAGCGAATTTGGAGACGCTGCGGCACCTGTCCACTGTTCGGGGCTCATTTGCGGATTGGGTCACCTGCCCTTGGACTCCCCCACGATCCTCTGGAGGCGGAGGAGCCGGTGGTACATTGCCGACTTCGAGGCCGGGGGCTCTGCCAGCTCTCCAAGGTCGGCCAGGGACTTCTCGGGATACGCGCGCCTGAGGGCGCAAAACTCGCGCACGGCGGGCGGGAGCGCGCGCAGGCCCGGTCCGCGCTCGGCCTGGGCTATGAGGTCCAGCTGGTCGGCGGCCGCACCGGTCGAGCGCGCCTGGTTGGCCATCTCGGCGTTGACGCGGCGGTTGACGTCGTTCTTGAGTGACTTCATGCGTCGCACCTTGTCGACGAGGAGGGTGGAGCGCCGGGCGCCCATGGCGTCGAGAAGGCAGGCTATCTCGTCGAAGCTCTTGAGGTAGATGGCGAAGGAGCCGCGGCGACGGTTGAGGCGGGCTGAGACGCCCAGGCCCTCCAGGACCTCCGCGAGGTCGCGCGCGAACTCCTCGCCCGTGACCGCGATCTCGAGGTGGAAGTCGCCCCTTGGGTCGGCGATGAAGCCACCCGCCATGAACGCGCCGCGCACGAAGGCGCGCCTGCAGTGGTCCGAGCGCAGGAGCTGCCGGGGGACGCCCGGGGCAAGGCCCCGGCCCGGCAGCAGGATGCCCAGGCGCACCAGGTCGGCTTCGAGCTCGCGCTGCTCGGGTATCTCGATGAGGTAGTTGCGGGCCTTGTGCAGGTTGGAGCGCCGCACGGTGAGAGGGGTCTCGAGGTCGAAGAGCTCGTGGGTGAGCTTGATCATGGTGCGCGCCACGGCACCGGTCTCGGTCGAGACGCGGATCGAGTAGCGTCCCGGACCCCTAAACGAGAGCGTGCCGCAGATGCGCGTTATGGCCGAGAGCTGGGCGTAGGCGCAGAGCGGACACTCCCCCTCCACACGCGACAGCTCGTCCTTCACCTGCGCGGTGAACGACATGGCGCATCACCCCCGCGGAAGAGGAGGACGTCCCCGGCAGGTCGCTCGTCGCACGGCGCCCCCACTAGGGCCTCCGGCCGGCGAGGTCGAGGTCGCGATGCGAGAGCGAGACACGATAGCCCTGCCCCTTGAGGTAGGCAGCCGTGGCGTTGGCGATGGCCACCGAGCGGTGCTGGCCACCCGTGCAGCCCACAGCGATGGAGAGCTGGGTCTTTCCCTCGGCGACGTACCCCGGCATGGCGACGTCCAGGAGGCGCTTCCACGCAGCCATGAAGTCTGCCGTCACCTTGTTGCCCATGACGAAGTCGGCAACCAGCGCGTCGTTGCCGGTGAGCTCGCGCATGACGGGGTCGTAGAAGGGGTTGGGCAGGAAGCGCACGTCGATCATGAGGTCCGCCTCGGCGGGAAGCCCGTGCTTGAAGCCGAAGCTGAAGACGCTCACGTCCAGGAGCTGCTGCTCGCTGAGCTCAGAGAAGGCATGCCGGATTCGGCTGCGCAGGGCGCTCGGGCGCAGCCGGCTCGTGTCGATGACCAGGTCGGACTCCTCGCGGATGGGAGCGAGGGCGGCACGCTCGCGGACGATGGCCGCAACGGTCGTCTCGCCCTCCTGGGCGATGGGATGACGGCGGCGGGTCTCGTCGTAGCGGCGCAGCAGCACCTCGTCCGAGCAGTCGAGGAAGAGGGTCTTGACGCTGAGCTCGTGGTCGCGGAGCTGCGCCAGGGCGTCGGTCACCTCGTCGAAGAGCCCCTGGCTCCTGAGGTCGCAGGTGACCGCCAGATGCCGCCCGGTGTTGGCGTTGATCCCCACCACGCGGGCGAGGTCCAGGACGAGGCGGGGTGGGAGGTTGTCGATGCAGTAGTAGCCCATGTCCTCGAAGACGTGCAGGGCCTGGGTGCGGCCACTGCCCGACATCCCGGTTATCACGACGATGTCGGGGACGCGGTCCGCCGCGGCGGCGTCCCTCATGCGCTGGCTGCTGCTGGACATGGCTAGCAGAGCCTCGTGCCCGCGGGCACGTCCCTCTCGAGCGTTGCCAGGACCGAGGGGATGCCGTCCTCGTAGCCGATGTCCAGGAGCATGCCCTCGCTCACCATGCCCGCCATCCTGCGCGGGGCCATGTTGACGAGGAAGAGGGTCTTGGTCCCCTCGATTGCCTCGCAGTCCTCGCGCTCCTCCTTCATCCCCGTGAGGATGATGCGCCTGAAGTCGCCGAAGTCGACGTGGAGCGCCACGAGCTTCTTGGAGCCGGGGACGTCCTCGACCCGCTCGATCAGGCCCACGCGCACGTCGAGCTTGTCCCAGTCGTCGATGGTCACGTTCGGCTTCACTGCAGCGCCCATGGCTCCTCCTCCTAAGGGAGCGCGGACGGGGTCCTACCCCGCCCGCGTTGCGTACTCACCTAATTGTACGGCTTGCCGCCGCGCGCGGAACGCCCACGCGCGGGCCAGCTGCCCGCGTCATCCCTCCACTGCGGCGCAGAACCACTTGGTGAGGCTTGTGGGATGCGTGATGCCCGTTCCCACGACCACGGCCCAGGCGCCCGCCCCCATGGCCGCGGCAGCGTCGGCCGGCGTGTGCACGTGGCCCTCGCAGATGATGGGCAGTCCCGGGAACTCCTCGGTCGCCTGCCTCAGGAGGGGCAGGTCTGGACCATCGTCCATGGTGGTGTCTATGGCTGCCTTGTTGTGCGAGAGGGTCGTGGACACGAGGTCGCATCCCAGCTCGACGGCATGGCGGACGTCGTCGATGGTCATGCAGTCGGCCATGACGAGGGTCTCGCACTGGGCGCGCAGGTCGGCCACGGTCTGTGCGAAAGTCCTGCCGTCGGGGCGGAGGCGGTCGGTGGCGTCGATGGCGACGATGTCCGAGCCCGCGTTGACGCAGGCCACGGCATGGCGCAGCGTGGGCGTGATGTAGACGCCCTCGTGGCCCTCCTTCCAGAGGCCGATGACCGGCACCTGGACCCTGCCCTTTATGGCGGCTATGTCCGAGAGGCCCTGGCAGCGAATCGCGGCGGCGCCACCCTGCTCGCAGGCCTCGGCGATCTGGGCCATGGTCTCGGGATGGCGCAGGGGCTCCCCGGGATAGGCCTGGACGCTCACGACGAGCCTTCCCTTGAGCGAACGGACCAGGGGCGAAACTTCCATTGCAACCTCCAAACGTGGGGTCGCGCCCGTCGCGCGGCCCCCTCGCGACTTACTCGAACTCCGCATACCCCGAGCGGACCACGTTCTCGGCGGCGCCAATGAGGGGGGCGTCTCCGCCCAGCTCGCCCGAGCGGACGGGAGTGGACGCCACGGGCGGCATGACCGCCTCGTGCCAGCCGCGTTCCATGGCATCGTGCCAGGCGGGGCCGCACTGCGCCACGGAGCCGGAGAGTATGACGCAGTCGGGGTCAAGCATGTTGCACATGCTGCCCAGAACCTCCCCTATGGCGTGTCCGGAGCGGGCCTCCGCGTCCCTGGCGGCCTGGTCGCCCTGGACGGCCCGGCGGTCTATCTCGGCCCCGTCCATGGGCCTGCCGTCGGCCTGGGTGGCGTCGCCGCCCAGTTCCAGGTAGCGCTCGATGATGCCGGGCCCCGCCGCGATGGGCTCGAGGTGGCCCGTCGCACCGCAGGAGCAGGGCACGCCCGTGGCGTCGGAGCAGCTGACGTGACCCACGTGGCCCGCCTCGTTGTGGGCGCCCAGCAGAATGTGGCCGTCCAGCACGAAGGCACCGCCGATGCCGGTCCCCACGGCCACCACCAGGCAGCTCGACGCCTCGCGCCCACCGCCCCAGCGAGCCTCGCCCAGGGCGTGCGCGTGGACGTCGTTCAGCACCCGGGTGGGGACGCCCATCTCGCGCGTGAGCTCGGCACCCAGGTGGGTGCCGCCCCAGCCGGGCATGATCTCGTTGGCGTAGGTGACGTCTCCGGTCGCGGGGTCGATGACCCCCGCGCTCGAGACCCCGATGCCGTCCAGCTCGCCTCCCGCCGCCTCGGCGACGCGACGGGCCGCCGCCACGGCGTTCGCCAGCACCCTCTGACCCCCCAGCTTGGCCTCGGTGGGAACCTTCCCGTAGTGCTCGATGAGGGGCTTCTCCCCCGCACGGAGCGTCACGAGGGCCGAGGCGATCTTTGTGCCTCCGATGTCGAGCGCGACGACGCGCTTGGCCTCTGCTGCCATGGGACTCCTTCCTGGGGCGTGGGCGCACCCAAAGTCCCGGGCGCGCCCTGGCTTGCTACTTCTCGGACGAGAGCTGCCTCTTGGCTAGGCCTCGAGCAGGCCGCAGCCCACGAGCACCGAGCGAATCGCCTCGACGTTTGCGCCCTCGAGCGCCTTGACGGGATGGGGCATCTGGTTGGACTCGTACACGCCCATGAGCATGAGGGCGGTCTTGAAGGCACCCACGCCCCCGCCGAAGCCCTGAACGCCGCTGGTCACGTCGAAGATGTGGCTGAGCTCGTTGAGCTTGTCCTGCTCGGCCTTGACCGTGGCCCAGTCGCCCGCCTCGGCGGCCTTCCACATGCGCACGTAACCGTAGGGCTCGACGTTCGCCAGGCCGGGGACGGACCCATCCGCGCCAGAGAGGTAGGCCCCGTCGACCACGATCTCGTGGCCGGTGAGGAGGCTCAGCGGGTGGCCCAGCCTCTCGTTCTCCTGGCAGAGGTAGCGGAACGAGATGTCGTCGCCCGAGGAGTCCTTGACGCCCGCGAGCACCCCCTCCGCCCCCAGCTTTGCCAGGAGCTTCCACGGAAGCTTGGTGTGCACGCAGACGGGGATGTCGTAGGCGAAGATGGGTAGGTCGAGCTCCTCGTGGAGGATGCGGAAGTGCTCCTCGACGTCCGCCATGCCCCCCAGGGCGTAGAAGGGCGCGGTGGCCACGAGGGCGTCGGCACCCAGCTCCTGGGCGCGCCTGCCGTGCTCGATCACGCGCTCGGTCTCGGTGTCGATGACGCCCACCAGGACGGGCACGCGGTGGTCGACGATGCGCACCGCCTCTCGCACGACCTCGTCGCGCCTCTCGTCGGTGGAGAAGACCACCTCTCCAGAGGAGCCCAGGAAGAAGAGGCCGTCCACGCCCGCGTCGATCATGCGGTTGATGGAGCGCTCGAAGGATGCGACGTCCAGCGCGCGGTCCTCGGTGTCGGGGACGACGACGGGCGGCACGACGCCGCGAATCTTGAAGTCTGACATGTGGCTACCCTTTTCTCTCTGCCCGCCCGGATGCCCGGGCACGATGGCACATCTTAGTCCTCCGCCGTGCCCGTGCGGTGCGCCCCGCCCGGCGCTCGGCCGGACGGGACGCTCGGTTCCTAGCGACCGATCTTGGGATGCAGGAGCGATGGCGCCGCCCCCAGGAGCGTCTTGGTGTACTCGTCCTGGGGGTCGTTGAACACCCTCTGGGCGGGGCCCTGCTCCATGATCTGGCCGTGGTTCATGACGATGATCCGGTCCGAGATGTAGCGGACCGTCTGTATGTCATGGCTGATGAAGATCATCGAGAGCCCCAGCTCGCTCTTGAGGTCGGTGAGCAGGTTAAGGATCTGGGCGCGCACCGACACGTCGAGCGCGGAGGTGGGCTCGTCGGCGATGATTGCCGAGGGGTTAAGCGACATGGCGCGGGCGATGGCCACACGCTGCCGCTGCCCGCCCGAGAGCTGGCCCGGCAGGGCGCGTAGGGCGCTCTTGGGCAGGCCCACGAGCTCGACGAGCTCGTGGATACGCCTCTCCTGCTCGGCGTCGGAGCCCACGCCGTGGACCCTAAGCGGGTCCTGGAGCTGGTCGCGGACGACCATGCGCGGGTTGAGCGCCGTCGCGGGGTCCTGGAAGACGACGGAGACCACGCGGCCGATCTTCTTTCGCAGGTCGGCGGTGCGCCTGGTGACGTCCGTCCCCTGGAAGTAGACGTGGCCGGAGGTCGGCGACTGCAGGCCGCACATGACGTTGGCGGTGGTGGACTTGCCACAGCCCGACTCGCCCACGATGCCGATGGTCTCGCCCGGCATGAGCTTGATGGTCACTCCCTGGACGGCGTGCACCAGGTTGGGGTGCAGCAGCGAGCCCGTGCGGGTGCGGAAGGTAACGGAGATGTCGTCGAGGAAGATGATGGGTTCCTTCTGGTCGGCCACCTACCTCACCTCCTTGAGGGTGTCTAGATAGGGAACGAGCCCGTTCTGCCTCAGGTAGTCGTCGGGCAGCTCGGAGAAGCGGTGGTTGGTGCCCCCCGGCAGGCTCTTGATGACGGGATGCACGTCCGGCCCCAGCGTGGGGTGGCTGGACCGCGGGGCGAAGCGGTCACCTCGGGGGAAGTCCTCCGGCGAGGGGACCGAGCCGGGCACCTGGTGCAGGCGGCTGCCGTCGCGCGCGCCCTCCTCGATGGAGAGGACCGAGCCCAAGAGGCCACGCGTGTACTCGTGGATGGGGTTGGTGAGCAGCTCCTTGGTGGGTGCCTGCTCGATGACCTGGCCCGCGTACATGACCGTGATCTCGGAGGCGACCTCTGCCACCAGCGCGAGGTCGTGGCTCACGAAGATCATGGCGAAGCCCAGCTTGGCCTGGAGGTCGTTCAGGAGCTTGATGACCTGCTTCTGGACGGTGACGTCGAGGGCCGTGGTGGGCTCGTCGCAGATGACCAGGGACGGGTCGCGGGTGAGGGCCATTGCGATGAGCACGCGCTGGCGCTGCCCGCCCGAGAGCTCGTGCGGGTAGGACTCGAGGGTGCGCCTGGGGTCGAGCCCCACGAGCTCGAGCAGCTCCTCGGCCGAGCGGGTGCCGCCGCGGTCGGTAAGCTGCTTCATCTGGGTCGAGATGAGCATGGAGGGGTTCAGAGACGAGAGCGCGTCCTGGTAGACCATGGCGATCTCGGTCCCCAGAAGCCTGCGGTGCTCCTCGGAGCTAAGCTTGAGCAGGTCCTGCCCCTTGTAGACGAGCTGGCCGATGACCGTCTCCTTGGGGTCGACGAGGTTCATGATCGTCTTGGTGGTGATGGACTTGCCGCAGCCCGACTCGCCCACCAGCGCCATGCACTGGCCGGGGCGCACGTCGAAGCTGACGCCGTCCACGACCTTGACGTCGCCGTGCGAGAGGAAGCTGATGCAGAGGTTCTTCACCTGCAGCAGGGGCTCCACCGCCAGGTCGGGGACGTGGCGGTCGTCGCGGGCGAGCTCCACCTCGCGAAGCGCCCCGAGCCTGCGCTCCAGCGCCTCCGCCTGCTCCTCGTAGGCCTTAACGGGGTTGGACGCCAGGATGTCGTCCGCGCGACGGCTCTCGGAGTTGTCCGCGTCGACGGGCGCGCCGGGGGCGGCTGCCATGGCGTCGGTCAGGCCCTCCGAGAGGATGTTGAGCGCCAGGCAGGTGAGCATGATGGCAATGCCGGGGAAGAGAGCCTGCCACCAGCGGCCGGCGAGAACGCCGCCGCGGGCGTCGGCCAGGATGTTGCCCCAGGTGGGGGTGGGCTCCTGGATGCCGGCACCGATGAAGGTGAGGGAGGCCTCGAAGATGATGGCGTCGGCCACGAGGGTCACCGTGAAGACCATGATTGGCGCGATGCAGTTGCGCAGGACGTGCCTGACCAGGATCCAGGGAGCTCGCGCTCCCGAGACGATGACCGCACGGACGTAGTCCTCGCCGTACTCGCTCACGATGTTTGCGCGCACGATGCGGGCTATCTGGGGCGTGTACATGAAGCCGATGGAGAAGATGATCGAGCCGATGCTGTTGCCCAGGATGGACACGAACACCGCAGCGAGCGCGATGCCGGGAAAGGACATGATGATGTCCAGGACGCGCATGATGACTTCGGACACCCACTTGCGCGAGACTGCGGCGATGGCGCCGATGACGGAGCCGCACACCAGCGCCATGAGGGTCGCGCCGAAGCCGATGACCAGCGAGTAGCGGCCGCCGTAGAGCATGCGGCTCAGGATGTCGCGGCCCTTGTCGTCGGTGCCGAAGAGGAAGCCTCCGCCGGGGGCCTGGCGCGCGGTGAAGATCGCGACCGGGTCATAGGGCGAGAGGACCGCGGCGAGGATGGCCGAGAGGGCCACCAGGACGAGCAGGACGAGCGAGACCTTGGAGCCCACGCTCATCTTCTTCCAGCCACCGAGGCGGGCGCCGCCCACAGCGGCCTGCTCGAGCCTCTCGGCCTGTTCTTTTCTCTGAGTCAGCATGTCTACACCGTCCTGATCCTGGGGTTGATGAGGAGGTAGAGCATGTCGACCACGATGTTGATCACGATGAACGACAGCGCTACGACGATGACGACGCCCTGGACCAGGTTCGTCTCGTTGCCCTGGATCCCCTCGAGGATCGCCATGCCCATGCCGGGGAGGTTGAAGATGGTCTCGATGACCACGGCGCCGCCCATGAGGTATCCGATCTTGAGGCCCAGGGTGGTGACGGGGGTGATGAGGGCGTTGCGGAGCACGTTGCGGCCGATGACGACTGCCTGCGGGAGGCCGGCACCCTTGGCGGTCTTGACGTAGTCCTTGTCCAGCTCCTCGACCATGGCCGTGCGCACGATGCGCGTCATCTGTCCGGTGAGCGGGAAGGCGAGGGCAACTGCGGGCATGAGCATGCGCGCGACATAACCACCCGGGTTGGCGAGGAAGTTGGGCAGCGGTCCCGAGGCGGGCAGGGCGTGCATCATCGACGAGAAGAGCAGGATCATGAGGACCGCCAGCCAGAACGAGGGCGTGGCGAGCCCCGCGATGGAGAGCACGCGAATCAGCTGGTCGGGCCAGCCGTCGCGGTAGAGTGCGGCGAGCACGCCCAGAAGGAAGGACACGATGGCGCCCAGGACCAGGCCGATGAAGGTGAGCTGCATGGTGACGGGCAGCGCCTTGGCCACGCGCTCGCCGACGGAGTAGTTGGAGGCGCCGTAGCTCCCGAGGTCCCCGTGGAGGAGCCCTCCCATGTAGCGGAGGTAGCGGGTGGGCAGGGGGTCGTCCAGACCGTGCTCGGCGTGGTACTGGGCCACCGCCTCCGGCGTGGCGCTCTCGCCGAGCGCGTTGTAGGCCGGGTCGACCTTGGAGAATGACATGAGGAAGAACACGAGGATCGTGACGCCGAGGGCCATGATGGGCAGCGCCACCAATCGCCGTCCGATGAGGCGCAGGAGGTTGTTCACGTGGCCTCTCCCCTTTCCGAACTCTGGGCGGTCAGGACGTGGCAGCTCCAAGACAGTAGGGTCCGAGCGGTACGTTTGGCCCGGACCCTACCCTCGCACTGCCTGATGGAGCGGAGTCGACTATTTGGCGGTGGACACGCCAATCAGCGAGACGCCCGTAGTGCCGATGCCCTTGAAGTCACCGGAGACCTTGACGCCGTCGCCGTTGGCGGTCTCGCGCCACGATCCCGTCGTGGTCTGGACCTGGAGGACGGGGTACAGGGGGACGTTCTCGGAGATGAGGTCGAAGCACTGGTTCCAGGTCTTCTGCTGCTCGTCTCCGGTCTGCGAAAGGGCCTTGTCCATCAGCTCGTGGAGCTGGGCGAACTCGGCGGAGTCGTTCCAGACGCAGCGCTTCTGCATCCAGCTGTTGTTGCCGTACCACCAGTTGAGCAGGAGGTCGGGGTCCGCGCCGAAGCAGCTGGGGTCGCCAGGGGCGAGCAGGAGGTCGTAGGCCTCGCCGCCGTCGATGGCGGCGTAGGTCGCCGCGGAGGTGTCGGTCTGGATCGAGACGTTGAAGCCCAGGGCGTCGAGATCGTTCTTAACCTGCGTGGACATGGCGACTACCTGGTCGTTGTCGGTGGTGCGCAGGGTGATGGCACCCGGCGTGATGCCCGCCTCGGCGATGAGCGCCTTGGCCTTCTCCTGGTCGTAGGAGTAGACCATGGAGGCCTTGTGGTAGTTGGTGAAGGTCTCGGGCAGGTAGCAGGAGGGCGTCGCGGCCATGCCGGCGAGGGCGTTGGAGATCATCTGGTCGTAGTTCAGGGCATACATGACGGCCTGACGGACCTTGACGTTGTCCCAGGGGGCCTTCTTGACGTTGAACATCATGAAGCGGGTGCCGAAGCCCTGGACCGTGTCGATGGAGAGGCCGGCGCTCTTGAGCTGGTCGATGGAGTCGGCGGGGACGGACTCGCAGACGAGGTCGGTGCCCTCCTGAGCGGCGGTCACACGGGCGGTGGCGTCCTTCAGGACGTCATAGCGGATCTTCTCGTCCTTGGCGGCAAACTCGCCGTTGTAGTTGGGGTTGGGAACGAGGGTGACGGAGGCGTCGGTGACCTCGTCGTACATCCAGGGGCCGGTGCCGGTGGGCTTGGCGGTCAGGTCCTCGTCGGTGGCGGAGGTGGGCACGACCTTGATGATCGCCAGGCGCTCCTTGAGCAGCGAGAAGTCGGGGAAGGCGGTCTTGACGGTGACCGTGGTGTCATCCTTGGCCTCGACGGAGGCGATGGGGGTCAGCATCGAGACGTAGATGTTGCCCTCCGCGTTGGCGCGCTTGAAGGACGAGGCGACGTCCTCGGCCTTGACGTCGGTACCGTCGGAGAACTTGGCACCGTCGCGCAGCTTGACCTCGAAGGTGGTGTCGTCGACCTTGGTGGGGTCGCCGGCGGCGAGCGCGGCGCGCGTGCTGTAGTCGTGGAAGTCGAGCTCGTAGAGGCCCTCGACCACGTTCATGTTGGCGCTCAGCGCGAGGGCCGAGGACGTGGTGGACGGGTGGTAGTTCTGGGGCGCGTACGCGGGGCCCACGGTGAGGGTGCCGCCGGCCGCCTTCTCGCTCCCGCCGCCATTGCCGCTGCCGGAGCCGCCGCCGCAGCCCACGAGCCCCAGGCCCGCGACGGCGGCGACGCCGCCCGAGACGCCGAGGAAGGTGCGACGCGAAAGGTTCTTGCCCATCAGGTCTGCCATGTTCTTGCCTCTCTCCACGCGATACGTGTGCCTTGTTGCGCGCCCTGCTGCGACGCAACCACTCGGCAAGAGCGTATTCAATTTTTGCCGCCTTTCCATACCGCCTCCGACCAACGGCATAGCAAGGGACAGTGAGCGCAGTCGTCTTGTTGGCAGTCGATTTGCCGATCAGTCCCCGGC
>CAMXZR010000036.1 GCA_947253595.1 uncultured Olsenella sp. | reverse complement strand
TCCCAGCCCGGGGCCACCATGGCTGAAAGCGAGAGGAGCAGGAGGCAGACGAGCTTCGCTCCTGCGGAGAGACGGTCGAGCCAGGAGCCCGAGGGGGCATATCCGCCGAACACGCGCGTCCTAGGCATACAGCGCCTCCCCCAGGCGGAGGTACAGCGGCAGCCCGAGGCCGGACGTGGCGAGTACATCGGGACGGCATCCCAGATTGGCGGCGGTGCCCTGCCAGCTCACGCGCCCAGCTCGCAACAGGCAGGCGTCATCCGCCAGCGGCAGCCACTCGTCCAGGTCGTGCGAGACCACCACGACTGCGGCCCCCTCATCCGCAAGACCGCGCACCAGGCCCACGAGGAGCTCTCGCGCGACGCCGTCCAGACCGGCCGTGGGCTCGTCGAACACGTAGGCCCGTCGCCTCATGGCGAGAATGCCCGCTAGGGCGATGCGGCGCCTCTCTCCCCCCGATCCGGCAAGGGGAGAGAGGCCCCAGGCCTCCTCGCCGACGCCCAGGCGGCGCAGGGCCTCAGCCGCAGCGGTGCGCGCCTCGAGTTCGCTCGCCCCGAGGTTGCGCGGCCCCAGGCTCGCATCCTCGAGTGCCGTGGCGCAGAAGAGCTGGTCCTCCGGGCGCTGGAAGGCCAGGCCGACGTCCGCCGGAGCGACCTTCTCGCCACAGAGCGTGACCGACCCCACGTCCGCCTCGAGCAGGCCGGCAGCAACGAGGGCGGCCGTGGTCTTGCCCGACCCCGACTCGCCCGCAAGCAGGGTCAGCCTGCCCGCCCTCGCCCGCAGCGAGACGCGGTCCAGCGCAACAGTGCCAGCCTCGTAGCTGACGCCCACGTCCTCGAACTCGAGGCCAGTTCCGGACGAGAGGGGCGGACGGGTCCCGGCGGCAATCCCGCGGAATGCCACGTGCCCCTCCGCGCCGCAACCCGTCGCCGGAGGCCCACCGAATGCCTGCCCCCCAAGTGGCCGCACTCGCACGCCGTCGCCCGGCCTCAGCCGTGCAACCAGCTCGCGCAGGTTCCGCGCGTCCGCCTCGACGGCGCTCCTTGGTTCCACGCCGAGCTGCGCAAGGACGTGAAGCGCATCCGGGGAGCTCCCCACGAGTCCCGCACGAGCCAGCAGCTCGGAGCTGGCGAAGAGCTCGAGCGGCCTGCCCTCCCAGGCGATGCTCCCTCCCTCCAGCAACAGGACGCGGTCGGCCGCTGCGACGTCCTCGACGAGGTGGGAGGACATGACGAGACCCGTGCCGCGCCGTGCGAGCTCCGCCAGAGACCATCTCAGATTCCGGCGCGCCAGGGGGTCGAGCTGCGCGCAGGGCTCGTCCAGAGCCAGATAGGACGGCTCCAGGGTCAGGGCGGCGGCCAGCGCCACACGCTGCATCTGGCCTCCAGAGAGCTCCATGGTGCGCCGTTGTGCGAGGTCCTCGATGCCGCAGAGACGCAGTGCCTCGGCGACACGCCGTGCGAGCCCCTCTCCCCCGATGCCGAGGTTCTGGGGACCAAAGGCGAGCTCCTCTTCCACAAGCGAGCTCACGAGCTGGCTTCGCGGGTCCTGGCGCAGGATTCCCACGCAGCGCCGAAGCAGCAGCGGGTCCTCGGAACTGGGAGCGCGCCCGTCGAGCAGCACCTCTCCCGAGCTCGGGCGCACACCCCCCTTGCAGAGCGAGAGCAGCGTCGACTTGCCCGAGCCATTGCGTCCCACGAGGACGACGCGCTCGCCCTTCTTCACCTGGAGGGAGCAGCCGTCCACCGCCAGGCGGCTGGTGCCCACATAGCGATAGCTCACCGACCTCAGCTCGAGCATGTCACCCCCCTAGAGAAGAAGGGAGGCCCGCTTTCGCAGGCCTCCCTGGCTTTGCGCACGTTCAGGAAGGGCGGAGCTACTCCGCGCCCCCCTCCTCGGCCTCGGGCTCGCTGGCCTCGGGCTCGACCACGGGAGCAGCCTCGACGACCTTCTCGACCTTCTTGACGGTCGTTGCGGCCTTCTTGGGCTGGACGGGCTCGGTAACGAGCTCGATGATGACGACCTCGGCGGCGTCGCCCTTGCGGGGCCCGAGCTTCATGATGCGGGTGTAACCGCCGTTACGGCCCTCCCACATGCCCTGCGCCGCCTTCTCGAAGACCTCGCGCACGATCTCCTTGTCGCCCACCTTGGCGATGGCGAGGCGGCGAGAGGCGAGGTCGCCCCTCTTGGCCCAGGTGATGACCCTGTCCACATCGGGACGGATGGCCTTGGCGCGGGGCTCGAGGGTCTTGATGCGATCGTTGGCAAGGAGCGCGGCAACGAGGCTCTTCTTCATCGCCTTGGTATGGCTGGCGTCGGTGCCGAGCTTCATACCCCTCTTCTTGTTGTGTCTCATGGTCTAGCTTCTCCTCTAAATGCTGTGTCTAGTCCTTGAGGCCCAAGCCCATGGCCTCGAGCTTGTCCTTGACTTCCTCGATGGACTTGACGCCAAAGTTGCGAATGTTGAGCAGGTCGTTCTCGGAGAACTCGACCAGCTGGCGGACGCCGTGGATGCCCGCACGCTTGAGGCAGTTGTAGGAGCGGACAGAGAGGTCCAGGTCCTCGATCTGCTTGTCGAGCTCGGTGCTGTCCTCCTCGATGCCATTCGAGAAGATGGAGACGTCCTCTGCGGACTCCTCCTCGTCGGCCAGGCCCATGAACGCGCTCATGTGCTGGTTGACGATGTTGGCCGCCTCGACGACTGCGTCGCGGGGCGAGAGGGAGCCGTCGGTCTCGACCTCGAGCACAAGCCGGTCGTAGTCCGTGTGCTGCCCGACGCGGCAGGGCTCGACGGCCTTGGCGCAGCGGCGCACGGGGGAATACAGGGCGTCGACGTGGATGAGGCCGATGGGATCGCCCTCGCGCTCGTTCTCGTCCCCGGACACGTAGCCGCGACCCATGCCGATGCGCATCTGCATGGTGAGGTGGGCGCCCTCGCCCAGCGTGCAGATCACGTGATCCTTGTTGACGAGCTCGAACTCGGCGGGAACCTTGAAGTCGCCGCCGCGCACGGTGCAGGGACCATCGACCGAGATGGTGGCCGTGGCCTCGTCGCCCGTGCCCATGGGACGGAACACCAGGCCCTTGACGTTGAGCACGATGTCGGTGACGTCCTCGTAGACGCCGTCGACAGTGGTGAACTCGTGCTGGACGCCGTCGATCTGGATGGCCTCGACTGCCGCACCCTCGAGCGAGGAGAGCAGCACGCGACGAAGGGAGTTCCCGAGGGTGTTGCCGTAGCCACGCTCCAGCGGCTCAGCGCTGACGCGGGCGACGTTCTCGGAAATCTCCTCGACAGACACCTGCGGTCGGATGAATTCTGACATGAATACCTCCTACCGGTGTGGACTTACTTGGAGTAGAGCTCGACGATGAGCTGGGCGTCGATGTCGAGGTCGATCTGGTCGCGCGCGGGGGTCTGCAGGACGGTGCCGCGCAGCTTCTCGATGTCGACCTCAAGCCAAGCGGGGACGGCCATGTGCTCGGACGAGACGATGGCCTCCTTGATGGGGAGAAGATCCTTGGCCTTGGGGGCCACGGCCACGACGTCGCCGGCCTTCACCTGGTAGGAGGGAATGTCCACGCGGTGGCCGTTCACGGTGATGTGGCCGTGGTCGACCGTCTGGCGGGCCTCCTTGCGGGTGCGGGCGAAGCCGAGGCGGAAGACGACGTTGTCGAGGCGACGCTCGAGGAGACTCATCAGGTTGTCGCCGGTGATGCCCTCTTCCTTGATGGCCTTCTCGTAGTAGCCGCGGAACTGCTTCTCCAGAACGCCGTAGATGAACTTGGCCTTCTGCTTCTCGCGCAGCTGCTCGCCGTACTCGCTCTTCTGGCGACGGGTGCGCCTGGGCTGGCGGTTGGACTTCTTGTTGATGCCCATGACGATGGGGTCGATTTCAAGCTGGCGGCACCGCTTGAGGACAGGGGTCCTATCAATTGCCATTGCTACTGTCCTTCCTTACTACACGCGACGGCGCTTGCACGGACGGCAGCCGTTGTGCGGGATGGGGGTCTTGTCCTGGATGCCCGAAACCTCGAGGCCGGCGGCCTGGAGGGAGCGGATTGCGGTCTCACGGCCGGAGCCGGGGCCCTTGACGAACACAGCCACCCTGTGAAGGCCGTGCTCCATGGCTGCCTTGGCGCAGGCCTCGGCCGCGACCTGGGCCGCGAACGGGGTGCTCTTGCGGGAGCCCTTGAAGCCGACGGTGCCACCGGACTGCCAGGCGATGACGTTGCCCTGGGGGTCGGTGATGGAGATGATCGTGTTGTTGAAGGTGCTCTTGATGTGGGCCTGGCCCACGGCGATGTTCTTGCGCTCGGCGCGGCGGATGTGCTGCGTGCGCTGGTTCTTCTTCTGCGGCATTGTCTCTCCCCTACGCCTTCTTCTTTGCACCGATCTGGCGACGCTTGCCCTTGCGGGTGCGCGCGTTGGTGTGGGTGCGCTGGCCACGGACGGGGAGGCCCTTGCGGTGGCGGAGGCCACGGTAGCAGCCGATCTCCATCAGGCGGGCGGTGTTCTGCCTGACAGCGCGGCGCAGGTCGCCCTCGATGGTGAAGTTCGCGTCGATGTAGTCGCGGATCTTGGTCACCTCGTCCTCGGTGAGATCCTTGACGCGCGTGGAGGGATCGACGCCGGTCTCGGCGCAAATCTTCCTCGCGCTGGTGGCACCGATGCCGTACAGATACGTAAGACCGACCTCAGTGCGCTTCTCGCGCGGGAGGTCGACACCGTTGATACGTGCCAACTTCGAGCTCCTCTCTTAGCCCTGACGCTGCTTGTGGCGAGGGTTCTCGCAGATCACGTAAACCTTGCCATGGCGACGGATGATCTTGCACTTGTCGCACATCTTCTTGACCGAAGGACGCACCTTCATAGTCTCTTCCTTCCGGTAGTGCTTGTACGAACTGGTACTGCCGAGGCAGGTCAGGTGGAAGCTGGCCCGCCCTATCTCCTCGCCCAGCCGCAGGCGTGAATATCCGGTGTCCTTGGGTTACTTGTAGCGGTAGGTGATGCGACCCCTGGTGAGGTCGTACGGGGAAATCTCGACCACCACGCGGTCACCGGGGAGGATGCGGATGTAGTTCATCCTGATCTTGCCCGAGATGGTGCAGAGGATGGTCTTGCCGTTTTCGAGCTCCACCTTGAACATGGCGTTGGGAAGGGGCTCCACGACCTTGCCCTCGAGCTCGATACCGCCTTGTTTAGCCACCTTACCTACTTTCTCCCTGTGAATCACAGCGGCTGATAATCATACGGTAAGCAGGGAAATCAGTCAAATTCACAAGCCCTTCGCACACGCCAGGACCACAGTAGGCAAAGGGGGTCGGCCGCGCGTGCGACCGCCCCCCTGGGTCGTCCCTGCGAGTCGAGAGTGACGCGCCCTACTCCTCGCCGCCCTGCATGCTGCACCAGGGACCGACCTCGTCCTGGGTCAGGATGACGGGACCATCCTCGGTGATGGCAATCGTGTTCTCGTAGTGGGCCGCCTGGAGGCCGTCGTCGGTCACCACGGTCCAGCCGTTGGAGAGGGTGTGGTTCTCGTAGGTCCCCAGCGTGATCATGGGCTCGATGGCGATGACCATCCCGGCCTGCAGCCTCACGCCGCGGCCCTTCTTGCCGTAGTTGGGTACGTTGGGATCCTCGTGCATGACGTGTCCCACCCCATGGCCCACGTACTCGCGCACGACGCCGTAGCCGTTCCTCTCGGCCAGCGACTGCACGGCGTGGCCGATGTCACCCAGGTGGTTGCCGGGGACCGCCTGCTCTATTCCTGCCTTGAGACAGTCTCGCGTGACTTCGCAGAGGCCCTTGACCGCATCGCTGGGGTCACCGACGTAGAAGGTCCAGGCATTGTCGCCCACCCAGCCGCCAAAGGTGGCCCCCGTGTCGACCGAGATGATGTCCCCTTCGTTCAGGAAGACTTCGGGAGAGGGGATGCCGTGCACGATCTGCTCGTTGACGGAGGCGCAGATGCTGCCCGGGAAGCCACCGTAGCCCTTGAAGGTGGGGATTGCCGAGTGCAGGCGGATGAAACCCTCAACCGCGCTGTCTATCTCCTTGGTGGAGACGCCGGGCCTCACCATGCTGCCTGCGAGACGCAGGGCCTGCTTCGAGAGCGACCCCGCCATCTTCATCTGCTCGATCTCTGCTGCTGACTTGATCTTGATCATAGGTTAAGGAGGGCCTTGACGTCGGCGTACACCTCGTCCACGGGCCTGTCTCCATCGACCTCCTTCAGGATTCCGTGACCGCCGTAGTACTCGATGAGCGGGGCGGTCTGCTGCTGGTAGGTGTCGAGGCGCTTCTCGATCGTCTCGGGCCTGTCGTCGTCGCGCTGGTACATCTCTCCCTCGCAGCGGGGGCAGACGTCCACGCCGGCAGGTGCGGTGTAGCCGCAGGAACGGCAGGTGCGCCTCTGACTCAGGCGGGCGACGATGACCTCTGGCTTGACGTCCACGAGCAGGGCCGCGTCGAGGTCGACGCCCATCTCCTTGAGCTCGGCGTCGAGGACGACCGCCTGTTGGGTGTTGCGGGGAAACCCGTCCAGGATGAAGCCCCTCTTCGCATCGTCCTCCTGGAGGCGCTCCTTGACCAGGTCGATCACGAGCTGATCGGGTACGAGCTGCCCGGCGTCCATGTACCCCTTGGCCTCGACGCCCAGCTTGCTCTGGGCCTTGACCGCGGCGCGCAGGAGATCCCCGGTGGAGATGTGCGCCACGCCGTAGTCGGCGACGAGCCTCTGGGCCTGCGTGCCCTTGCCCGCGCCGGGCGCGCCAAGCAGAACGATGTTCATGCGGGTTCCCCTCTTCCTCTGTGTGGGCGACGGAAGCGCATCCTGGCGGCTCGCGTCCGCAGCCGCGCGACAAGCACAGTTTACTCCCTAAAGGCAGCGGGCCGCGTGCGATCAGAATCATCACGCGACGCGGTGGCGCACAGCGCGACGCGGTGGCATGGCCGCATGCGACACGTCCATGCAAAGAGGGACGGCCGCCTAAGCGACCGCCCCTCTCGCCAGTGCATTGGTCCCACGACGACCCTACTTGAAGAAGCCCTCGTAGTTGTGCATCTTGAGCTGCGACTCCAACTGCGAGATGGTGTCCATCGCCACGCCGACCATGATCAGCACCGAGGTGCCGCCGAAGGCCTGCATGAGGGTGTTGCCCGTCACGGCGAAGAGGATCGACGGCACCACGGCCAGCGCCGCCATGAAGAGGGCGCCGGGCAGCGTGATATGGTCGAGCACGCTCTTGATGTAGGCGGCGGTGGCGCTGCCGGGACGGACGCCCGGGATGAAGCCGCCGGCCTTGCGGAGCTGGTCGGCCGTCTCTTCGGGGTTGAACACCATGGCGGTGTAGAAGTACGCGAAGAAGACGATCAGCACGACGGAGAGTACCCAGTTAACGACGCCGGAGCTCAGCATGTTGGCGAAGCTCTGGATCCAGCCCACGTTGGGGAAGAACACGGCGAGCTGCGCCGGGAGGTACAGCAGCGCCGAGGCGAAGATGATCGGCACGACGCCCGCGGTGTTCACCTTGATGGGCAGGTAGGTAGCCTGGCCGCCCATGACCCTGCGGCCCACCACGCGCTTGGCGTACTGCACCGGGATGCGACGCTGCCCGCGCTCGATGTAGACGATCACGGGGATGATCGCGATGATCACGAGCAGGGTGACCACGGTGGCGATGACGCCCATGGTGGAGGTGCTCACCGAGGAGGTGAGCGAGTGGGGCAGGCCGGCCATGATGTTGGCAAAGATGATCAGCGACATGCCGTTGCCGATGCCCCTCTGGGTGATGACCTCTCCAAGCCACATGATGATGATGGCACCGGTGAGGAGCACGCCCACGATGATCAGGTTCTCGATCATCTCGGGGAAGCCCATGGACGAGAAGTCGATGCCATAGCTCTTGAAGAGGAACAGGTAGCCAATGGCGTTGATCAGGGCCAGGACGATCGTGAGGTAGCGGGTGTACTGGGTGATCTTGCGCTGTCCGCTCTCGCCTTCCTTAGCGAGCTCCCCGAGGGAGGGAATCACCGCCTGGAACATCTGGAGGATGATCTGGGCGGTGATGTAAGGCATGATACCGAGGCTGAACACGGAGACGCGCGAGAGCGCGCCTCCGGAGAACAGGTTCAGCACGGCGATGGCACCGCTGCTGGACGCGGCCGCCTGAAAGGCGGCGAGCATGCTGGCAAAGGGCACGCCAGGGGCCGGCAGGTAGGCGCCAAACCTATACAGAAGAAGGATCCCGGCAGTGACCAGGATCTTCTTCCTGAGCTCAGGAATGCGGAACGCGTTTGCGATTCCGTTTAACACGCCTGCTCAACCTTTCCGCCAGCCGCCTCGATCTTGGCCTGAGCAGAGGCGGACACCTTGTCGACCTTGACGGTGAGCTTCTTGGTGAGCTCGCCGTCGCCGAGGACCTTGACGGGGACGTAGTCGTGCTTGATGACGCCCTTGGCGACGAGCGCCTCGCCGTCAACGGTCTCGCCGTCGGCGAAGAGGGCCTCGAGGCGGGCGACGTTGACGGGAGCGTACTCGACGCGGTTGCGGTTGGTGAAGCCGGGGAGCTTCGGCAGGCGCATGGCCAGGGGCTGCTGGCCGCCCTCGAAGCCGGCGCCCTTGCCGCCGCCGGAGCGGGACAGCTGGCCGTTCATGCCACGGCCGGCAAAGGTGCCATATCCGGAGGAGTTGCCGCGGCCGACGCGCTTGCGCGACTTCTTTGCACCCTCAGCGGGACGAAGATCATTGAGCTGCATTGGATGACTCCTAGTTCTCTTCAACCTCAACAAGGTGCTTGACCTTGAAGATCATTCCACGGACGCTCGGGTTGTCGGGGAGCTGCGAGACGTCGCCGATCTTGCGAAGGCCCATGGCAAAGCAGGTGCGGGTCTGGTCCTCCTTGACGGAGGCAACCGCGCTGCGCACGAGCCTGACGGTGAGCTTCTTCTCGTCTGCCATGCTTAGTCCTCCTTCCCGTTGAACATCTCGGAGACGGTCAGGCCGCGACGGTCCGCCGCCTCCTGGGGGCTGGAGAGGGCCTTGAGGCCCTCCGCGGCCGCCTTGATGATGTTGAGTGCGTTGTCCGTGCCGAGGGACTTGGACAGCACGTTGGTGATGCCGGCAAGCTCGAAGAGGGGACGCACGGGACCACCGGCGATGACGCCGGTACCCTCGACTGCGGGCTTGATGAGAACGCGGCCTGCGCCGTAGTGTCCCTCAATGGTGTGAGGAATGGAACCGCCCTCGGTCACAGGGACCTTGAACATGTTCTTCTTGGCGTCATCGACGCCCTTCTGGATGGCCAGGGGCACCTCGGCGGACTTGCCCATGCCGATGCCCACGTTGCCCTTGCCGTCGCCCACGACAACGAGGGCGAGGAGGGACATGCGGCGACCACCCTTGACGGTCTTGGAAACACGGTGGATGTAGACTACGCGCTCCTGAAGATCGGAGTCATTCTGGCGCTTACGATCACGTGGCATCTAAATTCCTCCTAGAACTTCAGGCCCGCGGAACGGGCTCCGTCGGCCAGGGCCTTGACGCGGCCGTGGTAGATGTGGCCCCCGCGGTCGAACTTGACCTCGGTGACGCCCTTCTCGGTGGCACGCTCGGCGACGAGCTTGCCCACGAACTCGGCGGCCTCCTTGTTGGAGCCCAGCTTGCCGGTGGCCCTGAACTCCTCGCTCAGGGTGGAGGCGGAGCAGATGGTCCTGCCGTCGACGTCGTCGACGATCTGGGCATAGATGTTCGCGTTGGTGCGGTGAACGGTCAGGCGCGGACGCTCGGCGGTTCCGAAGATCTTGGAGCGGACGCGGCGCTGGCGGCGCTTGAGGCCCGCACGCTTTGCCTGGTTCTTGTTCATTCCTTCTCCTTAGGCACGCCACCACCTGACGGGGTGGTGGTCTTTCTATATCGCCAGCAGGGCCTTACTTGGCAGCCTTGCCGAGCTTCCTACGAATGTGCTCGCCCTCGTAGTGAATGCCCTTGCCCTTGTAGGGCTCGGGAGGACGCTTGGCACGAATCTCGGCGGCAACCTGACCGACCTGCTCCTTGGAGATGCCCTTGACCACGATGTGTGTGTTGTCGGGTACCTCGAAGCTGATGTTCTCGGGGGCAACGTACGCCACGGGGTGGGAGTAGCCGAGCGAGAGGTCCAGGTCCTTGCCCTTGAGCGCGGCGCGGTAGCCGACGCCGGTGAGCTCGAGCTTCTTCTCGAAACCGGTGGAGACGCCCACGACCATGTTGTGGACGAGGGTGCGGACCAGGCCTTGCTGGGCGTTGGACTCGGTGGTGTCGTCGTTGCGGGTGACGAGGATCTCCTCGCCCTCCTGGGCGATGGTCACAAGCTCAGAGAAGGTGCGCTCGAGCTCGCCCTTGCCGCCCTTGACCGTAACGTGCGTGCCGTCGATGGTAACGGTAACCCCAGCGGGAACCTCGACAGGCTTCTTACCAATGCGAGACATAGTCTCCTCCTATCTATTCCTGTCGCGGGTTACCAGATGTAGGCGATGACCTCGCCGCCGATGCCCAGCTTGCGGGCGTCGCGGTCGCACATCATGCCCTTGGAGGTAGAGATGACGGCGGTGCCGAGGCCACCGCGGACGCGGGGAAGGTCGGCAGCGGTCGAGTAGATGCGAAGACCCAGCTTGGAGATGCGGCGGATGCCCTGGATGATGCGAGCACGCTTGGGGCCGTACTTGAGGGTGATGTGCAGGGTCTTCTGCGGGGTGGTGTCCTCCACCTCGTAGGACTCGATGTAGCCCTCCTCGCAGATGACGCGAGCGATCTCGACCAGGACCTTGCTCGAGGGCATGGACACCTCGGTCTTGCCGGCGGAGTTCGCGTTGCGGATGCGCGTCAGCATGTCCGCGATGGGATCAGTAACCTTCATTGATTCCTTCTCCTTCGTTAGTGATGAAACTGCGCATGCGGTTCATTTGGGCCCGTGGCCCGCACGCCTGCATGCCAGAGCCCTGGCTTACCAGCTCGCCTTGCGGACGCCAGGAAGCTCGCCCTTGCTCGCCAGCTCGCGGAAGCAGACGCGGCACAGCCCGAACTTGCGATAGACGGAGTGGGGACGCCCACAGCGCTGGCAACGGTTCTGGGCACGCGTCGAGAACTTCGGCTCGCGGTTCGCCTTGACGATCATCGAAGTCTTAGCCACAAATCCTCCTTCAGGAAGAGGTCCCGGGACTCTTCCCGGGGCAACTTACAAGCGATTAGTTAGTCCCTCTTGAACGGGAAGTGGAAGGCAGCGAGAAGCGCCTTGCCCTCCTCGTTGGTGGGGGCGGTGGTGACGATGGTGATGTCCATGCCACGCGTGTGGTCGATCTTGTCGTAGTCGATCTCGGGGAAAATCAGCTGCTCGGTGACGCCCATGGAGAAGTTGCCGTGGCCATCGAAGCTCTTGGCGCTGATGCCGCGGAAGTCGCGGATGCGGGGGATGGCGATGGCGATCAGGCGGTCGAGGAACTCGTACATGCGGTCGCCGCGCAGGGTGACCTTCGCGCCGATGGGCATGCCCGCACGCAGGCGGAAGGTGGCGATGGACTTGCGGGCGCGGGTCACCATAGGCTGCTGACCGGTGATGGCGCGCAGGTCAGCGACGGCACCGTCGATGGCCTTGCTGTCGGTAGCGGCCTCGCCGACGCCCATGTTGACGACGATCTTCTCGATCTTGGGGATCTGGTTGACGTTCTTGTACTCGAACTGCTTCTGCAGCTGGTCGCGGACCTCGGAGTAGTAGTGCTCCTTGAGGCGGGGAACGTACTTGTCTGCCATGTGCTCTCCTAACTCATGGGGTTTTACGTGCGGGGATGGGCCTCGCACCTCCCGGATGGCACCCGGGAGCCGTCTGCGTCGCAGGTCCTAGGGGCAGAACTCTCCCTAGCAAGAGACGCAAAGATAGATGATACGAGTTCGCAGGTCCCAATGCCACTGACGTCGGGACATGCGGAGTCCAACAGCGAATTTTCACATCTTGGGGCGCGGGACGGCTCCGTCAGACGACGCGCCCGGCACGTCGACGCGCCCGAGCTGCCGGCACGTCGTTCTCTATGCCGTCCTCTGACTGGCACGTCGTTCTCTATGCCGTCCTCTGAAATTTAGGTCCGCTTGACCCGCCCAAATTCATGAGAGTGCATAGAGAACGGCTGGGACGCCGGGGCGACTGAGGCGTGAGGGCAGTGAGGGCAGTGAGGGCATAGAGAACGTGCAGAACTAGACCAGCTTGCCCGCGCAATGGTCGGCGATGTGCTGAATCATCTGGGCCTCCCAGCCCACGAAGTCGCGCTTGCGGCAAACCAGCTCCCCGTCCACCAGCTCATCGAAGCTGAGCTTGATCTTGGCGTAGCGGGTGACCTTGGAGGGCTCGTCGCGGGTGAGGCAGCCCTCCTCGACGCGGGCGGCACCCAGGCCGAAGACGACCTTGGGATTGTACAGGACGTGGGCCTCCTGCTCGTCGTCCAGGTAGGCGCCGATGGCCACGACCTGGCCAATCTGGTTAGCGGCCAGGCACGCGGCATCCTCGAGCGAGGCCAGGGTGTCGACGAGGTCCTGCGCTATGCCGGCGTCCTCCGCGGTCGCGATGGCGCAGCGTCTGGAGAGGACCGCTTCGTCCTTGACGAGTTCCTTGATCATGCTCTTCCCTTCCCGACGAGGCCCTTTAGCCCCGCGTCATGCCTGCCCGCACATGCGGGCAACGTCGTGCAACCGTGCAAGAAAGAGAGTATAGGCGAAGGCGTCCGGCACCCCGATACGATGCCCCGGTCCGCCCCACGCAGGCACGCGAGCGATCGCTGCGGCGGAGCCCTCTCCTGCGCCCTACCCCGCTAGAACTCGCTGCCGTCCCAGTCGACCAGGCAGGAGTCCAGGCCGGCCTCGATGTCCCCGCGGTCCATGCGCCGCCCTATGACCACGATGCGGGTCATGCGGTCGCCCAGCTCATCGTCCCACTCCCGGAGCATCTCGGGGTTCTGCGACAGGATGCGCTTGCGCTCCCCGTCGGGCGCGGTGGCCAGGAAGGGGCCATTCTCGCTCAGGCTCACCTGGTGGCCCGCGTGCTCGAAGAGGTAGCGCATCGCGGGATCCTGTGCCACCCACACGCTGCCCTTGGCGCGGATGACGCTCTGGGGCCAGTCGCGCACGCAGTCCGAGAGCGCCTCGACGTCGAAGGGGCGTCGACGCTGGTAGAGGAAGGTCTGGATGCCGTACTCGAGCACCTCGGGGTCCTCGTGCTCCTCGGGGTGCTCCATGGCGTCCACCCAGGCGGCGGAGCGATAGGCCTCGTCGAAGCTGAAGCGGCCGGTGTCGAGCAGCTCAGAGATGGGCAGCTCCCCGTTCACTGCCTCGACGAGCACGGCGTCGTGCTGGAGGCTGCGCACCACGGTGCGCAGCTCGTCCAGCTGCTCGCGGCTCACCAGGTCCGCCTTGTTGAGCACGAGGGTGCTGCAGAACTCGACCTGCTGGACCAGCAGCGCCTCGATGTCGTCCCCGTCGATGTCGTCGGCGACGAGGCTGCGGCCACCGTCGAACTCGTCGAGCATGCGGGCGCTGTCGACCACCGCGACGATGTTGTCGAGCTCCATGGGGGCGTGGCCACCGTTGCTGCCCTGGTCGCAGAAGGCGCTGATGGTGTAGGCGA
Organism: uncultured Olsenella sp.; assembly: GCA_947253595.1. Classification (GTDB taxonomy): domain Bacteria; phylum Actinomycetota; class Coriobacteriia; order Coriobacteriales; family Atopobiaceae; genus Olsenella_I. The sequence goes on along the minus strand of CAMXZR010000036.1, from coordinate 488 downwards.
TGGGGATGGGCTCGCAGATGCCCGATGCCTCGATGATCACGTAGTCAAACTTGCCGGAGTCGGCGATGGAGCCGAGCTGGCGGGCGAGGTCGTCCGAGAGCGTGCAGCAGATGCAACCGTTGGTGAGGGGGATGAGGCCGTCCGCCTCGCTGAGGCCACCGTCGCGGACGAGGCTGGCGTCCACGTTGACCGACCCGATGTCGTTTACGATGACCGCCGCGCGGATGCCCTCTCCATTGGCGAGGATATGGTTGAGCAGGGTGGTCTTTCCCGCACCCAGGTAGCCGGTGAGAAGGACGATCCTCACGGGCCTGCGGCCCGCCCCTGCGGCGGGGGCGACGGTGCTGGTGACGCTGTCTTCTGGCATGTCCTAGCCTTTCTGGCTGCCGCGGACACGATGCCGCAGCTCGGTACTCTCACTGCGCCATTATGACCAAGTCGGCAGCTCGAGCGGCCACGGGGGTGCGATTCCCAGCACGGCCCACGCA
>CAMXZR010000035.1 GCA_947253595.1 uncultured Olsenella sp. | reverse complement strand
GAGATGGCCTGCGAGCTGGGGCTCTCTGGCCTCGAGTTCGCCTGTGGCATACCCGGCTCCATCGGCGGCGCCTGCTTCATGAACGCCGGCGCCTACGGCGGGAGCATGTCCGGCGTCCTCGCGAGCGTGCGCGTGGTCATGCCGGACGGCGGCCTGGCCACCATCCCCGTCGGCGAGCTCGCCCTGGGGTACCGTACCAGCCGCATCCGCACCGACGGCCTGGTTGTCGTGTCTGCGACCTTCGACCTCGAGCCCCAGGATCCCGCCCGGATTCGCTCCACGATGGATGACCTCACCCGCCGGCGCGAGGAGAAGCAGCCCCTGGACCTTCCCAGTGCCGGATCGACCTTCAAGCGCCCAGAGGGGCACTTCGCGGGCAAGCTAATCATGGACGCGGGACTGCAGGGCTGGCGCTCGGGCGGGGCGGAGGTCTCGACCAAGCATGCGGGCTTCGTGGTCAACGTGGACAATGCCACGGCGGCCGACGTCCACGCCGTGATCGAGCACGTGCAGGAGGAGGTCCTGCGGCAGTTCGGGGTGAGGCTCGAGCCCGAGGTGCTCTTCCTGGGCTAGCTGCCACCTTCGGGCGCGACCGCCGGGGGGCTGTCAGAGGCTGAGGTTCAGCTCATCCAGAGCCCGGATGAGGCCCTCGAGCGCGTCGAGGTCAGCCGGCGAGGTTGACATGACGGCCAGCACGTAGCCGCTCCCGTCCTGGTGGAGCACGATGCCGGCGTCGTTGGCCGCCGGGGTCACGCGATCGCTCTCGCGCGTGGGGTACCAGCCCGCCTTCGACCAGCTGCGCGTGTCGCTGCCCAGTGCGTCCCTGATGGGGCTCGTCTCGCGTTCTTCGGAGAGACTCGCAAGAAGCTCGGAGGCCTCCGTCCCGTGGCCCAGGTAGGCGTGGATGCCCTCCCACTCGTCGGCCAGCTGCGAGGGGGTGCTCCGGGGGTACTTAGTCCCCACGTACGCATCGAGGTCGTCGTAGACGCCCGTGCCGACGCCAGCCTCCTCGAGCCAGCCTGCGAAGTCTTCCGCGCCGTACTGGTCGACCAGGCTCTCGTAGGCATCGTTGTCCGAATAGAGGATGATGCTTCTCACGCGGGAGGCGACGTCGCCCAGGGGGAGGTCGCCCCCGTCCACGCCTCGCTCGAGGAGCGAGGTCACGTAGGGACCCTTGATGCTGCTCGCGGTGTAGAAGTCCTTGTTCGCCTGATAGGCCACGACCTCATGGCCGTCAAGGTCGCGCAGGCTGAAGCCCACGTCCACCCCATGTGCTTCGAGGAGGGATATCTCCTCCTGAACTGCGCTCATGCAGGCTATGGTCTGCGGGCGGGGGTGGCCCAGGGCCGTGAGGGACGCCTCCGGGAGCTCGAGCGAGAGGAGCTCGTCCGACGGCAGGCGCTCGCCATGGTCCGTGACCTCCACCTCTGCACCGGCCTGCGTCGCGCCGGCGACGATTCCGTCCAGGCCCAGGGGCCAGGCGAGGCTCACGGCGGCGATGGAGAGGGTCACCAGCGACACCTCGAGGAAGTTGTGGGGAAGCAGGGGGTCGCGGCCTGCGGACCCCCTCGACCTCGACTTAATCTGCATCCCAGTCTCCCGGGCTAGTTCTTGAGCGAGTTGAGCGGGGCGGGGAAGCGGCCGCCGCGATGAGCCAGCACGTTCCCCGCGAAGCGGTTCACGGGCATGACCGGGGCGGAGCCGAAGAGGCCGCCGAACTCGAGGACGTCGCCCTCGCGTTTGCCGATGGCGGGAATCAACCTCACGGCGGTGGTCTTGGCGTTGATCACACCGATGGCCATCTCGTCGGCGATGATGCCGGCGATGGTCTCGACCGAGGTGTCGCCGGGGATGGCGATCATGTCGAGCCCCACCGAGCAGACGCAGGTCATGGCCTCGAGCTTCTCGAGGCTGAGCGCCCCGTCCTGCGCCGCGCGAATCATGCCCGCGTCCTCCGAGACGGGGATGAACGCGCCGGACAGGCCGCCCACGATGGAGCTGGCCATGACGCCGCCCTTCTTGACGGCGTCGTTGAGGAGGGCGAGGGCGCAGGTGGTGCCAGGCCCCCCGCACTCGCCCACACCGATGATTTCGAGGATTCTGGCCACGGAGTCGCCTGCCGCCGGGGTGGGCGCCAGGCTCAGGTCCACGATGCCACGAGACGCGCCCAGCCGCCTCGCCGCCTCGCGGCACATGAGCTCGCCGGCGCGTGTGATCTTGAAGGCGGTCTGCTTGATGCGCTCGGCCACTTCGGTGAGGTCTGCGTCCTGCGGCAGCTCACCGAGGGAGGCGGCCATCACGCCCGGGCCAGAGACGCCCACGTTGATGACAGCGTCCGCCTCGCCGCCGCCGTGCACGGCGCCCGCCATGAAGGGGGAGTCCTCGACCATGTTGGAGAAGACCACAAGCTTTGCGGCACCATAGCAGTCGATGTCCTGGGTGAGCTCGGCGCACTCCACCATCTTCCGCGCCATGAGCAGCACGGCGTCCATGTTGATGCCGGCGCGCAGGCTGGCAACGTTGACGCTGGAGCAGACGCGCTCGGTCGATGCGAGCGCCGTGGGTATGGAGTCGATGAGCCGGCGGTCCGTGGTGCCCATGCCCTTCTGGACGAGTGCCGAGAAGCCACCCATGAAGTCGATGCCTAGGGTCTCTGCGGCGTGGTTCATCGCCTGCGCGATGGGCGAGAGGTCCTGGTCGGGGCAGGCGGCGGCGATCTGCGCAACGGGGGTGACCGAGACGCGCCTGTTGGCGATGGGGATGCCGTACTCGCGCTCGAGCTCGCTGGCGACGGGCACCAGGCGTTCGGCCGTCGTGGTAATGCGGTCGTAGACCTTGGTGCACATGCGCGCCATGTCCTCGTCGGCACAGCCGAAGAGCGAGACGCCCATGGTGATGGTCCTGAGGTCGAGGTTCTGGTGCGAGACCATGTCGAGGGTCTCGCGGACCTCTTCGGGGGTGATTGCCATGGGTCTCCTTCTTCCTTTCCGCACTCTCCTGCATTGGCTATTGTTGCGTATTGGCGGGTCGCGTGTGGGGCAGACGCGCTGCTTCCACCCGGATACCTGCTTCCAGACCCACTCTTGGGTCACCATCAAAATTGCCAGATAAACAAATACATAAATGTTTAGTATCGAATTGCTAAATTAGTCATTACACACTGCTATTTAACTGTCATTTCTCCGTTCACAACTGTTTTGTAACCGTTCACGGTCAAATGAGTTCCGCGAATGTGCCAGAGGGATTACAACCTTGTTAGGCAAAGGGTCGATAAATGAAATGTGTCACATCGATCCGCATGTTCCGCAGTCTGCTCTTGTATGGGAAGCGTTCATCGAGGTCCAGACCATCGTTTTTCTCTTCTGTTGGAAGTAAACAGAGAACTAAACATAACGGACCAGAGAGCGACAGGCGAGAGGGGCGACGGACGGGTGCTGCGGCACCCACGAAGGCGACTGTTTGGTTGGGAAGGTTCTTGAAGGGGGTACTTGGAATGGGCAATCTCTCTAGGCGCGATTTCCTCAAGCTTTCGGGTGTCACCGGTGCGGGTCTGGGCGCAGCATCCATGCTCGCCGCCTGCGGCGGCGGGCCTGGCAGCTCCGACTCCGGCAGCTCCGACGCGTCGAGCGAGGACGTCAAGATCGGCGTCTCCATCTGGAGCTCCACCGACGCCCTGGGCTCCCTCTCGGTTGACATCGTGAAGAAGGCCGCCAGCATCCTGGGCGTCGAGACCACCGTCGTCGACCAGGGCCACGTCTCCGAGCAGGTCACCGCCTCCGCCGAGACCCTCGCGGCGGCCGGCTGCAACGGCATGATCATCTGCAACTCCGCAGACTCCGAGATGACCTCCGTCATCAACACCTGCAACGAGAACGAGATGTACGTCACGCAGTTCTACCGCATCATCTCCGAGACCGCCTCTCCCGACGTCTACGCCGCGGCCAAGAGCTCCAAGTTCTACGTGGGCGCCGTCCACGAGGACGAGGTCCTCAACGGCAAGACCCTGATGGGCCTCCTGCTCGAGAAGGGCGGCCCCAACAAGACCGGCGCCCGCCACATCTGCCTCGAGGGCTGGACCGTCGGCGACGCTACCTTCCAGCTGCGCTGGCAGGGCTACAAGGAGGGCCTCGAGGAGTGGAACGCCACTCACCCCGATGACCAGGCGACAATGACCGAGCCCGTCTACGCCAACACCTCCTCGGCCGAGGGCGCCAAGGTCACCGAGCAGTTCGTCAACACCAACCCCGACATGGACGCCCTGATCGTCGCCGGCGGCGGCGGCGACCCGCTGGTGGGTTCCATCGGCCAGCTCGCCAACATGGGCCTCACGGGCAAGATCTCGGTCGTCTCCACCGACTTCCTGTCCGACCTCGCCGACCAGCTCACCTCCGGCGGCATCTTCGCCGAGTCCGGCGGCCACTTCTGCGACCCCCTGTACGCCTTCATGCTCACCTACCAGGCATGCACCGGCAAGCTCGAGGTCAAGGAGGGCGAGTTCGGCGCCGAGATCAAGTTCCCCTACGTCTACGTCTCGAGCTCCGAGGAGTACTCCGACTACGAGAAGTACTTCGTGGACGATGCGCCCTACACCGACGACGAGATCAAGGCCCTCGCGGAGAAGAGCTTCGCCGACCTCGACAAGGCCGCGACGTCGCTCAGCATCGAGGACGTCAAGGCCCGTCACGCCTAGGCAGCGCCTGACGTCGGCCAGGCCGACACAATGGCGGCATCCGAATCGGAGGGAGCCCGAGAGTCCTCGGATTCCCTCCGATTCACTGCGAAACGCCCGTTAGCAACATGAGGAAGGGGCGATTGATGCAATCGTTTCTGAAGAAGGCCCGGCAGAGCCAGTGGTACGGGGTGGGCTTGCTCCTGCTTATCGCCGCAGCGATCTGGGCCGTGTTCAAGGTCTCGTCTCCCGACACCTTCGGCTCGCCCGACAAGCTCACCTCGTACCTGCAGACCGCCCTCATCTACGCGGTGGGTGGCTGCGGCATGTACTTCATCTGCGTCATGGGGCTCTTCGACTTCTCCATCGGCTCCATCCTGATTGTCTCGGAGCTCGCCGCGATCGCCCTGACGCCCCAGCTCGGCTGGGCCTCGGTCGTCGTCGTGCCCATCCTGGTCGGCCTCGCCCTGGGCTTCTGCAACGGCATCGCCTACATCAAGATGCACATCCCGTCGATCATCGTGACCACGGGCCTCTCGCTCATCTACGAGAGCCTCTCGGTCTGGGTCGCCAACGTGAACGGCACGCGCCTGAGCGACACTTACAAGCTCTTCGGCTCCTACCCCTGGAACCTCGTGGTGGCGCTCCTCGCCTTCCTCCTCTGCTGGTTCATCCTCAAGTACACCAAAGTGGGCACCTACACCAACGCCATCGGTGCCAACGAGCTCGTGGCAAAGAACATGGGCGTCGACGTCGACCGCTACAAGGCCATCGCCTTCATGCTCTGCGGCACCTTCATGGGCATCATGTCCATCCTCTACCTGGGCTACGGCACCGCGCAGACGCCGCAGACCGGCATGCTCTCGCAGGCGCTCAACTTCCAGCCCCTCATGGGCACCTTCTTCGGCCTGGCCTTCAAGAAGTACGGCCACCCCGTGGTGTCCATCCTGATCGGCGAGTACATCGTCGCCATGATCTTCGCGGGCTTCGTGGCCCTGGGCATGCCCACGACCGTCAACAACATCGTCACCGGCGCGACGCTGCTCGCCATCGTCACGCTCACCACCAGGCACCGCAACGGCGCCGTCGTCAAGTAGGAGGGGAGGACGCAGGATGGCAGGGGAAATCATGCTCCATGCGGTGGGCATCGACAAGCGCTTCGGGCCCACGCATGCCGTGGACCACGTCTCTCTGGACTTCCGCAAGGGGGAGGTGCACGCCCTCATAGGCGAGAACGGCTCCGGCAAGTCGACGTTCACCAACATGCTCACCGGCATCATCAGCATCGGAGAGGGCACGTTCGAGCTGGACGGCGAGAAGATCGCGCCCAGGAACCAGGTCGACGCCAACCACCACGGTGCTGCCGTCATCGTCCAGGAGCAGGGTACCCTCGACGGCCTCACCGTCGCCGAGAACATGTTCCTGGGAGACGAGGACCAGTTCATCAACGGAGGGGTCAAGAACACCCGCGCCATGTACAAGAAGGCGCAGGAGCTCCTCTCCGACTACGGCCTGGACTACATCAAGGCCACCGACCCCATCGAGAACTACAACTTCGAGGACCGCAAGCTCGTCGAAATCGTGCGCTCCACCTGGTTCGCTCCCAAGGTGCTCGTCGTGGACGAGACCACCACAGCCCTCAGCCAGAACGGCCGCTACAAGCTCTTCAGCGTCATGAACAAGGTTCGCGACGACGGTCGCACCGTGATCTTCATCAGCCACGACATGGCCGAGGTCCTCTCGATGTCCGACACGATCAGCATCCTGCGCGACGGCGAGTTCATCAAGACCGTCAGCGCCAAGGACGTGACCGAGGAGGAGCTCAAGACCCTCATGGTCGGCCGCCAGATGAGCGGCCACTACTACCGCGAGGACTACGGCGAGTCGCTCGCCGCGGGCGTGGCCCTCTCCATGAGGGGGGTCAGCGTCCCCGGCCAGCTCGAGGACGTCTCGCTCGAACTGCGCTCCGGAGAGATACTGGGCATCGGTGGCCTCTCCGAGTGCGGCATGCACGAGGTGGGCAAGGCCCTCTTCGGCGCCTCCTACGAGCGCACGGGCGAGGTCACGCTCTCGGACGGCACGAGCGTCGACAGCATCAACTGCGCCATCGACCACTCCATCGCCTACGCCTCGAAGGACCGCGACAACGAATCGCTCATCATAGCCGACACCATCCAGGACAACGTCACGCTGCCCTCGCTGCGCAAGATGGGACTTCCCCTCCTGGCAAAGAGGCAGCGCGAGTTCGCGGAGCGCCACGCCAAGGGCATGTCGGTCAAGATGGTCGGCGTGAGCCAGTTCGTCTCCGCGCTCTCGGGCGGCAACAAGCAGAAGGTCGTCCTCGCGCGCTGGCTGGGCGCCGAGTCTGACATCCTCCTGCTCGACTCGCCCACTCGTGGCATCGACATCAAGGTCAAGGCCGACATCTACGCCCTCATGGACCAGATGCGCAAGGACGGCAAGGCCATCCTGGTCATATCCGAGGAGATCATGGAGCTCATCGGCATGTGCGACCGCATCCTCGTGATGAAGGACCACAAGATCAACGGCGAACTCAAGCGCTCCCGCGGCCTGAGCGAGCAAGACCTCATCTCTCTGATGGTTTAGGAGGCGAACAAGATGACCGAAACCAATGGCGTTGCCACCGTGGCGGGCGAGGGTGGCGAGCGGACGAGGCCCGGACTTCTCTCTAGGATCAACGTGCGCTCCGTCCTGCCGCTGCTCGGCTTCCTCCTGATCTTCCTGTTCTTTGCCGTCGCCACTGGCGGAAGGCTCGTCCAGGTCAAGAACATCAGGCTCATCCTCAACTCGACCTACGTGCTCATGATTGCTGCCATCGGCGTGTTCATGATCATGTCCATGGGGTCGCTCGACTTCAGCCAGGGCTCCATGATCGGCGTCTGCTGCATCGTGGTCTGCTACCTGTCGCAGGTCAACCCGGTCCTGGCCGTCCTGGGCGGAATCGCGACGGGTGCCGCGATCGGCGCGGTCAACGCATACTTCCACGTGAGGAGGCAGATAGCCTCGTTCATCGTCACGATCTGCACCATGTTCCTGCTGCGCGGCGTGGTGGCCTTCCTCACCACCAACTCCCCCGCGCAGGGTGCCGGCTACCTGCAGGCCGACCTCAACAATCCCACGCTGCTCATGGTCATCACCATCGCCTGTCTCGTGGTCTTCTACGCCGCGTTCACCTTCACGCCGCTGGGCGCGAACCTCAAGGCGATCGGTGCGGGACAGACGGCGGCGCGCTTCGCGGGAATCGACGTCCAGCGCACCAAGGTCCTGGTCTACGTCGCCGCCGGCTGCATCACGGGATTCGCCGCCTTCATATTGGCCATTCGCAATGGCTCGGTCACGGCCACCGGCGGCAACATGATGGAGACCCAGATCATGCTCGCCCTCGTCCTGGGGGGCCTGCCCATCTCGGGCGGCGCCAAGGTGCGCTTCTCCAACATCGTCGTGGGAGTCCTGACCTACTGCATCCTGGACCGTGGCCTCTCGATGATGGGCTTCGAGGCGGCCCCCAAGCAGCTCATCATGGGCATCGTGTTCCTGATCTTCCTGGCGCTCTTCTCCGATCGCGAGGGCAGTCAGGTCATCAAGTAGTCCTCTCTCGGGCGGGTCCCGACCGGGACCCGCCCTCCCGCAACAGTCCCGCCGCAGTCGTCCGCGGCACGCAAAGGAGGCTCGACATGCTGAAGATCAAGCAGTACAAGTTCTGGTTCTGCCCCTGCACCCAGGACCTCTACGGCGACGAGGTGCTGGCCCACGTGGCCCAGCACGCGGCGGAGGTCGTGGACGAGCTCAACGCCAGCGAGCTCGTCCCCTTCGAGGTCGTGCTCAAGCCCAACCTGCTCACCAGCGACGTGATCAGCGCCACCTTCAACGCCGCGAACATGGACGACGAGTGCGCCGGCATTATCACCTGGGCGCACACCTTCTCGCCCGCGAAGTCCTACATCCTGGGCCTCCGGGACCTCCGCAAGCCGCTGTGCCAGTTCGCGACGCAGTACAACGAGGAGATTCCCTACGACACCATCGACATGGACTTCATGAACGAGAACCAGGCCGCCCACGGCGAGCGCGAGCTGGGGCACATCTTCGCCCGCATGCGCTGGAACCACAAGGTGGTCTTCGGCTTCTGGAGGGACCCCGAGGCGCAGGCTGAGCTGGGCTCCTGGCAGCGCGTCGCCGTCGGCGTGAACGAGAGCCGCAACATCCGCGTCGCGCGCTTCGCCGACACCATGCGCAACGTCGCGGTGACCGACGGAGACAAGGTCGAGGCCGAGGTCAAGTTTGGCTGGACCGTCGACGCCTGGCCCGTGAACGACCTCGTCCCCTACGTCGAGGGAGTGACGGACGCCGAGGCCAAGGCCCTGACCGACGAGTACTACGATACCTACGACCTGGTGCTGGACGGCCGTGACCCCGGGGAGTTCCGTCGTCACGTGGAGGTGCAGGCCGCACAGGAGATCGGCATCGAGCGCTTCCTGGTCGAGCACGGCTACAACGCCTTCTCGGACCACTTCGGCGACCTGGGCGGCCTCAAGCAGCTGCCGTCCCTGGCCATCCAGCGTCTCATGCAGAAGGGCTATGGCTTCGGTCCCGAGGGCGACTGGAAGACCCCTGCCATGGTGCGCCTGATGAAGGTCATGACCGCCGGCATGGCGGATGCCAAGGGCTCCGCGCTCATGGAGGACTACACCTACAACCTGGTCAAGGGCAAGGAGGGCATCCTCGAGTCCCACATGGCCGAGGTCGACCCCTCCGTCGCCGACGGCAAGGTCTCGATCCGCGCGACCCCGCTCTCGATGGGCGACCGCGAGGACCCCGCGCGCCTCATCTTCACCGCCAAGACCGGCCCCGCCATCGCCACCTCCCTTGTCGACCTGGGCAACCGCTTTCGCCTGATCGTCCAGGACGTGGACTGCAAGAAGGTCCAGAGGCCCATGCCGCTCCTGCCCACCGGCACCGTCTTCTGGACCCCGCGTCCCGACCTCAAGGTGGGCACCACCGCCTGGATCTATGCCGGCGGAGCGCACCACACCGCCATGTCCTACGACCTCACCGCAGACCAGATGGTCGACTGGGCCGAGGCCATGGGCATCGAGGCCGTGGTGATCGACGAGAACACCAGGCTCCGCGACTTCCAGCGCGACCTCAGGCTGGGCGAGGTGTACTACCGCTAGGCCCTGTCCGCGCCGTGGGCGCTGCCCTGCGGCGACCCGCATCTCTGGCTGACCTGGGCCGCGGCTCTCTGTGGGCTGCGGCCCTTCCCTTGGAGGAGACATGACGAAGACCACCCGACAGATCGTCTGCGAGCTCGAGGCGGGGAAGTGCACCCTGGGCATCGAGTACGGCTCCACGCGCATCAAGGCCGTCCTGGACGACGCCGACGACCAGCCCATCGCCATTGGCGCCTTCGACTGGGAGAACTCCCTGGTCGATGGCTACTGGACCTACGCCCAGCGGGAGCTGGACGAGGGCATCGCCGCCGCCTACGCCGCCCTCAAGGCCGACGTGCTCGCACGATACGGCGTGACCCTGCGCCGCGTCGCCGGCCTGGGCGTGAGCGCCATGATGCACGGCTACCTGCCCTTCGACGCCGATGGGGGGCTGCTCGTGCCCTTCCGCACCTGGCGCAACACCACCACGACCCGTGCGGCCTGCGAGCTGTCCGGGCTCTTCGGCTTCCACATCCCCGAGCGGTGGAGCGTGAGCCACCTCTACCAGGCCGTCCTGGACGGGGAGGAGCACGTCGGTCGCATCGCGAGCCTCACCACCCTGGCGGGCTACGCGCACCGCAGGCTCACGGGGGAGCACGTGCTCTCGGTGGGTGACGCCTCGGGCATGTTTCCCATCGACTCGGCAACCAGGGACTACGACGCCGGGATGCTCGCCAAGTTCGACGAGCTCGTGGCCCGGAGCGGAGTCGCATGGAGGGTCGAGGACCTTCTCCCCCGCGTGATGGTGGCCGGAGAGGTTGCGGGCCGCCTGAGCGAGGAGGGCGCGCGCTTCCTGGACCACGACGGCGACCTGGAGGCGGGCTGCCCCGTCTGCCCGCCCGAGGGAGACGCGGGCACCGGGATGATCGCCACCAACGCGGTTGCGCCGCGCACGGGCAACGTCTCGGCCGGCACCTCGGTCTTTTCGATGGTCGTGCTCGAGCATGCGCTCAAGGACCCCTCAAACCCCCTGATCGATCTGGTCACGACCCCCATGGGAGACCCCGTCGCCATGGTCCACTGCAACAACTGCAGCTCTGACATCAACGCCTGGGTCGACCTCCTTGCCGACTTCCTGCGCGTCATGGGCCAGGAGGTAGACAAGGCCAGCATCTTCGCCACCCTCTTCAACGAGGCGCTCAAGGGCGAGAGGGACGCAGGCGGCCTGGTGTCGCTGCCCTTCGTCTCGGGCGAGACGGTCATGGGCGTGCAGACGGGCTTTCCCCTCTTCCTGCGCAGGCAGAACGCGCGTCTGGACGTTGCCAACTTCATGCGCTGTCACATCATGGCGGCGTTCGGCGCGCTGGCCGCCGGCAACGAGGCCCTGCGCGAGGAGGGCGTTCGCATCGACAAGCTGTACGGGCACGGGGGCATCTTCAAGACGCCCAAGGTGGCCCAGGGTCTGCTTGCGGCGGCGCTCGAGGCGCCCGTCACCGTGACGGCGACCGCAGGGGAGGGCGGCGCCTGGGGCCAGGCCGTGGCCGCCTCGTACATGGTCAACAAGGCAGAGGGCCAGTCGCTCTCGAGCTTCCTGGACGAGCGCGTCTTCGCGGGCATGGAGCAGCTGACGCTCGAGCCCGATGCGGACGACGTTGCGGGCTATAGGACCTGGCTGGCAGACTTCGGTCGTGCGAACGAGGCCGAGAAGGCTGCGGAGGCGCAGCTGGCATAGCCGGGGGAGACACGGCCGGGACGTCTGATCGCGCGGCCGCCGACCGCCCTGCCAGTTGGCGGCCGTTCTGCGCCTCTCGTCGACGGCACCCAACACGCGTGGACCGCCGCCTGCGGCGCCGAATGCGCGCGAGCTTGCATTGACGACGCCCAACGCGCGTGAGCTTGCATTGACGACGTCCAACGCGCGCGAAGATTCTCCGACAACGTCGAACGCGTCTTTTCTCAGTCTATTATCTGGGCAAACGCAACGCCTTCAGACGTGTTGGACGCTTTCGTGGTCCGTGCGCACGCATCGGGCGCAGACGTGAGCGCCAGGCGGGAGGAGCGCTGGGCGAGAGAGGCGCGCGTGTACGGCGTCGCTGGCCATGCCATGCGGGTTGGCGCGACGCGCCCCTACTCCGTGTGGCCGAAGGCGAAGGCCGTGCGCGAGACGAAGGGATGACCCGGTGCATAGACCGGCTGGGGGAAGTCCTTGTGGTGGATGGCGTCGGGGAAGAACTGGGTCTCCAGTGCCACGCCGTCGAAGCGGCCGTGCCGCGCGCCGCCCTTGCCCGGGGCGTCGAGCCCGCCCGCGGTGTAGAGCTGCAGGCCCGGTGCGTCGGTCCAGACGTCCATCCAGATGCCGCTTCGGTCCCCCGTCAGGCGGGCGACCCTCTCCACCCGCTCGTCGTTCTTGAGCACGTAGTTGGTATCGTAGCCGCCGGGCACGCGCCAGATGTCCTGGCCGATCGCCTTGGGCCTGCGGAAGTCGTAGGGCGTCCCTGCGACTTCCGCGAGCTTGCCGGTGGGGATGAGGCGCGCATCTGAGGGCGTGTACCGGTCGCAGTCGAGCCAGAGCTCGTGCGAGGGGATGGAGCCTGCGGCGTGCCCGTTGAGGTTCCAGTAGGCGTGGCAGGTTAGGTTGACGATGGTGGTCTTCGAGGGCGTCGCCTCGAAGCTCAGCTCGAGGCGGTCGTCCTCGAAGAGGCGGTAGGTCAGGTAGACGTCGAGGGCGCCGGGAAAGCCCTGGTCGCCCGGCCTGCTCAGGAGGTTCAGCGTGAGCTGGCAGCTGCCGTCCTCGTTCTGCCGCGGTCCGTCCGCGAGCTTCCAGGGGCGCTCGAACCAGAAGTGGGGGCCCGAGTGCAGGCTGTTGGGTCCGTCGTTTGCCGCCAGGTGGTAGGTCGTGCCCGCCAGCTCGAAGCTGGCGTCGGCGATGCGGTTGGCGTTCCTGCCCACGATGGCGCCGAAGTCTGCCCCGTTGCGCAGGTACCCGGGGGCGCCGTCGTAGCCCAGGGTGACGTCGACGAAGCTGCCCCTCCCATCGGGGACCACCACCGCCTGCAGGCATGCGCCTAGGTCGGTTATGCAGGCCCGCATGCCCGAAGAGTTCTGGAGCTCGAAGAGGCGGACCTCCCGTCCGTCCTCGCAGCGACCGAAAGGCCTGGTGGCAACTGGCATAGGAGCCCCTCTCCCCAAGACGTGCGCCCGCCCGCGTGGCGGCCTGCTGTCTCGTACGCTAGCGCGACCGGCCAGGCCCTCACATGCGGTGGGTGGGGTTTTCGGTGGGGCAGCGCGAGACGTCGGCGGGAGCCATCCCACGCCTTGCGTGGGTGCTAAACGCTCTTATCTCATGTTTGGAGAAATTTGCCAGAGGCATTCGGTCAGCGGTCAAAATGGGGGGCCGATCATCCACTCGTAGGCTAAAATGGACGAAGCATATTGGCGTCCTTTGCGTTTTTGTCGTGTTTATGCGCAAACGTGTTACCTAGACGTTCGGATGAAGGGAAGTCCGCATGGCAGAAGATTTGGGTACCCCCTGGAAGAAGCTCGATGCCCCTGTCGCCGAGGAGGAGGTGGCTTGGGTCGACAAGTACTGGCGTGCCGCCAACTACATGTCCGTCGGCCAGATCTACCTGCGCAGCAACCCCCTCATGCGCGACGACTTCGTGGACGAGAAGAGCGGTCAGGCGCGCGACTTCAGCCGCGACGACGTGAAGCACCGCCTCGTCGGCCACTGGGGAACCACCCCGGGCCTCAACTTCCTGATGGGCCACGTCAACCGCTTCATCCACGACCACGGCCAAAACGTCGTGTTCTTCATGGGGCCGGGCCACGGCGGACCCGCCGGCACCTCCCAGTCCCTGCTCGACGGGACCTACCGCGAGTACTACCCCCAGATCACGGACGACGAGGCCGGTCTGCAGCGCTTCTTCCGCCAGTTCAGCTACCCCGGCGGCATCCCCAGCCACTTCGCCCCCGAGACCCCAGGTTCCATCCACGAGGGCGGCGAGCTCGGCTACACCCTGAGCCACGCCTACGGCGCGGTTCTCAACAACCCCAGCCTGCTCGCCTTCGCCGTCGTGGGTGACGGCGAGGCGGAGACCGGCCCCCTTGCCACCTCCTGGCAGACCAACAAGCTGGTCAACCCCCTCACCGACGGCATCGTCCTGCCGGTCCTGCACCTCAACGGCTACAAGATTGCCAACCCCACGATCCTCGCCCGCATCTCCGACGAGGAGCGCAACGAGTTCTTCCGCGGCATGGGCTACCATCCCTACACCTTCGTTGCCGGCTTCGACGACGAGCCCGTCATCTCGATTCACCGTCGCTTCGCCGCCCTGCTCGAGCAGGTCTTCAACGAGATCTGCGACATCAAGTGGCGCGCGCTCGCCGGCGAGACCGAGCGTCCCGCGTACCCCATGATCGTCTTCAAGACCCCCAAGGGCTGGACCTGCCCCAAGGAGATCGACGGCAAGAAGACCGAGGGCAGC
>CAMXZR010000034.1 GCA_947253595.1 uncultured Olsenella sp. | reverse complement strand
GGTCTGGACGCCGCCCGCGAGCTGCTCGTAGTCCGCATAGGCGGCGAGCGACGCGGCCGAGAGGGTCCCCATCGCCGTGACGGCCGCGCCGACCCCGGCCAGCGCGGCCCCCGACAGGGCGGAGAACGCCGCGCTGGCAGCGCCGGACAGCGCCGAGAACGCTCCCTTGGCCATCGGTGCCACCGGGCCGAGCGCCGACCGCGCGACGGACGCGATCTTCCCGAACGCCCCCTGCGCCGTGCCGACCGCCTTCGTGAGGGCCCCTCCGAGGCGGTCGTCGAGGGAGACCGCAGCGCCCGCGACGGACTCCCTGACGCCGCCAATCGCCGCCGAGAAGCGCTCCCTGACGCCGTCCACCGCCGCCGTGGCGCGGCCCCTGAGGCCCTCCCACGCGGAGCCGACCCTGCCCGCAGCGCCTTCCATGGAGGCCGTGGCCGAGTCCGCCGCGACCTTGCACCTCCTGCCGAACTCCCCCATCGACGAGGACGAGCCCCTCGCGGCTGAGTCGATGTCCGCCCTGACGGACCTGCTGGCCTTGCGGCACTTGCCCTGGAACTCCTCCATGGAGGAGGAGGCCTCCCCCATCCCGGCCGTGAAGCCGGAGACGTCCGCCGTCACCTCGGCGCAGAGCGTGTAGTCGGCCACCGGGTCCCCCTATCCCATCGAGGCCTCTATGGCCGCCATCTTCCCCATCGCCTCGGCGCGTCCCATGCGGCGCGCCCTGTCGGGCGCGGGCTCGAACAGCGCGACCGCCTTCGAGCCCCTCTTGGACATTCCGTTCGCGAGCGCGTTCAGGACGGCGTCGCGCACGGTCTCGGCCAGCTGCGCGTCGCGCTCCTCCATGGCCCTCGCGAGCAGCACGAGCTGCGAGTCGGTCAGCTCCGCGAGCTGCGAGGGCGTCCATCCCGTCCTGGCCGCGACCCACGCCCACTGGGCGTCGGCGGCGAGCCCTGGCGGCACGAGGGAGAGCCAGTCGGAGTCCGTGTGCTCGACCTGGCATCTGACGAGACGCGGGGCCGCGATCCTGCTATCGAAACAGGAAGCCGCAGTCGCGCATCACCGCCGTGGACGCGAGCTCCATGAGGGAGGAGAGGCCGTTCTCCTCGATGTAGTCCCCGCATACCGAGAGGGCCCTGCCGGGGTTCACCCAGGCGGCGGAGCCGACCTCGCGCAGGCCGTAGGCGGCGAGCGTGCGCATGTCCTTCATCGAGGGCGCGCCCCCGAACACGCTCAGGATGCTTCGGTTTCCGAGCGCCGACTCGACCATGTCCACGCGCTTTGCCGCGTAGACGAGCTCGTAGGTGACGCCCCCCGCCTCGAGGGTCGTCTGCTGCTTCTCTTCCATCGGGCTCCCCTTTCATGGGGAGGGGGCCCGCAGGCCCCCTCCGTCTGTCGTCCCCTGCCCGCCTATTGGCGGTTGCTGGGCTTCGCCGTGGCCTTCGCCGCCGCCTCTGTGTCGATGTCGAACCAGGTCCACTTGCCGGAGCCTGTGAGGGACACCGATATGGAGATGATGTCGTCCGAGGGCGAGTCGTCCTCGTACTTGGTGACGAAGGCCAGGCCGCCGCCTCGCGGGGCGTAGCCCTCGTCGTCGTAGACCTGCTTGACGCAGAGGGCGGTCCCGTCCTCGAACGCCTTGCGGATGGCCTTGTTGGACTCCGCGTCCTTGACCAGGGCCGTGTCTATCGACAGCTCCCAGCTCTTGGTAGACGGGCGGTTGCTCTGCCACGCGCCCTTCGAGTCCTTGGAGCTGAAGCTGGTGGTGTCGGCGGACAGCGAGAGCTTCGCGTCCTTCTCGCCGTCGATGGCGAGGAGCTTCGTGCCGTCCGCGCTGAAGATGCAGGTGAGTACGTCGTTCCCCTTCACGACGGCCGCGCCGCCGCCGGTCTGGCAGTACGCACCCGAGTCGAAATTGGTCTTGGGTTCGGGCATCTCTCGCCCCTCTCTGCCGCTCGCGCGGCGTCTACTTGATCATGAGCCCGTACGAGACGGTGAGCTCGTACGCCACGATGGCGTGCCACTCGCCCGTCGGGTCGCGCTTGACGTTCTGTATCCCCATGTCGTCCTGGCGCACGAGCCAGAAGGGGGCCGGGAGGGCGACGTCGCGCTCCATGGCCTCCTCCAGCGCCGCGACCATGCCCATGACGGACTCGCTCGAGCCGGACGGCGCGGATATGGCGTGGAGCTGGATCTGGTAGACGTCCAGGAACATGGACTTTGACTTTCCGGGCCTCGTCCCGACGAGCGACGCCGAGTAGAGCGGCGACTCCTCGCCGTCCGGGTTGAGGACGCATTTGGTCCCCGTTCCCTCGGACACGCGCGCGACCACGGCCGCCACGAGGTCCACGGGCGAAATCCGCCTGAGCGTTCGCCTGCTCACAGCCCCCGCCTCCTCAGCTCCTCGCCGATCCTACGCGCGAGCACGGCCTGACCCACCTTGACCTCCTGGGACAGGAAGTGCTGGCCC
This sequence comes from uncultured Olsenella sp., assembly GCA_947253595.1. Lineage (GTDB taxonomy): Bacteria > Actinomycetota > Coriobacteriia > Coriobacteriales > Atopobiaceae > Olsenella_I. The sequence continues at coordinate 12,889 of CAMXZR010000034.1, read as the reverse complement.
TCGACGTACGACGACCTCCCGGCTCTGTGCCCGTACTCGACGTGAGGGGCGTACTCGACGGTGTATCCGATCGTGCCCTTGGCGTCTGAGACGCTTTGCTTGAGGGACCCCACCAGGTCTCCGGACCTGCGTGGGGTGCTGGCCCTCAGGTCCTCGGCCATCTGGTTGACCGTGGCCTTGACGGCCACCCCGGCGGAGAGCCGGGCGAGCTCCGAGAGCGCGCCAGCGAGCCCGCCGTCGTCCAGCGTGACGCTCATGCCACGGCCCCCTTCTGCCTCGCGCAGGAGAGCGCCCTGCGCCGCCCCAGGTCTGACACCTGCCTGACCCCGAACGTCTCGCCGCCGAGCGTCAGCTCGTCCGCCCTGCGGACGGTCGCGAGCGGCGCGGTGGTGACCAGCGTGAGGTCGCAGGCGTCGTAGCCGTTGCCCTCGTTGGCGGTGGACACGACTCCCCACGGCGCCGCGCGCACGCGCGCCCGGCCCAGGCTGCGCCTCTCGGTCACCCGGTTCCCCAGGCGGTCGCGCCGCCCGGTGTCCGCGAGCTCGAAGAGCTCCGCCACGCGCCACCTCACAGGAACCTCACCCGTGGCAGCTCGGACGAGCCGCCCGCGCGGGCCATGTCGGCGAGCGCGGACAGCTCCCGGTCGTACTCGGACAGGAGGTCGTCGGCGAAGGAGACGGACATGGTGCCGCCCTGGCCCTCCGACTCGGACGCTATGCCCTCGTCGAAGCGGCGGTTCACGGCCTTCACCGTGGCGTCGGCCACAATGGACTCCGCCATGGGCGGCAGCGCGGCCACGCCGCAGCGCAGGCACACGCGGTCCGACAGCGTCTGGACGGCCTCGGAGAGCCAGGAGTCCGTGGGGACGTCCTCCCAGCCCTCCAGGCGGGCCCTGACGCGCTCCAGGACGCTCATGGCGTCACCCCCTAGGACTTAGGCCCCTGCGGGCGTGATGGTGCCCTTGAGGACGGCGTCGGAGACCTCGGGGAAGACCTTGACGCCGCTCATGAGGAGCGTGTCGATGGTCGCGTTGGTCGTGACCACGGAGTGGGTCATCCCGACGAGGCCGGTGGCGTCGCTCGTGAGGCCGAAGGTGCGCGCGAGGTCGCCGCCGTTGGCGGGCACGTAGGCGATGTTCAGGTTCTGCGCGGCGGTGCCGTAGATGGTGCCAGCCGCGACCTTGGCGGTGGAGAACACCGTGCCGAGGCCCAGGAAGTCCCTGAGGTAGTTCAGGCCGAAGGCGCTCTGGGTGCTCACCTGCGCGGTGCCCAGGAAGGCCGCGATGTCGGTGGGGTTGACGAAGAAGACGTACTTGGAGGAGTCCCCGCCGTCGACGTCGCCGAAGCCCTCGTAGTCCTCGAACACGACCTCGAGCGCGCCCCACATGTTGGCGAGCGCCTCCTGGAGGGTCTTGCCCGCCTTGGAGGTCTTGGAGGTTCCGGTGACGGCCGCGAGCAGGTCCTCCCGGACGAGCCCCTGGACGCCCGCCACAAACTTGGAGTCCGTCTCGTTGATGGCCCTCGCCTGGCCCTTGGACTGGATGGCCTCGGCGGTGGTGTTGCGACGCCACTTGTTGAGGGCGAGGGCGTAGGTCTGGTCGAGGGTGCGCTTGACGCTGGACAGCGGGATGTACTCGCCCTCCGCGACGTTGCCCTTCTTGATGTCGCTGGTGTACTTGTACGTCTTGACGGTGCCGCCCTCTGCCACGGGGATGAGGTTGGAGACGCCCAGGAGCGCCTGCAGCTTCTGGATGCCCGTGGTGAAGCGGTTGACGTAGTCGACGGAGATCTCCGGCGCGAGGTCGGCCGCCTTGGTGACGCCGTCCTCGGGGTAGCTGACGTTTGTCTTTGCCATTTCATGCCTCTTTCTACTGGTTGCTGAACAGCTCCATGTGCTCGCGGATGGCCCTCTGGCGCTCTGCGGTGTCCCTGATGGCCATGACCTCGTTCTTGGTCATCGGCTTGCCCGCGCTGCCGACCTTTGGCGCACTGCCCGAGAGCCGAGCCCTCACGGCGGACTCGACGGCCGCGTCGAAGGCGTCGGCGAAGGCGTCGACCGCCCTCTTGGTGCCCTCGGCGGTCTCGCCAACGAGCTGGCTGACGAGCTCGTCAGGGACGCTGATACCGCGCGCTGAGAGCTGCCTCCTAGACTCGGCCACCATGCCGGAGACCGACCTCTCGCGCTCGAGCTCGTCAAGGCGCTTCTGCAGCTGGTCGCGCTCGTACTCGGCCTTCTGGGTCGCGTTCATCTCGGCGAGCTTCGCGGCCTCCGCGACCTTGGCCTCCTGCTGCTCCTGCCACCTGGCGAACTTCTTCGCGATGATCGCGTCCACGTCCGCGTCGGTGTAGGTCCTGCCGCCCTGCTGCGCGCCCTCGCCCCGTCCGGTCGGGTCGGCCTGCCGCGCCTGCTGCTGGCTCTGCGTGCCCTCGCCCTGCGGCTGGGTGCCGCCTTCCTCCTGCGCCATCCGTAGCACTCCTTCTCCCCGCACGTCGTGGCCCTGCGGCTCGGCCTTCCCACGGTGCTTTTAGCGTCGTCACGTCTCGGACGCGCGGGCGGGCCACCGTCCCCGGCAGCCGCTACCCGCAAAGCTCCACGATCCTGCCCACCGCCTCGCCGGTCGGGTAGCCGCGGCAGCGCATCAGCTCGTCGCCGCCGTCGTCGACCGTCACGGTCGGCAGGTAGTCGATTCGCCTGCCCGTGGCCTCGCACGGGCACCAGTCGACGTCCTTGGTGATGGGCTCCACGCCCTCCTCCTCCAGGAGCGGCACGAGGTCGCGCAGGGTGGCCCCGCACGGGGCGCACCACGTGGCGTGCCAGATGGTCACGGTGGGCATCCCTACCACCCCGCTGGCTGCATCGCGGGGCGGTAGCCGTCCACGCGGGCCTCGCACGGGACGACGCCGACCGTCGGCTCCCCGCGCTCGCCGAAGGTGCAGCCGTCGTCGGCGTCCACCCATCGGCCCGTGTCCGTGCAGACCAGGCGTTCGGACGCCACGAATCCGCAGCCGGCGACCCTCGCGCACGACGAGCAGCGGGCGCACCTCGTTACCTTCCTCATGGGTTCCAATCTGGTCGGGGCGGCGGGACTCGAACCCGCACGGCCGCACGGCCACGTGCTCCTGGGGCACGCGCGTATGCCAGTTTCGCCACGCCCCGAAATCGGGTATACTTTCATTGACGCCGAACTCCGACCAGGTATTCGAACCAGGTGAGAGAATCGGCGTCGCTTTCTATCTGAAGACCCTCTCCGCAAGGTCGGTGAGGGCGACGATGACGTCTATGTCACTCTTCGCGATCATGGCCTGCAGGACATCCTCCTCCTGCGCCTCCGTGAGCGTCCTCAGGGAGAGGTCGACGATGATGTTCGCGCACTGCCGCGCCGCCTCCCCTATCCGCGTCTTTGCCTTGTGCGCGTTGTGCGTCTCAAGGCGCTTGATTTCGTAGGTGATACCATCCACCGACACGTCTGCCGTATTGGAACCTGGCTTGTTCGTCTCGAAGTTGAACCTCACCTTATGTCCGTTCCTGGCGAGCCACGTGGCGGCCTGCACCTCCTTGGCCTTCGGCTTCGCCCCGTACTCGGCGCTCACGCGCCCGTCCGATATCGACGAGAGGTAGGCGTTCACCGTCTCGTCGTAGCCCTTGCGGCTCTTTCCTGTTGCCCTGTAGTCCCTCCATACGCGCCCGAAGCCGCTCTCGATGCGGCCGCACTCGTCCTGGACGGCGCGCGCCCTCTTCGCACGCTCGCCGTCATCGGCCATGCGCCTTGCGGCGAGCTCGGCCCTCTTCCGGTCCACCTGCTCGCGCATCCAGGCGTCCCAGTCGTCGACGGCGGGCGCTATCTGGCAGCGGCAGTTCGGGTGTATCGGCGGCAGGTTCACGCCGGGCATGGCGTCCTCGACGCGGAAGGACTTCCCCACGAGCGCGGAGCAGAGCCCGCAGGTGCGCTCGTCCCCCACGGGCTCCACGCGGTACTCGGAGAAGCCCTCGCGGGCGAGCTCTGCGAGCTGCGCCTGGCGCGAGACGTAGGTGCCCTCGGTGCAGACGAGGCGCATGACGTCGCGCTCCGAGACGCCCACGAAGCGCCTGGAGACCTCGTCGCGCAGGCGCTGCCAGGACTCGCCGCGCGCCAGCGCCCTGGCCATGTCGTCCTGGACGTAGGCGGCGACCTTGTCGGCGTTGTTCCAGACCTTCTCGCTGTAGCTCTCGCCGGAGCTCCACCTGGTGCCCACGAAGCGCCTGATCGCGTCGTCGTCCATCGCGTGGAACGACGAGCCATAGCCCATGGCCTCGGCCACCGCGTTTGCCCCGCGCGCGGCCTGGCGGGCGAGGTGGTCGCCCAGGCCGTCCGTGGCCTCCGCCGTGGCGCGGGCCAGGTGCAGCCTCGCCGACGCCTGCAGGCCTTCCAGGCGGTCGAGCTTGTATATGGACTTGCGTATCTCCACCATGTCAGCGTGCTCCGGGTGGGCCGTGGCCCAGGCGTCGCAGTCGCGCATGAGGAGGTCGCGGTCTGCCTCGCCCATCGCCTCGAGCATCGCTCGGTAGCGCAGGACGCCGTCCCGCCCGTACCGCTCGTAGTAGCTCGCGATCTCCTTGGAGAGGTCGGCCATCTCGGTCTCGTAGGCCCTGGAGACGCGCCTGGCCAGGGCGCGCTCGTCTGACTCCATGGCCGCGTCGGCACGCGCGATGCGGCGCTCCCAGTAGGTGGCCAACTACGCCTCCTGACCGCCCCTCCGGGGCACCAGCGCGGCGGCGCGCGACTCCAGCTCCGCCGCCTTGCGCGCCATCTCGTCGGCGGGGCTGCCCACGCACGAGAGCACCGAGAGCTGCGTCTCCTCGGACGTGACGCCCGAGAGGTTGCCAGCTATCTGGCTCTCCTCGAGGAGGTTGCTGGGCAGGTTGCGCGTGAAGACGGCCCTCACGCCAGCCCAGGCGTCCTCGGCCAGGGGGGACGCCGCGTAGCCCGAGAGCAGCCGCCAGCGCCTTGACAGCCCGCGCCGGAACTTGCGCTCCTTGACCATGGCGAGGTCGCTCATCGCCTGCAGGCGGTACTTGATGGCTATGCCGGAGCTCGTGTCGAAGCCCTCGGAGCTGAGGTCAGAGACCATCGAGAGCGTGAATATGAGCCGCTCCAGGCGGTCTATGAGGTGCTCCTGCGTGCCGTCCGCGTCGGGCTTCGAGAGGAAGTCCACCACCACGCCTGACGAGTCGCGACCCGCCAGGTTGATGATGCGCGAGTCGCGCAGGTAGTCGAGCGTCTCCTTGTCCACGTCGGCACCGAGGATCTTGAGGTAGGCGTCGGCGTAGTACTCGACGTCGTTGGCCTTCTCGCTGAGCGCCTTGTCGTGCGCGTCTATGAGCGACATGACGCCCTCGAAGAGCCCCTGCCGCTCCTCGTTGTTCACGTACTCCACGACCGGCACGTCCGCGAATCCGTGCGGCACCGCCTCGCCGAACCTGGGCGTGCCGCCCACGAGCTCGAACGGCGTCTCGTACGCGCTGTCGTAGAGCGTCCCGCGCGTCGTGTCGGAGCGCCCGTCGAAGCGGTTGTCGTCCATCCAGAAGCGCACGGCGAAGACGATGCGGCCCTCGACCGTGTCGTCGCGCACGACGAAGCAGTTCGTCGGGCTCACGACCGACGAGCGCGGGTTCGCCTCCGGGTCGCGCCACATGAGCTCGTAGGAGCGGCCGTAGACGTCCGCCACCTTCGAGAGCTCCGCGTCGAGGTCGTCCGCGTCGTTGAGCGCGCCCCAGTCGTTGAGCCACGACACGACGGCCTCGTCGTCCCCGGCGAGCCTCACCGGCACGCCCAGGAAGTAGCCGACCATGGAGTCCACGATCTGGCGGGCGTAGTTCGCGACCAGGCGGTTGTCGGGCTTGTACGCCTCCTTGGCCCTCTGGCGCAGCACGGCGTGGTCGCCCTCGTACATGCGGCGCAGCCCGTCCAGGCGCGGGAGGTGGTTGGTCCTGTAGTCGTGCAGCAGCCTCGCCAGGAGGTCGGCGGACACCTCCCGGACGTCCTCCGGCAGGCGGTAGCCGTCGCGCGGCTCGTAGGTGGCGGCGTCGCTCATATCCCTCCCCTGAAGAGATGCACCCTCGGCGCGTCGTCGTGGAGCCTAATCGCGCATGCCAGAGAGTCGGGCGCGTCGTCGTGCTCGGCGCCCTCGGTGTAGTCCATGACCTCGTCCCAGTAGGCCGCGCTGGCGTCGCGCGCGCTGTCGAGGCGCGCGAGGCCCGCCCAGCGCCCCCGGGCGTGGGTCGATATCTTGACGAACTTGTTTGCCGTCTCCTGGTACGTGGAGACGGGAAGCCCCATCCCGCGCATCCTCTCGGCCAGGTAGCCCTTGTCGGCGTTGCGCTCGCAGAACACCGTGCCGAGCCTGAGCGCCTCGTGCAGCTCCATGATGCGGCCCATGCAGCGGTCGACGTGCGTCTCGCGGAAGAGCTCCCCGTGGACGTACGGCCTGCCGTCGTGCCAGGCGATGCACGTGACGGCCGTGCCGTCGCTCCCGCCGTAGGCCGCGTCGACGTGCATGACGCCGTCGTGCAGGAGCGTGGCGTCCGCGAACGCCTCCGGCTCGCCCTCGAAGACCGCGCCCTCCTGGGCCACGTGCCGCAGCTCGTAGTTCGCGGCGAAGAGCGAGCGCGTCATGGCCCTGCGGAGGTCTGCCGCCTCACCGTCCGACACGAGGCCGGTGGCGTCCCACGGCCACCGCTCCGGCTCTGGCATGAGCTGGAAGGCGTCGTCCCTGTGCCACGGCGTGCCCGTGTTGACTATGCGCCCGCCCCTGTTGCGCACGTTCTGCAGCTCGCGGTAGAAGGCCTTGGTGGCCTCGCGCTCGGCCCTGGACGCCCTGTCTCTGAGCGTGACGACGTCGTCCGTGAAGACCACGTCGTAGTGCTTGCCCGTGAGCGAGCCGCCGATGCCATAGCCCGAGAGCTGCGGGAGGCCGGAGACGTTGCACGCGAGGTCCGTGCTTATGGCCGTCGAGCTGGCGGACGTCACCCGCGCGGGCCTGCCGTAGATCGTCTCCGTCACCATGGCCGACGTGTCGGAGCAGAGCATGCGGGAGACCGCCGCCATGACCTCCTCGACATCCGGCGACGCCTTGCGGAAGAAGCCGACGGTGAGCTGCGGCCTGGTCACCATGAGCAGCCAGAGCGCCACCTTGACGCACGTGGTCTTGTAGGAGCCTCGGTGCGCCTGCAGCGTCCAGTCACCCTCGCCGAACGCCATGCGGCGTATCCAGCCGTCGTGGAGCGACTCGACCAGGCGGTCATAGCCCATCATGCGGGCGAGCCTGACAGGGTGGTCGCACATGACGCGCGAGAGCGCCCTCCTGCTATCCCCCATCCCGCATGGCCTCGTCGAGCAGCCTGCCGAACTCAGCCGCGCTCTCCCTGGAGGGCGCCGTCAGCTCAACGCGCTCGCTCGGCCTCTGGCCGGAGGTGTCGCGGATGAACTCCGCGGCCCTCGTGTCCCCGGCCATCGCCCTGCGGAGCTGCGCCAGCGCTATGGCCTGGCCGACGGTCATGTTCTTGCCGTCCATGCCGTCCATGGTCTGCGCCTGGGTCACGCCGCCCTTGCGCAGCGGCATGTCGAGCATCGCGCGGAAGGTCTCGCGCATGTCGCGCATCTCGCGGCGCTTGCGCCCGGACGCCCTGCCGCCCTTGCGGCCCTTGCTCACGGCTTCCTCGTGGCTCTGCGGTGGCAGCGGGCGCAGGTTCCGCTCGTTGGCCATCGCGTCCCCCTCCCCACCGCCCCGCGCCCGGAAGGGCGTGGGCGCGCCCGGGCGCAGAGAGGCCCCGGGCGCTCGCCCAGGGCCTCGACCGTCAGAATCTGCACGCTGCCATCGTCTCACATGTGGGGCGGCACGGCCCGGCACGACCTGGCACGACCCGGCAGTTTTCCCGCCGACGCGGCGATGGCGGCGCGATGGAAAGACGATGTTGCATAATGTGACGGAAATCTCCGTGTCCTAATCCAATAAATGGAATAATAATACGCTTTGATGCACTTCATACCTCGGCAAGCCCTAGGCCGTCGGCCACGCGCGCGGGGCCGTAGGCGTCTATGACGTCGAACGAGAGCTCCACGGCGCCGCGACACCAGCGCTCGCTCATCTGGCACCCCTCGGCCACCTCGGGCCACGTCCCGCCCGCGCAGAAGCGCCACCACAGGCAGTCGGCGTACGCGGGCCCCATGAGCGCGGAGAGGCCCCCTGTGAGCTGGTCCCTCCCGTAGAGCACGGAGCACGCCAGGTCTATGAGGCCGTAGTCGGCCATCTGGCGCAGCCTGACGCGCTCCTCGTAGTCCATGCGGGCGTCCGTGGCGGAGGTGGCGTCGGGCCTGTGCCCGCTCCTCCCCCGCACCTCGTACGACTGCGCGCGCACGCCCTCGCGGGCGGACATGCGGTCGAGGTTGCGGGCGATGCGGTCCGCGTCCCTGGCCGCCTCGCGCGCGGCCTCGAACAGGTCCCGGGCGCTGCCGTAGTCGGACATGCGCGGGGCGCGGTACGGGGCCTCCGCCTCACTCATCATCTCCCCCTCCTCCTCCACGCCTCCCGCAGCGACAGCGGCACCCACACTGGGGCCAGCAGCGCCGCCGCCAGCGCGCCGAAGGCCGCTCCCAGGGCCCAGCCCACGTCCTCGCGGGTCATCGGTCGTCGTCCGTCCCGCGCATGGCGTTGCAGAAGCGCATCCAGGCTTCGACGTTGACGCGCAGGCCCTCGCTGAAGCCGCGCCTGCGCTCGCGCCTGCACACGAGCACGGCGATGGGCACGTACGCCAGGCTGCACACCGCCCACGCCACGAGCGCCCCAATCTCCATGTCGGTCATTCGCCCTCCCCCGTGACCCTCGCCCCGCAGTTGGGGCAGTATGCCGGACAGCGCGGCACGCCGTCCGTCTCGTCCCACAGCTGCCCGCATCTCGAGCAATGGGTCGTGTGACGCGGTGGCGCTCCGATGCCATCCGGCTCCAGCCCCTCAACCGCATGGCACGTGCGCTCCTCCACGACGCGGGTCCCGTCCGACAGGCGCGTGGACCTCGCGGAGCGGAAGTAGCTGGCGTCGATTACCAGGTCGCACTCCATGTGCGACACGTCGCCGACCACGGCCTCGCAGACGAACGTGCGTTCCTCACTCATCCACATCGCCCCCCATCGCGTGCATCAGGTCCTGCTTTGCCGCGTCGTACCTGCCATACGCGCGCTCGAATGACTTTGCCTCGTCCGCCGACATGTACCCGAGCGAACCGAACACGACGGCGATGACGCTCTCCATGCTGAACAGGGCGTCCAGGCACCTGAGCAGCGCCTCGTCACGGTCAGTCATCGCAGCCCACCACCCTCGCCCCGCAGTGGGGACAGAAGTCCCATCCATACCCCTCGTCTAGGTCTCCTGAGCACTCGCTGCAAACTTGTGTTTCGTCTTCTATTACTCGATGACACGTCGGGTCTATGAGGTCGGCGAGCACCGTGAACGCGCTCTCCCCGTCCGGCAGGCAGCTCTCAAGGTCTTTCAGGTAGCCGTAAGCCTGCATGCCCGCGTCCTGCACCTCGAACATCCCTGGGGCGTTGCGCTCGCGGTACTTGGCCCTCAGCCTCGCCGCCACCTCGCGCCTCTCGTCAGCGGTCGCTGTCATCGCCTTCCGCCTCCATTCCCGTCTCGTCCCGCACGACCGGCAGCATCCCGACAAGCCGCTCCATCTCGTCCTTGCGGACGTGCACCAGCCCGTTGCCGGTGCCGCTCACGCCAGACGTGCAGATGGTGCGGGAATGCTCGTGCACCCACGCGATGCTGCCGACGTTGACCAGCAGCTCGCCAATCCCGCAGTCGTGCACCCTGACGAACCCCGCGCTCATTCGTCCACCTCCGCCCCGCAGGCCGCGTAGCCCGCCATGTCGACCCAGTTGTCGCGGTGCCCCGCACGGTCGTTCCTCGCGACCTTGAGCAGGACCATCATGTTCGCCACGTCGCGGGCCTCCAACGCCTCGCCGCCGATGGCGCAGCCGTACGCCGTCCACAGCCGGGCGACGCGCTCAAAGCAATCCTCCACGTCGCCGTAGGAGCCCGCGCGCTCCTCGACGGCCAGCATCGCGTCCGCCAGCAGCCTCCCCCGCCCGCCCCCGGCGATACCGACGGGCGCGGGGAGGCAGTCATCGCCGTCTCGCGCAAGGAGCTCGTCCACCGTCGCCTCCCTGTCCGTCTCTTCCTCTCTCATCTCTTCCTCCTCCTCGCAATCCTCCTCATCTCGGACACGCAGTCGCGCCAGTCGTGCCCGCAGGCGTCCTCGACATCCCGCATGCGCCCGTCCGTCGGCTCGACGCCGACCATGCGGCCCATGGCGGCGACCAGGCGGCGGCGCTCGAGCTCGGACCAGGGCCTCCACGCGCGCCGCCTGCCGGCCCTCGCGCCGCCGGTCCCGTGGGCGGGGTGCCCGGGGAAGTTGCCCGCGAGCCCGAGGCGCGCCGCGTGGCTGACGATGGAGTGGCGCGTCCTGCCGGGAAGCGCCTCGGCCCACCCCTCCCACGAGGGCGGGTGCGTCGGGTACAGCCCCGCGAGCGTCGCGTCCTCCCCGGGCGTCCACCTCGCGTGCCTCCTCATCGCCCGCCGTCCCCCACCCGAAGCCTGTACCTGCTCTCGTACGCCCGGCACGTCATCGCCCTCATGACGGGGCGTGTCTGCGCCTCGCCGCCCCGCGCCTTGCAGACCCACAGGTCCGGGACGTGCGGTGCGGGGCCGAGCAGGCACCTCGCGTGCGTGCAGTTCTCGCATCTGCGCATTACAGATCGCCCTCCTCCTCGGTCTCCGCCTCGTAGCACTCCCCGCACACGCAGTAGCCGAAGCCGCCCGGAGTGTGGACCTGCCGCGACGTGTACGACTCGCCGTAGGGCAGCTCGCGCCCGCACCGCGCGCAGCAGACCGTGGCGCGCATGTCCGCCTCGTAGCAGCTCACGCGCCAGCCGTCGGGGACCTCGTAGGGCCGGTACTCGCGGGCTCTCGGGTCCCACCTCCTGAGCATCATCTCTGCCTCGCCTCCCACATCCCGCAGCCGATCGCGGCGGGCTCCGTGTCCGGGGAGACGGACCACAGCCGGTCCGACTCCTCCCAGTCGAGCACGCAGCACCACGCCGCGTGGTCCGGCCCGTCCGCGACCTCGCGGAACCAGAAGCAGCCCCCGCAGAGGCCTCGCGCCTCGCCCGCACCGTCCATGTGGTCCTCGGCCGCACGCAGCCCGGCCGCGTCGCAGGCCATCTCCGCCTCGGCCACCGTCTGCATGTCCGTCACCTCCCGCAGACCATGCGCCAGCCGCCCATGGCCAGCGCGTCCTGGTACCTCGTCGGCTCGTCGCAGAGGAGGTACTCCCAGTGCCCGCAGCACGACGCCACGGTCCCCAGCCCGCTCGGGGCGGGGACGGTGCGCGCCCAGCGGAAGTGCAGCCGGTTGGCGTGCGCCAGGCCGTGGCACCCGCTGGCGTTGCCGCTCCCGCAGAGCGTGATCGTCGGCTTGGGGACCTCGACGCCCTGGCGGTACATCCGCCCCGCCCCGCGCCTGACGACGTGGTGCTGGTTGAGCGGCCAGGGCCTGCCGCAGACGGCGCAGTGGTCGAGCGTGAGGCTGGTGCCGCCCATGAGCGGGCGCAGCAGCTCCGGCAGCGTGTCAGCACGTGGCATGGGTCCTCCTGTCGTGTCCGCCGGTCTGGACGACGTCGCAGAAGCCGGAGAGACGGGAGACGATGGCCTCCGCAGTCTCGGGGTCCCCTCCCCTGGCGAGCCTGGCCGCGAGCTCCTGCCTGCCCTGCTGGGTCGTGACCACGATCGGCAGTCCGGACGACACCCTCTCGTCGACGACTGCGAAGATCTTGGACAGCACCCACGGGCTCGGTGCCTCCTTGCCCAGGTCGTCCAGGACCAGGAGCGGCGTCCTGGCGTAGGAGGCCGTGGCCTGCGCCTCGCGGTGGTCGCCCATGGCGTCCCTGATCTCGGCGAGCATGGCCACGCAGCCGGCGAAGCGCCCGGAGCGCCCCGACCTGACCCAGGCCTTCAGTGCGGCGCAGGCCGAGAAGGTCTTCCCGGTGCCCTTGGGCCCGTGGAGCCAGAGGCCGCGCCCGGAGGCCAGCGCGCCGAGCGGCCTGGCGTCGACGGGGACCCGCAGGAAGCAGGCGGGGACGCCCGCAGCGACCATCGCGGCGTCGAGCTCCCGGCGCTCCCTCTCGGTCGCCGTCTCCTCGGCCCTGGCCCTCATGGCCCGCCTGGCCTGGCGCTCCTCCTCCAGCGCCCGGGCGTACTCGGCGGGAGTCATCACGTTCGCCTCCCAGACCTCCTGGGCGCTGAAGCCGCCCTCGGGCATCTCGCCGCCGTGGCGGGCGAAGAGGTCGCTAAGGCTCGTCATCGCAGCCCACCCCCAGCGGGACCCATGGGGTCTCGACGACGTCGTCCGCCTCGGCGAACCTGGGCAGCGCCGCCCCGGCGGGCGGGGTCTGCAGGTAGCCCTCGAACTTCGTCGGGGCGAAGAGGGTCGATGGCCTCAGGAACCGGCGCATCTCCTCGCGGTTGAGCCAATGCGAGGCCATGTTGTCGACGGCCCGCTCCAGGTCGTCGGCCGAGAAGCCGTCCGCGAGCCTGGCGCAGACGAGCCTGCGCGTCTGCTCCGAGTCGGCACGGTAGGTCGTGCCGCAGACGGCGTTGAGGTGGGAGACGACCCTCTCGGTCGCCGAGAGGACGTCCGCCCGCGACGGCCCCCCTCGGGGGGCCTTTGGGGGGGTCTTCTCCCTCTCACTCTCCCTCTCACTCTCCCTCTCATTCTCATTCTCATTCTCATTCTCATTCTCAGCATCATGCTCGGGCGCGCTCTTGCATGATGCTTGTGCGCCGTCGTGCATGATGC
>CAMXZR010000033.1 GCA_947253595.1 uncultured Olsenella sp. | reverse complement strand
AAGTCTTTTGCAGGAGCGCGTCACCGATGTACTTCTCGTTGCGGAGAATCTTGTTGATGGTGCTGGTGTGCCATTTTGTTTTGCCAGCGCCGGTGAGGATGCCGTCAGCCATAAGCCCGTCTGCAATCTTATCCATACCAAGGGTAAAAATCGGTGTGTTTCGAGGCAAAAACACGCTTTGATAAATTCCCGCGAACGACCGCGAAAATCTGACATCAATCTGGAGCAATCGAGCCATGTTGAGACGGTGGCGTTGCTGTCGAGAGCCGAGGAGAAATAGACGAGAAAGCCCGGTAATGCTGCGACCGTCGGTCGCTTGGGCAAACCTGGCGTTCGGTGGGTTGGTCACGTATGGGGAGTGAACCTATTACCTGCATCTTCTTGCTCGCATAACGCAGGAACGTCCCGAAGGGGCCGTCGTTCGGGCTGGAACGGACTGACCCTATGGGCGGGGACGAACGTGGACGCGACGTCCATTCCCGCCCAGGCTCACGCGACCCTCGGCCAGCGCCTGGATGACCTCGGGATACAGCACGTGCTCGATCTGGTGGATGTGCGCCTCCAGCTCTTCCGCGCTCCAGCCCTCCTCGACCGCAAGTGCGCGCTGGGCCACTATGGGCCCGCAGTCGTAACGCTCGTCGGCGAAGTGCACCGTGACGCCGGTCACCTTCACCCCGGCGTCAAAGGCGTCCTGGATTGCGCGGGCTCCCTTGAAGCTGGGCAGGAGAGCGGGATGGATGTTGATGACCCTGGACGGAAACGTCCGCAGTATGGGGTAGTGGACCATCCTCATGTAGCCCGCCATGACAACATAGTCAACGTCACGACGGCGCAGCTCGCAGGCAATGACCTCGTCTGCCGTCAGGGGGTCGTCATAGATCTCCTTCGAGAGGCTCAGGGTCTGGATTCCCGCCGCCTCCGCCCTCTTGAGCCCCAGGGCTCCTGGGCGAGAGGAGACCACGAGCTCGATGGTGGCGTCGATCGTCCCGTCGGCAATGCGGTCGATGATCGCCTGGAGGTTGGTCCCCGAACCGGAGACGAGCACTCCCAGGCGAAGGGGACGTCCCTCGTACGCCATGGGAAGGCTCGGGAGCTCGGGGGCAGAAAGCGTGAGTCCGTCGCTCATCGGTAGGTCACCCTTCCCTCACCCGGCACGCACTCGCCCATCACGAACGACTCGAGCCCCTGGTAGGCTAGGGCGGCGCGCACCTTTGCCACATCTTCAGAAGCAACGATCAGGCTCATGCCGACACCCATGTTGAAGGTCCTGTAGGCCTCGTCCTGGGTAAGCCCCGCCGCGCGCACGCAGTAGTCGATCACGGGCGGGACGTCCCAGGAGGGCCTGCCCTCGCCGCCGCGGTCGACGGACGCGTCGATGTTCGCAGGCAGCGCGCGGTTGAGGTTCTCGGTGATGCCGCCGCCCGTGATGTGCGCCATGGCATGGATGGGAGTCCCTGCCTTGAGGGCCTTGACCAGCGCCCCCGCATAGATGGTGGTGGGTCGCATGACCGCGTCCGCCAGGGACTCGCCGCCCAGCTCCTTGAGCGGAGCCTCCAGCTCCTCGATACTCTTGCCCTCGATGGCAACCCTGCGAACCAGGGAGTAGCCGTTGGAGTGGATGCCCGAGCTGGGAAGTCCCAGAATCACGTCACCCACGCGCACCTTGTCGGGACCAATCATCTTGGGGCGGTCCACGACGCCCACGACGAAACCCGCGAGGTCGTAGTCGTCGGGGGCCATGACGCCCGGATGCTCGGCCATCTCGCCGCCCACGAGGGCACAGCCGCTCATGCGGCATCCTTCCGCGATGCCGCCTACCACCTGCGCCACGTGCTCCCTGCGCAGCTTCCCTATGGCGATGTAGTCGAGGAAGAAGAGGGGTTCCGCGCCGATGGGCACCACGTCGTCCACGCACATGGCGACGAGGTCCTGCCCCACGCTGTCATGGCGTCCAAGGAGCTGTGCGATCGCGAGCTTGGTTCCCACGCCGTCGGTACCCGAGACCAGGATGGGGTCCTCCATGTCCTTGAAGGACGCCATGGAGAAGCAGGAGCCAAAGCCACCCAACCCACCGATGACCTCGGGCCTGCTGGTGGACGCCACCATCTCCTTGATGGCGTCGACGGCGCGAGCGCCCTCGTCCACGTCCACGCCGGCGTCGGCGTAGCTCACGTGCTTCGTCTGAGCCTTCTCCATTGCTTCCCCTCTCTTGGGTCTTCTCGTCGGCGCTCGTGCCATGCCGGGGATGCCGCCGCAGGGGCAGCCGTCACGGACGCTGCTCCTCGGGCCCCCCTGGCTCGTAGCCCTCGATGAACTTGCCCTGGGCGAAGCTCTCGGGAATCCTCACCGGATACCAGCCGTCATAGCAGGCACAGCACCAGCCGGTGGGGGGCACGCACTGCCTGAGTCCCGCGAGCGAGAGGAACGCCAGGCTGTCGGCGCCTATGAACTCCCTCACCTGCTCGACCCCCTTGCTTGCCGAGATGAGCTGGGTCTGTACGTCGGTGTCGATGCCGTAGAAGCAGGGCCACCTCACCTCGGGGCAATTGATGCGCACGTGGACCTCGAGGGCACCTGCGTCGCGCAGCATCTGGACGATCTGCTTGGAGGTGGTGCCGCGGACGATGGAGTCGTCCACCATGACAACGCGCTTCCCGGCCACGTTGTCGCGCAGGGCGTTGAGCTTCAGGCGGACGCCAAGGCTGCGCTGCTCCTGGGTGGGCTGGATGAAGGTGCGTGCCACGTAGCGGTTCTTCACGAAGCCCTCGCCGAAGGGTACGCCCATCTCGCGCGCGAATCCCTCGGCAGGCGGCAGGCCGCTGTCGGGCACGCCAATGATCAGGTCCGCGTCGGCCGGTGCCTCGCGGGCGAGCTGGCGTCCCATGTCGAACCTCATGGAGTAGACCGACTTGCCCCTGACCACCGAGTCCGGGCGCGAGAAGTAGACCTCCTCGAAAATGCAGCTGGCCGGCGCGCGGGCGGGTACGCCCATCTCGCTCACCAGCCCGTCATCTGAGATGCGGATGATCTCTCCGGGCTCGACCTCGCGCGCGTAGCTGGCGCCAATGATGTCCAGGGCACAGGTCTCGGAGGCGACGACCCAGCCATCGTCCCCCAGGCGCCCCAGAACCAGTGGGCGTATGCCGTTGGGATCGCGGAAGGCATAGAGCGCGTTCTCGCGCACCAGCGTCATGGCGTAGCCGCCCTCGATCATGCCCATGGCCTTTGCGATGCCCTGGCGGAGGTGGCTCGTCTCCTTGGTGTAGTGGCCAATGAGCTTGGCGGCGACCTCGGAGTCGGTGTTGGAGCGGAAGGGCACCCCCAGCTCGACCAGGCTCGCCCTGAGGCCGTCCGAGTTCACGAGGGTTCCGTTGTGGGCGAGGGCGATGATCACCTCGCTGATGGTGGAGAGGTGCGGCTGCGCGGCCTCCCAGCTGCGCGCACCGGAAGTGCCGTAGCGCACGTGGCCTATGGCAACCTTGCCGCGCATGGCGGATATGTCCGCGTCGGTGAAGACGGCGTCCACTAGGCCGAGGTCCTTGCGCACCAGCACCGTGCTGCCGTCGCCGACGGCGATGCCCGCAGACTCCTGTCCGCGGTGCTGCAGGGCTCGGAGGGCAAAGTAGGTGATGCGCGACACGTCGCGCGCGGGGGCCCAGACGCCGAAGACGCCGCACTCCTCGTGGAGCGAGTCCCCCTCTCCCAGGGCCTCTAGGTCAAAAGCGGTCTGGGGCGTCTCTCTCACTGGACGATCTCCTCGCAACGAAGTCGTGTCGGCTACCGCGCGGCGGCGAGGACCGCCGCTGCCTCCGCCTTGGGAACGCACACCAGAAGCGACCGGCCATAGCCATCGTAGTAGTTGCAGGTCGACATGGTCATGACGTGTTGCACGCCGGAAATTATCTTCGCTGCGTCAGAGCGGCTGGCCACTGCCCTGGGCAGGCGCTCGGCGAGGTAGGACCTCAGCCGCTCGTCCGACTCGAACCGAGTCGTACGGGCCGATCCGTCCTCTGGCTGGGTGTAGTAGACGAAGAGCGGCTCGAGCTCGTAGCTCCGCTGCTCGGTGAGGTACCAAATGGTCGGCGTAGCATCGAAGACCTCCTGGTCCTTGAGGAGGAAGAGCGGATAGAACATCTGTCCGCTGATCAGGTGGTGCCCATAGATCACCGTCTGGCCGTCGACGAGGCCGGGGGCCGTGTTCTCGTAGTCCATGAAGACCTGACCGCCCAGGGTATACTGGCCCTCTGCAGTGTGGTGCAGGTAGTAATCGTTGTCCGTTCCCTGGTAGACGGGATAGTTTACTACCGTGTCGGGCACGTAGACCCACCCCACGACGTCCGCGTTGACCTCCTTGAGGCCCTTCCAGTCGACATCGACCGGGGCCTTGGCACTACCGTCGTCGGAGGAGGTGCTCGCGTCGCTCACGCTCGCGAACGAGGCGAGCCTGCTGTTGGCCACGTCCTGCTCGTGGTACTGCCAGCGCGAGTAGCCCCAGAGGCCACCCGCCACCAGAAGGAGAACGACGCCCAGCGCCAGGAGGACGTTTGAGACGAACAGCCTGCGCCTCCCGGAACCCCGCACGCGCGCGGACTCTCCCCTAAGGGCGCGCCTCTCTGGGTCGGCCGGATCACGCTCGATGGATGGATTGGCCGGAAGGGGTGCGACCGCTCGACGCCCCGAGCCGCCTTTCCCGTATCGGGTCACGGCCCCTCTCATGTGCTTCCCTGTGGGCATGCGCTTCCCTCTCGTCTCGCGGCGGGACTAGGCCTCTGCCATCTGCCGCTTGAACTCAACGATCTTGTCCGCATACTCAGGCATGGAGGTGCCCAGGATCTGTGTCGCGTAGACCGCGGCGTTCTTGGACCCTCCTATGGCCACGCAGGCCACAGGCACGCCGGAGGGCATCTGGACCATGGAAAGGAGTGAGTCCATCCCCCCCAGATCGTTCGTCTTCATGGGTACGCCTACGACAGGCAGAGGTGTGTAGGCGGCAACGACGCCGCCCAGGTGGGCGGCCTTGCCCGCCGCGGCGACGATCACCTTGATGCCTCGGTCCGCCGCAGTAGACGCCCACTCGTGAACCTTGGCCGGCGCGCGGTGCGCCGAGGCGACCACAAGTTCGTAGGGCACGCCGAACTCCTCGAGCTGCCTGGTGCAGGCCTCCATGGCCGGAAGGTCCGACTTCGAGCCCATGATGATCCCCACCAAGGGCGTGCGCTGCTCGTCTGGCATGAGGTCTCCTCTCGTCTGCATGACCGCGGATGTGCCCTCCCAGTATACGTTTGCGGGGCGAGACCCTCCTCAGTGCGCACATGCCGGCAACAACCACGGTGTTCGTCAGTCGCCGATGGTCTATCGTGTCCTGCAGCATCGGTCCATCAGTCCATGTGAAAGGAACCCATCATGACCAAGGCAAGCGAACTCAGGCTGTACCGGCGCGAGGGGAGCTACATCCCCCGCGTGGCAGCCGTACACGACCTCTGCGGCTACGGCAAGTGCTCGCTAGGCGTGGCGATTCCCGTGCTCTCCGCCGCCGGCTGCGACGTGTGCCCCGTGCCCACCTCGCTCTTCTCGGCCCACACCAAGTTCCCCGTCTTCCACATGCACGACACGACCGACATGCTCGAGTCCTACCTCGACGCCTGGGCGGAGGAGGGCGTGGGGGTCGACGCCGTGTACTCCGGATTCCTTGGCTCTGCCGTCCAAGTGGGGGCCATCCAGCGCCTGTATCGCGAACATCCCCAGGCCTTGCGCATCGTCGACCCCGTCATGGGCGACGAGGGCGTCAAGTACGCCACCTACACCGACGAGATGTGCGACGCCATGAAGGCGCTCGTCGAAGGATCCGACCTCCTGACCCCCAACCTTACCGAGGCTTCGATCCTCACCGGCATTCCCTACCGGGGACATGATGTCTCTGGCGACTTCGTGAGGCAGAACCTCGAGGCGCTGGTGGGCATGGGCGCCAAGGCCGTCGTCCTCAAGGGAGTCATCCGTGGAGACGGTCTCATCCGCAACTACGTCTGTGGAGCCGACCTTTCCGTCACCGAGGTCGCGAGCGAGCTCCTCCCCTACATGCTCCATGGGACGGGCGACCTCTATGCCTCGAGCCTCCTCGCCGCGATCATGTGCGGCAGGACCCTGCTCGAGGCGGCGGAGTTCGCGGGAGGACTGGTGCGCAGGGCGATGGTAATCACGCGTGACCAGCCCGACTTCGAGGTGAGGGGCGTCAGCTTCGAGACCGTGCTGGGTGACGTCTGCGCGCTCCTGGAGCGATAGACGAGGAAGGCACCAAGCAATGCCGGGAGGCCTGCGGACTCGAGTTCCGCAGGCCTCCCGGCCGTTTCTGAGTGCAGAGGCACCTAGGCGGCAGACTTGTCCTGCGCCTTGGCGTCAGAGCTCGAGGAGGAGGAGGTGGCGGCGGCCTTCTCGCCCGAGCTGGCATCGGACTTGGCCGAGTCCTTCTCGCCCGTCTCTCCGGTCGTGCTCTTGCCCTCGTCTCCCAGGACGACGCCCAGGATGGAGGAGGGCGTGAAGCTCGTGGTCACGTTCTTCCTGAGCTCCTCCTGCATCGCCTTGTCCACGCCGGTGATGGTGCAGTTGAATCGCACCCCCGTGTCGGTGGTGGACTTCGTCCAGATGAAGGTCATGAGGGTCTTGATCTCTCCCGTGGGCTGAAGGAAGCCGAAGAGCGAGGAGGTTTGAAACTTGCCGTTGGCGTCCACGTGCACGTTGACGCGATAAATCACTGTGTCGATGTTGGGGTTGAGGAGGGCGTTGACCGAGAAGGCGGTGGCCTGAATCTGCGAGCCTGCAAATGCCTCGAGGGCGTCCTCGGAGGAGGTGTCGGTGACGGTAACCTCGACGCGATGGGTGTTCTCGTCCGCCTCTTGGACGGAGTACTTCTCGGGGAACTGCGTGAATCCGTTGCCCCACTCGACGCCACCCTTGAGCGCGGAGGCGACGGTGGTGATGTTGACGTTCTCCGCGAGGTTGGCGGTGCTGGCGCGGCGGACCAAACCGGCAATCACCTGCAGGGCAACGACGATGGCGAGAAAGACCAGGACGAAGGTGACCGCAGTGCGGGTGATGACCTTCTCGACGTTGGAGCCGGAGGGGTCGACGCCCGCGAGCGGGTCGACGTCCACTCCATGTCCGAACTCCTTGCGGTGCCGCCTCTGGCGCGCGGCGGTCTCCTCGTTGGTGTGGCCCGTCTCATCGACGGTGGCAAAGAGCCTCTCGGCTTGTTCGGCCGTGAGGGCACCCCTCTGGATGCGCGCCCCTTCTCGTTTCCTTGCCATGGAGAGTCTCCTGCCGCTCGCATCACCAACAAACAGAGCCAACCAAGCTAAGTATAGGCAAGCTCGCCCTACTCGGCGTCCTCCTCGGGCCGCATGGCGAGGCGGTGGGCCACCGCGTCGCAGATGAGGGCTCCCACGACCGTCTTCGCATCCTCGATGCGGCCGTCCAACACGGCGTCCACCAGCTCCCCGAGGTCCACCAGGTCGACGTTGATGAACTCGTCGTCGTCCGGGTTCGAGGCATCGAAGCTGAGGCCGGTTGCCATGTAGATGTGGATGAGCTCGTCTGTGAAGCCGTCCGAGGAGGCGATGGTGGTGAGGAATGCCATGTCGCGGGCCCTCATGCCGGACTCCTCCAGGAGCTCTCGCTCTGCGCAGTCAAGGGGGTCCTCGCCGGCCTCGAGCTTGCCTGCGGGAATCTCGACCGTGACGCGACCCAGCGCCGTCCGGTATTGTCTCACCAGACAGATTCTGCCGTCGTCGGTCAGGGCGACTATCGCCACGGCCCCAGGGTGACGCACCACGTCGCGCAGGGCGGGACGACCGTCGGGGAGCCTCACCTGCAGCCTGGACACGTCGAAGATGCGGCCCTGCCAGACCGTGTCCTCGCTCATGACGGACTCGCCGAGGCCGAGGTCGCGAGGGTCATCGTCCCCCAGGACGAGGCCGCGCCTCAGGGGCTCGCCCGAGCTGTGTCCCTCGTTCGTCCCCTGCCCGTCGTAGACGAAGGCCTGGGAGGCGGACTTCACGCCGTCGATGGCGTCCTCGAGCTCCTGTCTCGCCCCGTCCCAGACGACATCGTCAGAGGCTGCGGTGGCCTCGTCCCGAGACTGCCCGCTCGCGACCGTCTTTTCTTCTCTCACCTCGCGCGCTCCGTTCATGCCTGGCCTAGAGGCCCTGACGCCCCTTGATTGCCTTGATTCCTATGTCGTGACGGTAGGTCTTGCCGTCGAAGAAGATCTTGTCGCAGGCCTGATAGGCGAGGTTGCGGGCGTCTTCGAAGCTTTCCGCCACCGCCGTCACGTCTAGGACGCGACCGCCGTCGGTGACTATGCGCCCACCTTCGTCGCGGCGCGTACCGGCGTGGTACACCGTGACGCCGTCCATGCGCTCGGCGTCCTCTATGCCGCTGATGGGCCTGCCCTTCTCGTATGACCCCGGGTAGCCGGCGCTGGTGAGCACCACCGACACCGCCCAGTCGTCCGCCCATCCCACGCTCTTGGGGTCGAGCGTCCCCGCATCGCAGGCGAGGAATACTTCCACCAGGTCCCCTCGCATGCGAGGTAGGACCACCTGGGTCTCGGGGTCGCCGAAGCGCGCGTTGTACTCGAGCACCTTGGGGCCGTCCTTGGTGAGCATGAAGCCGCCGTAGAGGCACCCGCTGTAGGTGATGCCGTCCCGTCGGAGCTGGTCGACCGTCGCCTGCATCATCTTGGTCATCTGCTCGAGCTCGCCGGGAAGGAGGATGGGCACGGGTGAATAGACCCCCATGCCGCCCGTGTTTGGGCCCCGGTCCCCGTCGAGGGCGCGCTTGTGATCCTGAGAGGTTGCGAGGGGGACGAGGGTCGTGCCGTCTGTCAGGGCGAGCAGCGAGCACTCGGGGCCCTCGAGGAGCTCCTCCACCACCACGGTGCTGCCCGCGTCTCCAAACTCTCCCGAGAAGCACTCCCTCACCCCCTCGAGCGCTTCCTCGACGCACTGGGCCACGATGACGCCCTTGCCGGCAGCAAGCCCGTCTGCCTTGACCACGCAAGGTCCGCCGAGGTCGCGCACATAGGCCAGGCAGGAGGCCTCGTCGGTGAAGCTCCGGTACGCCGCGGTGAGGACGCCAGCACGAGTCATGACGTCCTT
The DNA here is from genome assembly GCA_947253595.1 of uncultured Olsenella sp. Classification (GTDB taxonomy): domain Bacteria; phylum Actinomycetota; class Coriobacteriia; order Coriobacteriales; family Atopobiaceae; genus Olsenella_I. Next base: position 6,271 of record CAMXZR010000033.1, on the reverse strand, counting down.
GGCGAACCTCTTCGACCCCTCCATGCGGGCCGCCGAGGCGCTGGGGCCAAACGCGGGGATGCCCACGTCCCTCACCGCGTCGGCCACGCCGGCCACAAGAGGCGCCTCCGGCCCAATGACCACGAGTCCGATGCCCCTCTGGACGGCGAAGTCGGCGACCGCCGCGGGGTCGTCTTGGTCAAGCGCCACCGACGCGGCGAGGCCGTCCATGCCGCCGTTGCCCGGGGCAACCCAAATCTGCCCCGCGCGCGGCGACTCCGCAAGCTTGAGGAGGAGGGCATGCTCGCGGCCGCCGGAGCCAAGGAGGAGTATGTCGATCTTGCCGTCGGTCACGTTCATGTGACGCCTCCCAAGAGCTAGTCCTGTGTGCAGAGTATCCCGTACGCTTTTCGCGCAGGAAGGAGCGAAGAGGGGACGTAGGCTATGCCCACCGCGCCGATTCCCAGCTGGCAGGTGGTGCAGGGGTTGGTGTTGAGCACCGCAGCGCAGTCTGAGACGAACTCGTTGGTGTCGAGGGGCTTCTCGATGATGCCCAGGAGCCTGGGGACGCCGGCACTTATCTCCACGTAGGTGAGGGGTCCAACGGCCTGGGAGTACGAGCTCATGGTGCGGGCCATGTTGCCTGCCAGGCGCTGGAGGTCGGTGGCGCGCATTATCTCGCGCGACTCTCCCCCGTCAGAGATGGCGAAGAGCCGCCTCGCACCCATAGCGCGCACGCGCAGAGAGTCCGCGCGACGGAGGAGCCCCGGCTTGGGACTGCGAGCCGAGAGCGTGGGGCGTGCGTCGGGGGCGGGGACGATGAGGCAGCGGGCCGCCGCGGCCGCCTCGCGCACCCGCGCGAGGGCCTCGTCGATGTCGCAGCCCCCGTCGCGGGCGGCGACGAGGCAGGCAAGCACCAATGCCAGCTGGCCAGAGCTGCCACAGGAGTCGACGACCTCGATGCGGGCATCGTCCACCTGACCTGCCGCCTCGACGGCCAGCGCGAAGGAGTCGCTCATTGCCGACGAGGCATGGAGCGAGACGATGTCCCTCCAGCCCTCGCCGGCGAGGCGGCGGTAGGTGTCGACGTACTCGTCTATCGAGGGGGCAAAGGTGTTGACCTGCCCGTGGGTGGACGATATCTGGACGTAGAAGTCGGAGGGATCGAGGTCGATGCAGTCACGGTAGTCGACGCCGGCAATACGCACGACTTGTGCCAGAGGGACGACTCCCGCCGCCTCGAACACGGGCAGCGGAAGGTCGCAGAGGCTGTCGCAGACTATTGCGAAGCCCCGGTTGTCGCCGTGGTGCCTGGTCACGCGCGAGCCTACCTCCAGTACCTGTCGATGGTCTGGTCGCGGTCGGGGCCGACCGTGATGATCGAGACGCGAACGCCGGCGAGCTGCTCCAGGAAGTCGATGTAGTCCTTGGCCTCACGGGGAAGCCTGTAGAAGTCGCGGACGTCAGAGATGTCGCAGTTCCAGCCAGGGAGGGTCTCGTAGATGGGCTTGGCGTGATAGAAGACGCTCTGGTGCTCGGGCACGGTGGTGTAGCGCTTGCCGTCGCACTCGTAGGCGACGCAGACCTTAATCTCGTCCAGGCAGCCCAGGACGTCGAGCTTGGTTATGGCGAGGTCGGTGAGTCCGTTCACGCGGGCTGCGTAGTTTACGACCACGGAGTCGTACCATCCGCAGCGGCGCTTGCGGCCCGTGGTGACGCCATACTCGTGCCCGACCTCGCCAAGCTTGTCCCCGACCTCGTCGAAGAGCTCGGTCGGGAAGGGGCCGGAGCCCACGCGGGTGAGGTAGGCCTTGGCGATGCCCAGGACGCGCTGGATGTGGACGGGTCCCACGCCCGAACCCGTGACGGCGCCGCCCGCAGTGCAGTTGGAGGAGGTCACGAAGGGGTAGGTGCCATGGTCTATGTCGAGCATGGTTGCCTGGGCACCCTCGAAGAGGATGTTCTTCCCCGCCTCGATCTGCTCGTTGAGGAAGAGAGAGCTCTCCACGATGTACGGTCTGATGCGCTCGGCATAGGGCAAGTAGGTCTCGCAGATCTGGTCCACGGTGTATGTGGGCAGCTCGTAGACTTTCTCGAGGATGGGGTTGGTGTACTCAAGGGCGGCCTCGAGCTTCTCGCGGAATATCTTCTCGTCCAGCATGTCCTGGACGCGCAGGCCGGTGCGGTTCATTTTGTCCATGTAGGTGGGACCGACGCCGCGCTTGGTGGTGCCGATGAGGTTCTTGCCGAGCTTCTTCTCGTGGGTGCCATCGAGATCCTTGTGGTAGGGCATGACGATGTGGGCGTTGCCGCTGATCTTGAGGGCGTCGCAGGAGATGCCCTGCGTCTCGAGCATGTCTACCTCGCCCAGGAGGACCTCGGGGTCGACGATGCAGCCGTTGCCGATCACCGGGTAGGTGCCCTCGTACATGACGCCGGAGGGAACCTGGTGCAGGGCCAGCTTGTGGCCGCCGGCAATGACGGTGTGTCCGGCGTTCGCGCCGCCAGCATAGCGGCAGACCACGTCATAGTCGCCCGCGATGAGGTCGGTGACCTTCCCCTTGCCCTCGTCGCCCCACTGAGTTCCAACCAGCACTGATGCAGGCATTGCGTCTCCTTCTTGGGTTTTTAGCGCTTACCGTCCAATTATACGGCAGCGGGACGGGGACGCCCGCGCCGCCAGCGGGACGGGCGCGGGCGTCCCCGATGCCTCGCCGTGACGCGCCCTACTCCGTGTGGTAGCGATCAACCTCGACGAACTTGGTCGAGCCGGGCAGGAACATGAGGGGCACGATGTCCAGGGGTCCGGAACGGTTCTTGGCGATGATGAACTCGGTGACGTTGTAGTCGGGGCGGTCGGGCCTCTCCGCCTCCTCCTCGGTCATGGACCGGTCGAGCAGAATGACGATGTCCGCATCCTGCTCGATGGAGCCCGACTCGCGCAGGTCCGAGAGCTGGGGGCGCTGGCCCTTGCGATCGGTCACCTGGCGGTTGAGCTGGGAGAGCGCCACCACGGGGCACTCGAGGTCCTTGGCCATGATCTTGATGCCGCGGGACATCTCCGAGACCTCGGTGGCGCGGGAGTCGGCGCGCTGGCGGCCAGAGGGAGGAGAGAGCAGCTGCAGATAGTCGACCAGGACGATGCCGTTCTCCTTCCCCTTGAGCATGCGGCGGGCCTTAGCGCGGATCTCGGTCACGGTGGTGCCAGGCGTGTCGTCTATCATGATGTCCAGGCTCGAGAGCTCGCGGGTGGCCTCGAGGATGGCAGGCCACTCGTTGTCCTTGATGTGAGCACCGCGGATGTCAGAGAGTTTGATGTGCGCCTGGGCAGAGAGCAGGCGCTGCGCTATCTCGACCTTGCTCATCTCAAGGGAGAAGAACGCGACAGAGGCACCCTTTGCCGCGGCGTTGGTGGCCAGGTTGAGGGCGAAGGAGGTCTTTCCCACACCGGGCCGTGCACCGATGACGACCATCTGGCCGGGACGGAGGCCCTGGAGCCTCGAGTCGATGCCGGGATACCCCGTAAGGACCCCGAGGGCGCCATCGGGGTTGAGGCAGGCCTCCCCAAGCTCGTTGTAAAGGTTGCCCATGACCTCAGAGAGGTCGGAGTAGCTGTCGCCTATCTCCCTGCTGGTCACGCCGAGAAGGAGGTTTTCGGCGGTGTCCACGACCTCCTTGGTATCCTCCGGCGCGTCGAAGGCGAGGGCCGTGATGCGCGCCGAGGCAGAGATTATGGCACGCAGCGTCGAGTCGCGGTGCAGGATTTCCATGTGGTGGTGCCAGCTCGCGAGAGAGAAGGAGTCTTCGTTGAGCTCGAGCAGGTAGGCCATGCCGCCGACCTTGTCGAGCTGACCCGCGCTCTTGAGGTGGTCCGCCATCGAGATGGGGTCCACGGGCTGCGCCCGGTCGAACATCTCGTTCATGGCATGAAAGATGGCGCGGTGGGAATAGAGGTAGAAATCCTGCTCGTCCAGATCGACGAGGCACTCCTGAAGGACGTCCTGCGAGAGGAGCATGGCCGAGAGAACCGACTTCTCTGCCGCACGATCCTGCGGCATGGTCGCGTCGGCGCGGGGCGTCGAGGGGTAGTCGTCGTACATGGCGTCGAGCATGACTTCTCCTAGCGTCGGCTTCGTGGGCATGGTAGCGCATCCAGCTGCGGCCAGATATGTCAAATACCACCGTCAACAGGGCTTTGTTGATAGCTATTCCCAACTAGCGGCGCTTTCACAACTTTTCATCGTTTTCGACAAATTTGGAATTCTTTTGCCAGCGGGGTTTTCAACATTCCAGCTTCTTGCGCGCTTATTAGCCAGGCTGGGGGACCATGTGCCGCTTTGGTCGCCATATATTCGTATTTTCTGAATAATCGCTGGTAGATGCATTATGCCTAAGAATCGTTCACAAAGAGAGAGACCCTGCGGCTTGACTCCACAAGGTCTCTCCTGTACTGACAGTTGGTCCCAGTCACCTGACCCTGAGGTCTTCCTACTAGTCATCGTGTTGATAACACCAGCTAGCGACCATCAGGTCGAGACCAAGGGCGGACGCTACTCGCCCGCCTCGTCGGTCTGGGGCTCCTCCTCGACCTCGGCGGTCTCCTCGACGGAAGCCTCCTCGGTTACGCCGACGAGCACCGTCACGATGGCGTTGATCTCACGGTAGAGGTTGATCTCGATCTGGTGCCTGCCGGCGGTCTTGATCGCCGCGGCGTGCACGAGGCGCTTGCGATCGACCTCGACGCCAAGCTGCTCCTTGATGGCGGCGACAATCTGAGCGCCGGTCACGGAGCCGAAGAGCTGGTCGTTCTCGCCGACCTTCGCGTCGACGGCGACAGACTTGCCGTCGAGCTGAGCCTTCGTCGCCTCTGCATCGCTGATGCGCTTCTCCTCGCGCTTCTCGATGTTGTGGCGGCGCTCCTCAAGCTGCTTGATGTTGCCAGGGGTGGCAGGCTGGGCAATCTTGTTGGGGAACAGGAAGTTCTCCGCATAACCCTGGGCGACGTCTACGATGTCGCCCTCTCCGCCCTTGCCCCTGAGCTCATCCAGAAGGATGACTTTCATGGGAACTCCTTTTGTTGGTCGGCCTAGGCCGACTCCCTGCAGTGTGCCTGGTCGACGCTCACCTGGTGTCGCGAAGCCCACGCGGAAGACCGCGGAAGTTCGCGACGAGGTCGATGGCGCCCACGGCACTCACGATTACAAACGAAAGTTCGAGCCAAGCTGCGACCATCATGGCTGCGGCCTGGGTGACGACGCCCGCCCCCCTCTTTCGGAGGAAGCCGACCGTCACGGCAGCCCCCTGAACGAAGAGGAACACCCGCGTGCCGGCAAGCAGGTTCCTGCCCGCAAAGTCCAGCTCGGCAGGAAGGCCCGCAGCCTGTGACGCAGCGGCGCTTAGAACGAAGCCCGCGATGAAGGCGGGAAGGACCCAGAGCGGCAGGTCGAAGTCCGCGAGGGGCGTCCTTCGGGGCTGCAGGCCCTTTCCACGAAGGCAGGTGTTCCTCCCGAACTTCGAGAAGAGCACGAGAAGGCCTCCGTCTGCCAGGTAGGCAAGGGGCCAATAGGTCTTCACGAGGAAGACCGCGTATGCCGTCTTCTCACGCAGGCCCAGTCCCTGCGAACCACCCGCTGCCGCCGAGACGGCGCTCGCATACTCCTCGATGACGGCCGACACGCTCGTCCCTTGGGTCGCCGCGACCACAGCGCTTGAGCCAAGGGTGGCAGCAGCCGCCATGATGATCAGGAGGCACGCCTTTGACGTCGCAAGTCCCCGATCGTCCGCGAAGAGGACCAGCGCAAGAGCGCAGACCAGCGCGGGGATGGCGGGGGGGAGCCTCAGGGGGTCGTATGTCACGGCGACGATCGATGCCGCAGCGAGGGACCCGAGAAAAGAGGACAAGACAGCCCTCGGCTTCCCCTCCTCCGCCGAAACCGACAGCCCGAAGGCCACGAGCGCGGCGGCCAAGGACGGACTCAGAACCGAAACGGCCCCTCCAATGACAGACCAGGAGAGCCCCCTCAGGGGCAGGCTCCCAAGGAGCTGCCTCGGACCAGAAAATATCCCGCTGGGACCGCCCGCGAGGTCTTTGTCAACCCTTGGTGCGGAAGTGTGACTCGTCCTGTTCAACTGGCATCGTCTCTGCTCGAACGGACCCAGCTAGCCGCGGCTACGGCCACCGCGGCTGGAGACCACGGGGACGGAGTAGGGCAGAAGGGCCATCTCGCGGGCGCGCTTGATGGCGACCGCGATGTCGTGCTGATGCTGCGTGCAGGCGCCAGTGACGCGACGG
>CAMXZR010000032.1 GCA_947253595.1 uncultured Olsenella sp. | reverse complement strand
CTCGCGTGCGACCTTGTGGTGAAGCTCCACGTCGAAGTCGTTCCCCGCCGAGCTCGTGGCAGCGCACGTAGGTAGTATGACGGCAAGAGCCTCCCTCACGCGCTCGTCCACGACGGACTCCTCCAGACGCCCATCATGCACGGCGGCGACCAGCTCGCGCACGGAAGAGAGGCCCGGGTTGGGCATCTCGAAGTTGGAGCCCGCGCGCACCCCCTCCACATGGTCGTTCGAGCCGCCCCAGTCGGTGACCACGGCCCCGTCGAAGCCCCATTCTCCTCGGAGGACGTCCGTGAGGAGCCTGGCATTCTCGTTTGCATAGGTGCCGTTGATGAGGTTGTAGGAGCTCATGATGCACCTGGGGTCGCTCTCGCGCACCACGATCTCGAAGGCCGTGAGGTAGATTTCGCGCAGCGTGCGCTCGTCGAGCACGGAGTCCGATGCCTGCCGACGCGTCTCCTGGCTGTTTGCGGCAAAATGCTTGGGACATGCGGCCACGCCAGTCGACTGTATGCCCCGCACGTAGCTCGCCGCCATCTTGCCCGCAAGATAGGGGTCCTCCGAGAAGTACTCGAAGCCTCGGCCGCAGAGCGGGCTGCGCTTAATGCAGAGGCCTGGACCCAGGACCACGTCCACCTTCTGGGCCAGGCACTCCTCCCCGAGCGCGCGGCCAAGCGCCTCGCCCATGCGGGGGTCCCAGCTGTTCGCGACCGTCGCCGCCGTGGGAAAGCAGGTGGCGGGGACGCTGTCCCCCACGCCAAGATGGTTGGCCCCCTCCGCCTGCAGTCGCAGGCCGTGGGGGCCGTCGGAGAATTGCATGGCTGGAATGCCGTACCTGGGCATGGCCCGCGTCCTGAACGCGGAGCCCCCAGAAAGCAGGGCGCACTTCTGCCCGAGAGTCATCCGCGATATCGTGCCTTCTATTCTCTCTGCCAACCCCTGCTGGGACATGCCGCTCCTTCCCGACGGACGAGGGCCCTACGCGGCGCGCTTGCCCTCGCCGCCCTTGCCCATGCGGCTCTTTACGAGGCCCGCCACGGTGGGTACGAGCGAGACGAGGATGATGCCCACGATCAGCAGCTCGAAGTGCTTCTGCACGAAGGGAATGCCTCCGAAGAAGTAGCCCAGGAGGGTGAAGAGGGTGGACCAGGTGATGCCGCCCAGGACGTTGAAGACCACGAAGTTGCGCCAGTGCATGCCACCCACGCCCGCCAGGAAGGGGACGAAGGTGCGGATGAAGGGAAAGAAGCGTCCCAGGAAGATGGCAAGGTGACCCCACTTGTCGAGGAAGGCCTCGGTCTTCTGGACCCGCTCGGGAGTCATCGCCTTGACCCTGCCCGAGGCGATGATGCGACGGCCGAAGAAGTGGCCAATCATGAAGTTGCACTGGTCGCCCAGAATGGAGGCGGCCCAGACGATGCCCAGCAGCCAGACGATGTCGAAGCCGCCCCCGTTTGCGAAGAAGCCCGAGGCGAAGAGAAGGGAGTCGCCGGGAAGGAAGGGGAAGAACACCACGCCGGTCTCGATGAACACGATCAGGAAGACGAAGCCGTAGGCCGCGAGCGGCCCCATGGCAATCCAGCTGGCGATGGCCGCGCGCGGGTCGCGCAGCAGTTCGGCAATGAAGCTTATGAAGCCCATGTGTTCTCCCAGCCCTCCGACGGGGGACGCCCGCAGGAGCAAGAGCCAACGGTCCGGAAGGGGCACGAGCCGGTCGAAGCCCCCGATAGCAAAAACGCTCCCGGTCACGTAGTGGCCTTGGAGCGACTTGAAGCGTGCCGGGCGGGAACGGGTGCCCGCCAGAGACCCCTTATGGCTGCTGCCTTCCGGCCCTGACCAGGTTCGAGGTGTGACGTCACCCGAACCCGCCCGACACGCTTGCGGGATAACTCTACCAAAGATGCCCGGCCCGCGCCGCCCCACACCAAACGGCCATGTACGGGACGGAAAAGGGGCCGACCGCGCGTGCGGTCGGCCCCCGGACCCCTCGAGCCTGCTGACGTGACCTATTTCCTACTTCCTCACGCCGTACCAGCCGATGCCCTCGTCATTCCAGCCGAGCTTCACGAGGCCGTCGCGCTCCTCGGCGCTCGTCGTATAGTGATGGGAGCCCGTCCTGGCGTTGGGGTTGTAGAGCCTAAAGAGGGGCTCGCCCTTGGCGTCGTCAGAGTACCAGCCCGTCCCCTCGTCCTTCCAGCCAAGCTTCAGGAGGCCGTCGCGCTCCTCCGCGCTCACCGTGTAGTGGTGATCGCCGCCATTGGGGTTGTAGACGCGATAGACGGGAGTCCCGGACTTGGCGGGAGCCGTCCAGCCCCTGCCCTCGTAACGCCATCCGGCAGAGACGACCTGCATGCACTCGTCGAAGCTGCTGGTGTAGAAGTGCTCGCCGGAGTTGGGGTTGTACAGGCGGTACATGGTGCCGGTGGGCTCCTCAACCACGGGCTCGCTCACCGTAACCGTCGCAGCCTCGGACTCGACGCTCAGGCCCTCGGCGTTGGAGACGACGACCTTGTACCTGAGCTCGCCGACGGTGCTGGTCTGGGGCACATAGGTATCGGCGGTGCCAACGTTGCTCCAGCTGCTGCCGTCGGTTGACTTCATCCACTGGTAGCTCAGCGGGGAGCCGGTGCGGCTGTCCACAGCCACAGAGAGAGCCGCAGCTCCGGCACCCTGCTCATAGGAAGCCGATGCGGGCTGCTTGGTGATCGCGGGGGGGACCACCTTGGCGGCATAGCTCAGCTGGCTGTCGAGGCCGCTGGGATCGAAGGGCTTGGAGAAGTCGCCGGACCTGACATAGTCGCGAAGCTTCGTGCGCAGGGCCTGCATCATGTCGAAGACCTGGGTGGAGACGGTCGCGAACGCCTCGTTGGCAAAGCTGCCGCGCTCGGCCTCGGGAAGGGACTGCATGTAGGCGTCGACAGCCTCGTGCTGCTCGTTAATCTGGCCCTGGACGAGCTTGAGGTAGCTTGCCACGCCCTCGGCGCAGGACTGGCGGTTGTTGTACGCCAGGGTGTTGATGTCCATCATGACGTAGTCCATGGTGTCGTCGTCCGCATCGGTCAGGGCGGTCTCGACGCTGTCGATGGACTCCTTCGTGCCCACGTGGCTCAAGTTGATGGTCTCGAAGTTATCGAAGAACTCGGGGGCCTTCGTCAGGAGGGCGGAATAGCTGGGCAGATAGATGCTGAACTCGGCACGAGAGAGTGCCTCCCACTGGATGGTGGCGATGTCGGGGCTCATGCCCTTGCGCGTCTGGAAGATGTGGGACTCGATCGTGCGATGATTGCCGATGGCATAGAGCTTGGTGTTCACGTTTGCGTCGAACTGCGTTCCCTCGCCGCGGGCCGCCAAGGCGCGCTGGGCGTCATAGAGGGAGTAGTCGCTGCGGCCGGGCGTAAAGAAGAGCAGGCGCGCGGCGGGGGTGATGCTCTTGACGCCTCCGGAGTCCAGGGTGAGGTCAGCATCAGAGAGCGGGCTGCCAAAGTAGGCGCGGCCCTGGGCGTAGCGGGTGTTCTGCCCAAAACCGGAGTTGTCCTCGCCGTAGGAGCTCGCAACGTCCATGCTGCCGTCTTCGAACGTCACGTAGGAGCCCGCCTTCCTTGCAATCTCCTCGAGGGCCTCGGAGTGCAGGCAGGTGCTCTTGTCGTTCAGGTCGGCCTTGAACTGGAGGTTGCCCATGTTGGGGTTGATGGAGGCAGCGTCGTCGGCCACCTTTATGGCAATCCACTGCGTGCCCGAAAGCTGCTGGAAGTTCCAGACCTCGTTGTTGTCGCCCACCCAGATCTGGTTGCAGTCCTGGGCACCATACTCGTCCATGACCTTGCCCAGGATCTCGACTCCCTCACGCGCAGTGGCCGCCTCGCCCAGTACGATGTCGGCGATGTTGTACTCGCCCAATCCATTACCGGTCTTGGGGTCGACGGACTCGATCTTGGAGTTGAAGTCCGTGGTGAGTGTTGCCGAACAGGTCACGCCCTTCTCGTTGATGCCCGCCTCCGAGTAGGGCGGGGTCACGCCGCCCCAATCTTCCTTGGCGTCCCTCACGAAGGTGTAGCGATAGGTCTTGCCCACCGTGCGGTTGAACCCGCTCTCCTCCGAGGTGTAGGTCTTGCCCTCGGTTGCCTCCTGGATGCCAAAGATCTTCACGTGGCGGGGGTTGTAGTCCTCGGAACGACCATACAGGATGCTGTTGGAGGCGGTGAGCTTGGGCCCGATGTAGACCTGGCTGCATGCCAGCGCCTGCACGGGCACGGAAAGCGCAATCGTCGCCGCGGCGATCGCACCCACCGCCACTCGTTTGACCAAAGAACAGCTGCGCATTAGGGCTTTCTCCCTTCGCACGTTGCCTCGCGGCACGAGGCCAACCAATAAGACTGCCTCTTTGCAGCTTATACGAAATAAAACGGACATACTCTCTATTGCGCGCCTTACCTGGCTGAAGGTGGAAAAAGCCTGCCAGGCGGACTCTGACAGGCTTTCGTGAGAACCATGAAATATTGGGACCTCGACCAATCATCGCGATGGCCCAGGGCGCTGCGCTACTCCCTATGTGCGCGGTAGTACGCGATGAGGGCCTTCGTGCTCGCGTCCTGGCCGACGAGCGCCTCGTCATCGTGGAAGGCGGGGGTGATCTGCCTGGCGAGCTGCTTGCCGAGCTCGACGCCCCACTGGTCGAAGGAGTCGATTCCCCAGACCGTGCCCTCGACGAAGGTGATGTGCTCGTACAGGGCGATGAGCTCGCCCAGCGCGTGCGGCGTCAGTGCCTCGCCGAAAATCGAGGTTGTGGGGCGGTTGCCCGTAAAGCAGCGGGCGGGGACGATCTCTTCCGGCGTGCCCTCGGCACGTACCTCCTCGGCCGTCTTGCCAAAGGCCAGGGCCTTGGTCTGCGCGAGGAAGTTGCCCAGGAAGAGCTCATGCACGTCCTGTTCCCCATCCTTGGTGGGGTTGGGAGTGTTGGCAAAGGCGATGAAGTCCGCCGGTATCATGCGGGTACCCTGGTGGATGAGCTGGTAGAAGGCATGCTGGCCGTTGGTGCCCGGCTCGCCCCAGAAAATCTCGCCGGTGTCGGAGGTCACGGGGCTCCCATCCCAGCGCACGCCCTTACCGTTGGACTCCATAGTGAGCTGCTGCAGGTAAGCAGGGAAGCGGTGCAGGTACTGGTCGTAGGGCAGCACCGCATGGCTGGCCGCCCCGAAGAAGTTGACGTACCACACGTTGATGAGCCCCATGAGCGCCACGACGTTCTGGTCGAGCGGGGTCTCGCAGAAGTAGCGGTCGAGGTCGTTGAAGCCCGCCAGGAACTCCTTGAAGCGCTCAGGGCCAAAGGCGACGATGAGCGAGAGGCCCACCGCGGCGTCCACGGAATAGCGACCGCCGACCCAGTTCCAGAAGCCGAAGGCGTTCTGGGGGTCGATGCCGAACTCGGCGACCTTGTCGAGCGCGGTAGAGACGGCCACGAAGTGCTTGGCGATGGCGTCCGCATCCTGCTCGGGCGAGCCGTCGATGGCACCGCTGGCGCGCAGTCCCTCGAGCATCCACGCCTTGGCCTCGCGGGCGTTGGTCAGGGTCTCGAGCGTGGTGAAGGTCTTTGATACGACGATGACCAGGGTGGTCTGGGGATCGAGGCCGCGGACCTTCTCGGCCATGTCGTTGGGGTCGATGTTGGATACGTAGCGGACGCTGATGCCTGCGTCGGCATAGGGGCGCAGGGCCTCGTAGACCATGACCGGGCCGAGGTCGGAGCCGCCGATGCCGATGGAGACGACATCGGTGATGCGCTTGCCCGTCACACCCTTCCAGGTGCCGGAGCGCACGAGCTCGGCGAAGGCGTACATGCGGTCGAGGACCTCGTGGACGTCCGCCACCACGTCCTGCCCGTCCACGACGAGGCTGCCCTTCTCGCCCTCGGGACGGCGGAGCGCGGTGTGCAGGACAGCGCGATCCTCGGTGGTGTTGATGTGCTCGCCGGCAAACATGGCGGCGCGCCTCTCCTCCAGGCCCACCGCCTGGGCGAGCTTCACGAGAAGCTTGAGCGTCTCGTCGTCCACGAGGTTCTTGGAGAGATCGAAGTGCAGATCATCCAGGTCGAACGAGAGCTTCTTCACACGCTGCGGATCGTTGGCAAAGAACTTCTTCAGGCTGAAGCCGCTCGCCACCAGCTTGTCATGATGCTCCTGGAGCGCCTGCCACTCGGGGATCTGGGTCGCATCAATAGGTGCGGGAACGCCTGCCATGTCTGCTCCTTTGTTCGCCATGAGAAGAACCCTGGACACACAGCAAGCGTAGCGCAAACGGAGGGGCCGGATGGCGCGTTTGGCGGATGGGTTGGGGTGGCTGCGGACGCGGGTGAGTCGACGTGCTAATACGGCTCCCCCAGGGGCGGGAGCCTCTTCAGCCGGGCCCACATGACCTGCTTTTTTCGTACGTCCCCGAGCGATGAGGCAAACTCGCCCAGCGCCATGACGCGCATACCCCGCACCCGGACCAACACGCCCTCGCAGAGCATTGCCGCGTCAAAGTCCGCGAGCCCGGAGAGCTCGTCCGCATAGGCGTCGCGCAGGCGTGAGGCCGCCGCGTCGTCCACAGCGACAACCGTCGCGGGGTCCAGCACGCAGATCGCCTCGCGCAGGAGGGGGGCATCGAGCGGCCTTCCGGAACCCAGGTCGACAGCGCACAGGGCCACCCAGTCCTCCGGCGCGTACCCCAGCGCAACGAATGCCGCCCTCAGCGCGTCGCCGTCCGCCCCTCTCAGGAGAGGCCCCCCGGCAAGCTCGTCCCGCGAGGGGGAGCCCTTGACAAGGAGGAGGGACGAGAAGGCGTTTCCGGACATACTCACGCCGCGCTCGGCGAGCCTCGCGAGCTCAAGGCGTTGCTTGCGCAGGTAGGCCTCCCGCCGAAGCTCGCGCTCGCCCCTCATCTCCCTCCTTCCATCACCGTTTGCACACTTATCGATTCTACTGCCGCTCCCATGGCTCCAAGGGGTATAAGCCGCCCAGAGAGTAAGCGCCGCAAGGCACCGAACACAAGGAGAGACAACCATGGCCAACGCTATCACCAACGCCGAGTTCGATTCCGTCCTCGCCAACTCCGGAAAGCCCGTCCTGGTGGACTTCTGGGCCTCCTGGTGCGGCCCCTGCCGCGCCCTGGGTCCCGTCGTCGAGCAGGTCGCCGACGAGCTGTCCGACAAGATGGTCCTCTACAAGTGCAACGTCGACGACGAGGGCGAGCTGGCCCAGCGCTTCCAGATCGTGAGCATCCCCACCCTGATCCTCTTCAAGGACGGCAAGCCCACCCACACCATGGTGGGCAACATGCCCAAGGCGGACCTTCTGAACGAGCTCACTGCGAACCTCTAGGCCTTTTGAGAAGAGCCGCCGCATGGCGGCCCAAAGCTATAGCCTGTGGAGCGGGCGCCTGCGCGTCCGCTCTTTTTTCTGGCCGGACGGGAGGCTGCCATGCGCGAACGCATCGGGAACACCCTTTCCCTCTTCAGGTGCCTCGTGCGCAAGAACCTATGGACCGTGGTCCTAATCCTCGCCGTCGTGGGCTTCATAGCCCTCCTCGAGGAGGTGCACGAAGACGGTCTCCTCGCCCTGGACAGCTGGGCATACTACCTCGTGGTGCTCCACATGCGCAGCGAGTGGCTCACCCCCATCATGCAGTCCATCTCCGAGCTCGCGCTCCCCGTGGTGCTTGTGGTCATGCTGCTGGTCGTCGAGGCCTTCGCCCCCGGAAGGCGCCCCGGCGTCTGCGCGGCGGTCAACCTCGCCCTGGCGCTGGCGCTCAACCTAGTGCTCAAGGAGCTCGTGCAGCGTCCCCGCCCCGAGGGCTACCGACTCATCGCGGAGTCCGGCTACAGCTTCCCCTCTGGTCACTCCATGGTGGCGATGGCCTTCTACGGCCTTCTGGTGTGGATGGTCTGGCGCTACGAGAGGGACCGCTTCGTGAAGGCCCTCTGCATGGGCGGCCTCTCGCTGGTCATCGTCGCCGTCGGGCTGAGTCGAATCTACCTGGGCGTCCACTATGCGTCCGACGTGATCGCGGGCTTCTGCGTGTCCATTGCCTGGCTCTGCGCCTACACGCGCATCTTCGTCCCCATGTTCCTGCCCGAGGCGCATGTAGCCGCGCATCAGGCAGTCGACAGGAAGTAGCCCGGTCCGGAGCATCGTCGGCGGCACGACGAAGGCACCGCCGCCCGCCTGGACGAGAGTGGCGTGGCCACGGGCGCGGGAGTTGCCTGGCTACAGCTCGATTATCTCCGCAGAAAGCAGCTCGCCGTCCTTCGCGACGATCCTTCCCATGGTGGGCCCTCCGCCGCGCGGGAGGCTGGGGCTTCCCGGGTTCATGACCAGGACGCCCGTGCGGGCGTCGCGCTCCAGCAGCGGGCGGTGGGTATGCCCGCAGATTGCGACGTCGCAGACCTCGAGGTCGAGCCGCTCCCGGTAGTGGCAGACCTGCCAGCGCAGTCCGCTGCTGAAGAAGTGGGCCACGTTGCGGACGAAGGGGCCATAGTCGTAGCCCCAGTCGTTGTTGCCCTTGCAGAGCTTGAGCGGAGCGATTCGCTCCAGGCAGCGTGCGTCGGACGTCGAGCACATGTCGCCTGCGTGAACTATCACGTCCGCCCCCTCCAGGGCCCTGAGGAGCTCCGGGGAGAGGTGGCCGTGGGTGTCAGAAACTATGTCGTAGCGCATTGAACTCCCGTTGGTTACTTTGGCGTGCCGCGCCTAGATGCCCAGGGCTCGCTTGAGGGCGACGACGCGGCGGCGAGAGACGGGAATCTTCTTCTCGGGGATGCCCTTGAGGCCAAGCTGGAGAATCCCGCTCGAGATGACCTCGACGTCCTCGACGTGGTCGAGGTTCACGATGTAGCCACGATGCACCCTGAAGAAGCCATGCGGCACGAGCTTCTGCTCGAGCTTCGCCAGGGAGATGGTCGAGAGGAAGCGGTCCTCGTCGGTGTAGATGCAGGAGTAGTCGTCCTTGGCCTCAATGAAGCGAATCTGGTCCACCGGAACCAGTACCTTGCGGCCGCCCTTCTCCACCGGAATGCGCTCGACGGAACTGCGAGAGCTGGGCACCGGCTTGACGCGCGCCTCGACCTTGTCGAGGGCCTGTGCAAGGCGGTCGGTCTCGACTGGCTTCATGAGGTAGTCCACGGCGTCCACGTTGAAGGCGTCGAGCGCGTACTCGCTGTAGGCGGTGACGAAGACGACCGCAGGTGGGTTCTTGAGCTTCCTGAGCGCCTCGGCGAGCTGCATGCCAGAGGTCTTGGGCATGGAGATATCCAAGAAGAGCACGTCGGGATGGCGTTCGACGCCCTCCTTGCCGCGCACCAGAGCCTCGACCGCCTCGCGCGCGCTGCTCGCCTCCTCTATGGACTCGACCCTGCCGGTCTCGTCCAGAAGGAACCTGAGTTCGGAACGGGCGGGAGCCTCGTCGTCTACGATCAGAACGCTAAGCATGCAATCAGCCAACTTTCTTCCGCCGGCGGCGGTATGCGAATGCCTACGAATACCCCAATGGCCTCGTCAGGGCCCAAAGCACCATCTTACGCCTGTTCATGCAAGTCCGCGCCCCTTGTGGGCGCGACGCCCACGAGCCTCAGCGTTACGCAGGTCCCCGCTCCCTCGCGGCTCATGATCTCGACCCCCGAGCCCGTTCCGAAGAAGCGCTCTACGCGCTCGGCCACGTTGCGCAGGGCGATGCCCGTGCCCTCGTCGCTTCTGGACACGCCCCGTCCCCGCGCGCTCGCCTGGAGCAGGCCGTTGGCGACCTCCTCGCTCATGCCGAGGCCGTCGTCGGCGACGGCGATGAGTATGTCTCCCCCATCCGAGACCACCTGCACGTCGATGTGGAGCGGCCCCTCGTCGCTCATGGCGTGACGCACCGCGTTCTCCACGATGGGCTGGACCAGGAAGCCCGGCACGCGCACCTTGCCGCAGGTCGACTCCACGCGCTCGGTCTCTACGATCCGGTCGTCCCCGAAGCGCGCCTTCTCGATCTTGAGGTAGCGGCGCGTCTGCTCCAGCTCCTCCTCCAGGGGAATGAGCTGCTCGGAGCTCTCGAGCGTGCGGCGGTAGAAGACGGCGAACTCGCGCAGGAGCTCGCGGGCGCGCGCGGGGTCGGTCCGCGTGAGCGATGCCATGGTGTTGAGCGCGTTAAAGAGGAAGTGGGGGTTGATCTGGGCCTGCAGGGCCTTGACCTCGGCACGTGCCGTGAGCTCGGCCTGGCGGTCCAGCTCATAGGCAGAGAGCTGGGTCGAGAGGAGCTCGGCGAAGCCGCGCGCAATGGCGAGCTGGGTGCGATCGACGTCGCGGCCGTGGCGGTAGTAGAGCTTGAAGGTCCCCACCATACGGCCGGCGACCTCGAGGGGCGCGATGATCCCCACGGGAAGCACCTGCTCTCGGGCGTCGCTCGAGAGGCCCACCTCGGCGTCGGCCCACTCGTCCCAGTCCAGGTTGGTGAAGGTCTGTACGTGGCCGCTTGCCAGAACCTCCCGGGTGGGGTCGCTGTTGAGGGCACCCACCTTGAAGCCCGAGAGTTCGTCCCCCACGAAGGCGATGGTCCGTCTGTCGTCGCTGATGGCTATTGCCGAGGCCGTCGTCTCGGGCAGGACGAGTTGGCAGACTGCCATGGCGCTCTCGCGGCTGAGGCCGCCGGACATCTGGCGGAGGGTGCCGGACGCGACGCGCAGGGTCCTCTCGGTCGCCTGCGACCTCATGTCGTCGGGTGCCATGAGGGCAGATCCCCCGGCCACGATCACGACGGCAAGCCCCACCCCCGCAACCACAGCCGCGGTGATGTTGCTCATGCCTATGCCCCATCCCAGGAGCACGAGCAGCACGAGAGACGATGCCACCAGGAGCGTGTTCACGAAGAGCCTGAAGTGGGACGTCACGAACCTATGCATGTGCGCCACCGCCCTGCTTTGCGGGCGTTCCGCTGCTGACAATCCGCCTGGCCAGCAGCGAGTCCTGCCAAAGCGTGCCCATGATCTTGGGCCAGTAGGTCTGGAAGCCGAAGTAGCTCGAGCAATAGCGCTCCGCCCAGGCCTTTGCCTTGTGACGTCCGCGCAGGAAGATCCCCAGGTAGGCGCCGCGTTCCGGCCCCGCGATGGCACGAAGGAGCGAGGTCAGGGCAATCCTGCGGCTCACCTCGGGAGAGACCCATTCGCTGGGATAGGGCCTGAGTGACTCGGGCCTCACCTGATGGAGGCCGATGCTCGAGTTGGCGAAGCGCAGCTTGGCGACCTCGTACTCCCATCGGTACGCGTCCTGCAGGAAGCGCGCGGCACGCGAGGGGCATTCGGGCGGCAGGTGGCGCACGCGCCACTGGTTGTCAAACCATACGTCCAGGCCATGCATGCGCAGGTCGAACAGGTAGTCGAGGTCCTCTCCCCTGGGTATGGCCGGATCGAATGCGACGCTGCAGAATGCCTGCGCCGCGACGGTGAAGCAGCCCCCGCAGACGTAGTTCGAGCGGGAGATGCGCGTGCCGGCCTGCGCGCGATGCATCCACTGGTTGAACTCCACCCGCTTGGCCCAGTGGCGGTCGCGCCAGTGCGGCTTCGACACGTCCGCGTAGGGAGAGTCGGAGCGGTCGAGGAAGTGGCCGCTCTTCGCCACGATGGGCAGACCCTGCCTGTTGGCCAGACCCAGACCGAAGAGGGCATCGATGAGGAAGTCCTCGTCCAGCGCCACTTCGTCGTCATCCATGAAGACCACCACGTCGTGGCCCAGGATGGCCGCCACGGCGAGGCCCATGTTGCGAATGGCGCCGTACCCCCTGAGCGAGACGCTCTCCCTGTCCATCTTGGGCGCTATGGACTCGATGGCACGAGTCACCAGATCAGCCTCGCGCTGGTCCACCACCAGCGGGTTCAGGCGCGGGTGGGCACGGCAGATGGCGTCCACCCGAGCACGGGCGCCCTCGGCGCAGGAGCGCGGTGCCACGAGGAGGACCACAACCCTCAGCACCCCGCGCACCCCCTCCAGCGAGGACAGGCAGCTTTCGAGTTCGGGAAGGGGCTTGGCTATGGGCGTCGCATGGTCATACGCGCCAACCCGCCCGATTTCGAGCGGCTCGTCCTGCCAGGTCCAGTAGGAGGGGATGACCACGACGGGGTTCAAGGGCTATACCCCCTCCGCCGACGACGACGCGTCCTCGTCCTGCCGGAGCCGTTGGGGCAGCGGACTCGCAAGGAGCGCCCTGAAGAGGGGGAGCCCCAGGACGTAGAGCACCAGCCCCTCGCCGAGGCCCGTGGCGACAAGGCCGAAGAGGTACATGGCGGGATAGGCACCGTCAAGGGCGATCGAGGTGAAGGGAATGGTATAGAAGCCCAGGCCCTGCAGGAGCAGGGGCAGGTAGGCGGGGACGATGAGACCGTTGGTGAGGACGGGGCCCAGCAGGGCGAGGGAGGGGCGGTCGCGCAGCCTCCAGGTGACGAGCGCCCCCAGGGTCGTGGCCAGGGTGCCGAAGACCACGTCCAGAAGGCCCAGGAGGCCTGTGCCCGAGAGAGCTATGTTTGCGATGTTGGCAATGGCGCAGCCCAGGGCCAGGCCGGGAACGGCATCCGCCGTAAGGAGGGCCAGGACGCAGACCGCCTCGGATATCCTGAGCTGGACGGGCCCCCACGAGAGGCCACCCAGGAAGACCATGCACGTCAGGGTTAGCGCGGCATACAGCGCCGCGATGGTGGCGATGCGGGTGATGCGGGTGGGTGTGAGCTGCTTCTTAGTTGAGTTGGGAGAAGCGAACAACGTGGAACCTCCTTCTGCGGGCACGCGGCCCATCGGTAGCGCGAGTCAGTCCATTCTACCCTCACCTACGGTTCGCGCCCCCTGGGCGGATGCCTCGCCCAGACTCCTTGACACGAGCACCCGCCCACCGCATCATGGCGTGGCCGCTGCGGCCAGAGGGGCCGCGGCACATCAGATGTCAAAGGGATGACTGGGTGATGTCAGGCATTCAGGAGGAGCTCTCCCCCTCGCAGATCGAAGAGTCCGTACGCATCGCGAGGAGGAGGGAGCATCCTGGCAGGCTGCGCTTCTTCGCCACGCTCAACTTGGGCATCTTCCTCTCGTCCCTGGGGATCGAGCTCTTCAAGTCACCCAACCACTTCGCCCTGGGCGGAACGTCGGGCATCTCCATCATCCTCTCAACGCTCTTTCCCGACCTTCCCGTGAGCGCCTTCATGTGGGTGATCAACGCCCTGCTGGTGGTGCTGGGCCTCGTCTTCCTCGACCGCAAGACCATGGGCTGGACGGTGTACACGTCCTTCGCCCTCTCGGCGTACATCAGCGTCCTCGAGCTGCTGATGCCCATGCCCCACCCCCTCACCGACGACACCCTCCTCGAGCTGGTCTTCGCGGTGCTTCTCCCTGCGGTGGGGAGCGCCATTGTGTTCAACATCGGTGCCTCGACGGGGGGCACCGACATCCTCGCCATGATCCTGAAGAGGCACTCGTCGCTCGAGATAGGCAAAGCCCTCATGGTGGTGGACGCCCTGATCGTTGCCTCTGCGGCCGTCATCTACGGACCGCGGACGGGCCTCTACTGCGTGCTGGGACTTCTCGCAAAGGCCTTCTTCGTGGACGTGTTCATCGAGGGCATCAACACCCTCAAGGTCTGCACCGTGATCAGCCGCAATCCCGACGAGGTGCTCCGCTTCGTCGTGACCGTCCTGCACCGCACGGCGACCGTCCGCCAGGAGTGGGGAGGCTTCAGCGGAAGGGAGGAGCGCGTGCTGGTCACCGTGCTCAGCCGCCGCGAGGCGAACAAGCTGCGCAACCACCTGCGCAAGTCGGACCCCGGGGCCTTCATGACCATCGTGAACAGCTCCGAGATAATCGGCAGGGGCTTTCGCGGCGTCTGACGGCACCGCGCCGACCCCAGGGTGCGACCAGGGTCGGCCATCTCGGGCGAGAGGTGCGGCATGGTGCCCTAGGAATTCCCCCTCTGCCCACGCGCCTTATCGAGCAGCGCCTGGTATCCCTCGAGGAAGCGACGACCCACCGGCCCGGACACCCCATCGGGCAGGACCACACCGTGCTCGTCAGAGACGACGAAGGCCTCGTCGAAGGCGAGCCACCCTGACCTGACGTCGTCGAGGAGACTCGCCCGACGCTCGACGGGCAGCCCCAACGTGCGCGCGAGGTCCTCGACGAGCGAGGACGCGCCGGAGGCTGTGCATCCGTCTTCCAGGCCCCAGACGAGCTCGCCGTCCACGATCGCCCAGAGGGCCTCGGGAGCGATGCCCGTCCGGTCTCCCTCTCGCTGCGCGAGATCGACACGGGCTAGTAGGGCGGGAAGGCGGCAATCCGAGAGGGGCTCGTAGGGACCCACGGTCATGGCAGCCCTGCCGCGCTCGTCCACCAGAAGCATGAGCACGCCGTCGGGGTGCTCCGAGGCACCCGAAGAGAGGGTCCACTCTATGTGCTGCTTGGCCCAAGCCACAAGCTTGTCGTCCAGGGGAACGTCGCCCACCTGTCTGCGGCCCAGGGCACGAAGGTGACGGTTCTCGAGGGGAAGAGTGGCGCCGGAGAGGCGCCAGCGACAGACGAGGGCGGGCTCGCCGAGCATGAAGTCACTGTCATAGGGTGTGGGTTCGGGCATGTTTTTCCCTTCTCGGGCGGTCGCTCCGAGCGTACGTCAACAACCCGAAATGATATGGTCTAGAGACCACCCACCTCAATACCCATGGAAGGGAACCAGAAATGGCACAGCTCGCGCGGGAGCAAGTCGTCTACCGCCCTCTGGAGGAGACGGACTTCGACGCGGTAGCAAGCCTCTACGAGAGGCTCTGGTGCTCCGGACTCGACGAGCTCGTCGCCCCTCGAGCGGGCCGACTCGCGGCGGCGACCTACCTTGCCATCTCTCCCCTTGGCCTCGTCGCCAGCATCGGCAATCGCGTGCTGGGCGTCGTGCTGGCACGCGACGGGTTCGAGCGCAGGGTCGCTCGCTGGGAGGGGATCCGCGACGAGCTCGCAGGCGAGGCGAGACGGCTCGGCCTGGCCGAGGAGCTGGAGTCGTCCCTGTCCGTCGACCGCAGCGAGCTCTCGCTGGCCACGGGCTACTCCCGCGAGGGCGAGCGCTTCTCCCAGGCACAGATGACCCTCCTCGCCGTCAGCCCCGACGCCCATGGGCTGGGCATCGGCAGCGGCCTCTTCGACCGCATGTCCTCCATGATCGCGCTCACGGGCGCGTCAGGCTTCTTCCTCACGACCGACGACGAGTGCGACTGGGGCTATTACGAGTACCGTGGGCTAAGCAGGATATCCGCGCACGAGGTAGACGGTGCGGACGGAAGCCCCCTCACCGTCTACCTCTATGGCAAGGAGCTCGGCTAAGACCGGCCCCTGCGTGCGCGCCAAAACGACCACCGCACGGCGGACATGGAGGGGGAGGGGCACGCGAAGTCGCATGCCCCTCCCCTTTGTACGCGGCGGCTCGCACGCCCACCGCAAGATGATCCAGACGAACTAGGCGATGATGCGGGTGCCCGAAGTGCCGGCCATGGCCTCGGCAGCCTTCTCGAGGGAGCCGATGATGCAGACGCGGCCGGGACGGCTTTCGGCAAACTTGATACCGGCCTTGACCTTGGGCTCCATGGAGCCCTTGCCGAACTGGCCCTCCTCGACGTACTTCTTGGCCTCCTCGACGGTGATTTCCTCGAGGTCCTTCTGGTCGGGCTTGCCAAAGTTGATGGCGACGTAGTCGACGGCCGTCAGCAAGACCAGGACGTCGGCGTCGCAGTCCTCGCCGAGGAGCTCGCCGCCCATGTCCTTGTCAATGACGGCGGCGACGCCCTTGTAGGCGCCCTTGTCGCTGTAGTCACGCACGACGGGGATGCCGCCGCCACCGCAGGCGATGACGATGAACTGGTTGTCGAGGAGGTTGAGGATGCTCTCGTACTCGACGATCTTCTTGGGCTCGGGGGAGGCAACGACACGGCGGTAGCCGCGGCCGGAGTCCTCGACGAAGGTCATCTCGGGGTGAGCGGCCTTCTCGGCATCAGCCTGCTCCTTGGTGAGGAATGCGCCGATAGGCTTGGTGGGGTTCTGGAACGCAGGATCGTCGGGGTCGACCTCGATCTGGGTGACGACGGAAGCGACGTGCCAGCGCTTGTAGGCCTTGTGCATGGAGGCGCCGATGGCCTGCTGCAGGTGGTAGCC
>CAMXZR010000031.1 GCA_947253595.1 uncultured Olsenella sp. | reverse complement strand
CACCCACTTCGCCGCACCTTGTTCGGGCAAACCACCCACTTCGGGGCTCCCAGGGCAGATCGGCCACGCACTTTGACATTCCCGCGCGGGAGGGGAGAAGTGGGCGGTTCAGGACTATCTAGGAGCGAGAAAACCACCCACTTCGGGGTTGGGACGGCGTGCGGGCACCCACTCCGACGTCGCCGCGCGGGAAGTGAGATGTGGGCGGCTCCAAGCTTCAGCAAGGGGAGATAAACGCCCACATCTCGCTCGATACGGCATCCCAGCCACCCACACAAACGTCGTCGCAACACAGGACCGTCGCGACACGGGTCCGCACCAACTCGTAGCCCACACCAACTCGTAGCCCACACCAACTCGAAACCCGCACCAGCCCGGAACATGCAGCACGCCGCCCCGCATGCTCATGTGTTCATCGTCTGAGCAATCGACCGCCTGCGGGCTGGCATTTCTCCCCGGCAGTGCGAGCGCGTTATGATGAGACTGCCGTGTTCTGCCGCGATGCGGCGACAACCGAGACCGTTCATCGTTGGAGGCCATACATGCCCGTAACCGCGATCATCCTCGCCGCCGGCGAGGGAACGCGCATGAAGTCTCGTCATCCCAAGGTAATGCACAAGATGCTCGACCACCCCATGATATGGTGGGCCGCTGACTCCGCCCGCAAGGCCGGGATCGAGCGCATCGTCGTGGTCGTGGGCAACGGTGCCGACGAGGTGCGCGACTACTTCGCCCACGACGAGCTGGGCGAACGCGTGGAGTTCGTCGAGCAGGCCGAGCGCCTTGGCACCGGTCACGCCGTGCGCGTGGTGCGCGACGCGCTGGGAGGCTTCGAGGGACCCGTCGTCGTGATGTACGGCGACACGCCGCTGGTGCGCCCGCAGACCATCCAGGCCCTCGTCGACCGCGCCCGCAAGACGCACGCCGCCTGCACCGTGCTCACCATGACGCCGGACGACCCCACCGGCTATGGGCGCATCCTGAACGAGGATGGTCAGGTCAAAGCCATCATCGAGCACAAGGACTGCACACCCGAGCAGCGCGAGGGGCTCAGGGAGTGCAACTCGGGCCTCTACTGCTTCTGCGGCCGTCGCCTGACCCAGAACCTGGACAAAATCGGCAGCGACAACATCCAGGGCGAGTACTACATAACCGACATGGTGGGCATCTATGCCGTCATGGGCGAGCCCGTGAGCGCCGTGCACTGCGACGACGCCGGCGAGCTCCTGGGCGTCAATAGCCGCTCCCAGCTCGCTGCCGTGACCAAGATCATGCAGCGCCGCATCAACGAGGGCCTCATGGCGGCGGGCGTCACCATGCTGGACCCCGATCAGGTCTGGGTGGGCCCCGAGGCGACCATCGGCCAAGACACGGAGCTCCTCCCCCAGACCTTCGTCTGGGGCAAGACCAGCGTGGGGTCAAATTGCGTCGTGGGGCCCAACAGCCGCCTCGTCAACGCGCGGGTGGGCGATGGCTGCCTGGTGGACGAGACGATCATCGTGGATTCCGCGATCGACGACGAGGTCAAGTGCGGACCACGCGCCTACCTGCGCGGTGGAGCCTGCTTCCACAGGGGCGCCAAGGCCGGCACACACGTGGAGATCAAGGGCTCCGAGGTGGGCGAGAACTCCAAGGTTCCGCACCTCTCATACATCGGCGACGCCACCCTGGGCCGCGACGTCAATATAGGTGGCGGCTCCATCACCTGCAACTACGACGGCAAGCACAAGAGCCGCACCCAGATCGGCGACCACGTCTTCGTGGGCTCCGACACCATGATGGTGGCTCCCGTCACCATTGGCGACAACGCGCTCATCGGCGCTAGTTCGTGCATCACCAGAGACGTCCCGGCGGGAGCCCTCTCGCTGGAACGCTCGAAGCAGTACGTTCAGGAGGGCTGGGCGAACCAGTACTGGGAGAGACTTGGGAAAGAGGAGTAGATGTACGAGAACCTGTGCAAGCCGCTCAACGTAGAGAAGGAGATCAAGCTCTACACCGGCACCGGTAACCCGGAGCTTTCACGGCGCGTTGCCGAGATCCTTCACCTCGAGCTGCAGGGCCTGCACCTCGAGAAGTTCGCGAACGGCGAGACCTACGCGCGCTTCGTGGAGTCCGTCCGCGGCGATGAGGTCTTCTTCATCCAGACCCTGGCTGGCCCCAACGTCAACGACCTGCTCATGGAGACGCTGATCGTGGCGGACGCAGCGACGCGAGCCTCTGCGGCCAACTTCACCGTGGTCATCCCCCACTACGGCTACGCGCGACAGGACCGCAAGGCGGCCCCGCGCGAGCCCATCACCGCCCGTCTGGTTGCCAACCTGCTCGAGGCCGCCGGCGTCGACCGCGTGATCACCCTGGACCTGCACTCCAACCAGATCCAAGGCTTCTTCGACATCCCCGTGACGCACCTCACCGCCCTCTACCTCTTTGGCGACTACTTCAGGCAGAAGGACTTCGACTGGGAGAACACCGTCGTGGTCTCGCCCGACATGGGTCGCGCGAAGGTCGCCAAGAAGCTCAGCGACTACCTGGGCTGCGAGGTCGCCATCGCCCACAAGAGCCGTCCCAAGCACAACGCCGCGGAGGTCATGGGCATCATCGGCAACATCAAGGGCAAGACCTGCATCATCAACGATGACATGATCGACACCGCAGGCACCCTGGTGGGTTCGATCAACAAGCTCAAGGAGATGGGTGCGGGGGACATCTACATCAGCGCCACCCACGGCATCTTCTCGGGCCAGGCCATCGAGCGCATCGAGAGCGCCCCCATCGTGGAGTGCGTGGTGTCCGACGCCATCCCGTGCGCGGTGGCCAACCAGCCCGGATCCAAGATCAAGACCGTGTCCGTCGCGCAGGAGATGGCCGACGCGATCTACGCCGTGTACGTGAACACCCCCGTCTCGACCGTCTTCGGCGGCAACTCCGAGATGTAGGTCGCAGCGGGCCACAGCGGCGACGAGATACGGCGGCGCTCTATGCCTGGCACGCTTCCGCGAGAAGGATTGACGCAGGGGGCGCCCTGGCTTCGGCCGGGGCGCCTTTCTCTGACGAGAGGGACGTGCGCCAGACAAGGGCTATCCTTGATTCGGGCATCCTCATCCCTCACGGACGCAGGTCGTTGGCGTCCATGCGCCACCAGGCGAAGGAGGGCCATCCGGTGGTCAGGTCACCCAGGGCAGCCACCACCAAGCCATGCCCGCGCGAACCAACGGAGGCAGCTATGGCCAGCAACAACTTCTGCACCAACTGCGGGGCACCCCTTCTGGAGGGTGCCCACTTCTGTGCCAACTGCGGGACGCCGGTGGGCGGCACCCCCGCCGAGACGGCGATGCGTCCCGCAGCGGAGGTACCGCAGGTGGAGGTACCGCAGACCGCAATGCCAGAGGCGGAGATTCCCAAGACGGAGGTGCCGGAGGCGACCCAGGACATGCACCAGGCGCAGAACGCCGACCAAGCCCAGCGGGTAGCGGTCGCGAACGAGGAGACCCTCCCCGACCAGACGCAGCGCCTCGCGACGCCCGGCGAGGCCATGCCCATGCAGCCGGCAGGTGCCCAGCCCTACGTGCCCGTGAGGCCCAGGGTCACCCATCCGCATGCTGCGGCCACCCCTGCAATGTGGTCGTCGGGCGAGCGGGATCGCACGACCGTCGCCGCCATCATCGTGGCCTGCGTTGCGCTGGTTGCCCTGGCGTTGGCCTTGCTGGTCCTCCCCGCCGTCATGAGGGCGTCGTCAGAAACAGACCAGCAGACCCAGCAGCAAAGCGGTGCCGATGGAGGCCCGGGGGTCAACTCCGTCGCCGACAAGCCCCAGGAAGACGCCGAGGCAAAGGCCGGTGCCAGGGCGAGGGAAGAGGAGGCCAGGTCCCAGGAGGAGAGGGCAAAGAGGGAGTCCCTCGCCCAGCAAGACAGCGCCTTCCACGATTCCCTGGCCTCGTACTACGGCGGGCTCTCTGGCTACGACACGCGGATCAGGGACGCCGCCACAGACTTCAACGCCTCGTTCCTCTCCAAGGACATGGAACTCAGGCGCAGCCTGGCCAAAAGCTGCTCCGGCCTCAAGGTCGAGCTGCAGGGCAAGGTGGACTCACTGGGCAAGATGACGGCGCCGGAGGGTTCCTCGTGGACCACGCAGCTCGCCCTGCTCCGCCGATGCTACCAGGACCATCTGAACCGCATCACGGTGATCGACTCCGCATGGCAGATCGACCTGGGCTACGCCGACCCGGAGGAGCACCAGTCAGAGATCCTGGGGCCGATCTCGGCCGGGAACCTGGAGGGTTCCAGCAAGAGCGCCGCCTTGGACGACTACGAGAAGGCGTATCCGCAGATCAGGCTATGAACGAGCATCATGCTCTTCGATCGTTAGGCTCGGCCGCCATCGCACGGGCGACAAGCTGCTCGATGCCCACAGAAAGCTCAGGACGCACCTGGCGCAACGGGGGAAGCACGCCGCCTTCCGGCACGGGACGCCTTCCCGTGAGGAGGGCATACATCGTGGCACCAAGCCCATACACATCGCACCTGCGGTCAATACCACCGCCAACATACTGCTCCGGCGCGGCATACCCCCTTGTCCCAAGGTGGCGACCATCGCGCTCAGCCTCGTGGGACTCTCCCTCAAAGCGGGCAATGCCAAAGTCGATGAGGCGCATGGTGCCGTCAGGCCTGAGCATCACATTGGAAGGCTTTAGGTCGCAGTAGATGACTGGCGGATCGAGCTGATGGAGATAGTCGAGCACGTCGCAGAGCTGAATCGCCCAACCCACGACATCATCCTCGGCCTGGGGACCACTCGCAGAGATGAGCGACTCGAGACTCCTGCCCTCCACGTAGTCCATGACCACATATAGGATGCCGCCCTCGTCCACAAGGTCAACGATACGAGGTATGGCAACATGGTCGAAACGCTTGATGAGGTTTGCCTCGGCGACGAGGCTCGAGACGACCACCTCGCGCTCGGTGGGATCATCTGAGAGCTTAATCTCCTTGACCGCCCACTGCTTGCCCAGCGTCTTGTCCATGGCAAGCCAGACGGTTGACATGCCACCCTCGCCTATGGCCCGAATGAGCCGGTAACGCTCTCCCACTATCGCTCCGGAAGTTCCTTGTGCTCCAAGAAACATTTGTTCATGCTCTCTAATTTCTTAAAAGTAGCCTAAGGCCCGCCCACCCGTCAAACGCCGAGTTGCGAACAAGGCCGCAGCGACGGTTCTAATGCGCAATGCCTGCCAAGTCGACCACGTCTGTCTTGGTGGCGAGGGCATGCGTGAGCCCGTAGAGCATATCATTGCACACGTAGGCCCTCGCCGCAAAAGAAACTGATGACGCCGTGCTCATCGCTCATCTCGAGGGTGACAACGGACACGACGTTGAAGTTCGCGGCCATGGCGTCATGGGCGTTCCGCAGTAGCCGCAGGCGAGGGCAAGAGAGCCCACGATGGCGGGGCCGGCACCCAAAGAGAGCACGAACGGGGCACCAATACCCACCGTCATCACATGGCGGACGCAACCAGAAGAGCCCCACCACGCGCCAGAGAGAGTCACGACACGTCGAGGCACGCCGCCAGCATGAGCTCGAGCCCGCGCGTGGCGACGGTCAGAGACATGCTGGGCATGTCCGTACCGAGAGCCGCAACCTGCTCGGGCAGGTAGGGCAGGTGCACGAAGCCACCCCTCACGTCCGGACGCCCCTCGCGCAGGTAGTCGAGCAGACAGAAGAGAAGCTCGTTGCACACGTAGGTCCCAGCCGTGTACGAGACCCCGGCAGGCACGCCGCCCCTCGTTGCCATGCGCACCATCTCTGCGACGGGAAGCGTGGAGAAGAGCGCGTCCGGAGCCTCACCGACGATGCGCTCGCCATGCGGCTGGCGACCAGCGTTGTCCGGAATGCGCGCGCTGCGCCAGTTGATGCCCACGAACTCCGGCGTGACCCTGGCGCGCCCGCCCGCCTGCCCCACACAGAGCACCAGCGAGGGGTCAGACGCCTCAATCGCACCACGCAGCCTCGCGAAGGCGGCGTCGAACTCCACCGGGAGCTCGACGCGCACGAGCTCGTGGCTCGCGATGGCATTCGGAAGGGAGCTGACCGCCTCCCAGGATGGGTTGGTAGCCCCTCCACCAAAGGGCTCGAAGCCCGTAACAAGAATCCGGCCCACTGTTCCGCCTTCCGACGCATTCCAGCAGTCGCATGATACGGCAGCCCGACGGCCACGGACGTAGCGCAGCCGCGACCCGTTGCCAGGGTCGTCACGCGGCAGCGCTACGCGCCGCCCCTCTCCCCTGCGCTATGCTCTTTGCACCAAACCTCTTTGCAGCAAACGACCACGCAAGGGAGAGGCTCGCATGAAGCCAGCGCCAAAGCAGATCACGCTCGTCTGCGGTCTTGGAAACCCGGGTCCGGAGTATGCCGAGACGCGTCACAATGCCGGCTTTGCCGTCGTGGACCTGCTTGCCGAGCGTGCGGGGGCACGCTACTGGAAGAGTGAGGCAGGCTGCGAGGTCGCACGCGTCGACTGGCGCTCCGGTACCGAGTCGCGCGAGGTGATCCTGGCCAAGCCCCAGAGCTACATGAACACCAGCGGAGGGCCCCTCTCCAAGCTGATGCGCCAGCTGCACGTGATTCCGCAGGAGCTTCTCGTAATCCATGACGAGGTAGACCTTCCCAATGGGGAGGTGCACGCCAAGTTTGGGGGAGGCCTCAACGCTCACAACGGGCTGCGCTCCATCGCCGACAAGCTGGGCACCCGCGAGTTCTCGCGCGTGCGCGTGGGAATTGGCCGCCCGCCGGGAAAGATGAGCGTGGCGGACTTCGCCCTGCGCCAGCTGAAGGGCAGCCTCCTCGAGGGGTTCGAACTCACGGTCCAGGACGCGGCGGACCTCGTGGGGCGCTGCCTGGACGGCCACGTGGACTGGACTTGATGGCCTCGGTGGGATTGGTGGGCCGTGGCTCGGGACGTGGCGGTGGCCATTCTCGTTAGGTGCGCGCTTCGGACGAGGCCAAGAGTGACGAGGCGAGGTGGCGCGCCATCGGATGGGCACAAGGTCCCGAGACGAGCCGATGGTGCTACAGCGTGCTCGACACGCAGGCAATGCGGCCAACCTCGTCAACGTACACCAAGCGCAAGTCGGCCTGGTACAGCTCCGAGAGCCTCTCTGACGTGAGCGCGTCCTCGCAGTCCCCCACCACCAGCGAGCCATTGCGATCGAGCATGCCCACCTTGCCCCCCACCAGGATGGGCTGGTCAGGATTGTGGGTGGTCATGACCACGACGTATCCCCGCTCGGTCAGTTCCTTGATGGCACGCATGACGCGAGCAAAGAGGCTGAATCCCGACGTCTTCGGTGATCTTGACATGGTGGCCAAGACGCAGGAGTTCTACCGGGAATTCTACGGCTATAACATGTCTGCCGAGGAAGCGACCCTGATGCTCGACGGCAAGGATCCCGAATAGCATCGACAAGAGCCTGGGCTTCCGATGGCGGCCTACGGTTCGACCGATTGGATGGCGGAGAGCCCATCTCTCGTCCTCGGCCAAATGCGAGAAGCCCGAGCGATTACCTAATCGCTCGGGCTCTCTTACGCTGCTACAGAGACAATGCCCTCGTCCACCAAAGCCGCGGCTCATTGGCCGCACGCCCCTCTCGCCAGTCGCGGCCGTCGGGCGTCATCATCGCCCTTCGCCACGCGCCCACCTGCGCGGAGAACGACCCTCTCGCCCGCCCGAATATTCGGCAAAAGGCGAAGTTGCAAACGCAGACGGACCCTTTGAGCATAGAATGGACACAGCTTGCCGCAGTCAGGGGAGCGCGGCAAGCCAGACCATCGTACGAATGATGCTTCAGGAGAGGAGCCATTTGATGTACAAGATCCTCGAGAAGACGCAGTTCTCGGAGAAGGTGTTCAAATTTCGCATCGAGGCGCCCGAGATGGCCAAGCACGCGCATGCAGGTCAGTTCCTCATGGTGCGCGCAAACGAGAAGGGCGAGCGCGTGCCGTTCACCTTCGCGGACTGGAACCCCGAGGAGGGCTGGGTCGAGTTCATCTTCATGGTCATCGGCAAGACCACCCAGATGCTCTCTGGCTACGAGGCGGGCGACGAGCTGCAGGACGTCACCGGACCACTGGGCCAGCCCACCGAGATGGGCCCCGGCAAGTGGGCCGTCATCGGCGGTGGCGTGGGCCTGGCCATCGCCTTCCCCGTCGCGCGCCAGCTCGCTGCCACCGGCCACGAGGTGCACGCCATCATGGGCGCCCGCACCAAGGACCTGCTGCTACTCGAGGAGCAGTTCCGCTCCATCCTCCCCGAGGACCACATCCACATCACCACGGACGACGGCTCCTACGGCGAGAAGGGCGTCGTCACCGCACCCCTGGAGCGCCTGCTCCAGGACAAGTCCGTCGACCAGGTCTTCTGCGTCGGACCCGTGCCCATGATGAAGTTCTCGACCCTGACCGCCGAAAAGTATGGCACCCCCATCATCGCCTCGCTCAACCCCATCATGGTCGACGGTACGGGCATGTGCGGCTGCTGCCGCGTCGAGGTTGACGGCCAGACCAAGTTCGCCTGCGTCGACGGCCCCGACTTCGACGCCACCAAGGTCGACTGGAACGACCTGCGCGCCCGTCAGGCCGCGTACCGCACCGAGGAGGGCCAGTCCCTCAAGGCCTATGAGGAGGCGAACTGCGCATGCCAGAGGTAAACGGCCGTTGGGTCGCCGACATGAAGGCACCCCGCACCGCAGACAACGAAGAGCCCGCCACCGAGCGAGCGCTCGACTTCCGTCCCGTCGACAAGGGCTTCACCGAAGAGATGGCCGTAGCCGAGGCCGCACGCTGCATGAGGTGCAAGAAGCCCCTCTGCGTCCAGGGCTGCCCCGTCAACATCAACATCCCCGCCTTCATCGAGGCCATCTACAACAAGGAGCACGGCAAGGGCCTCGACGTCATCCGCGAGCAGTCCATGCTGCCCGCCATCTGCGGCCGCGTCTGCCCGCAGGAGAGCCAGTGCGAGGGCGTCTGCATCCGCGGCAAGAGGGGCGAGCCCGTGGCCATCGGCCAGCTGGAGCGCTTCCTGGGCGACCAGCCCGAGCTTGCCAGCAAGCCCCAGATGGCTCCCAAGAACGGCATGAGGGTCGCCGTCATCGGCTCCGGTCCCTCCGGCATCACCTGCGCTGGCGAGCTGGCCCGCAACGGCTTCGACGTCACCGTCTTCGAGGCCTTCTTCACCGGCGGCGGCGTGCTGGTCTACGGCATCCCCGAGTTCCGTCTGCCCAAGGCCGTCGTCAAGCGCGAAATCGACGGACTGAAGGACATGGGCGTCAAGTTCGAGTTCAACTCCGTCATGGGCCGCCTGGCCGATGCGGAGGAGCTCCTGGGCGAGAAGGGCTTCGACGCCATCTACGTGGCGACCGGTGCCGGCCTGCCCAAGTTCCTCAACATCCCCGGAGAAAACCTGCCCAACGTCTTCTTCGCCAACGAGTACCTGACCCGCGTCAATCTCATGAAGGCGAACGGCTTCCCCGAGTACGACACCCCCACCAAGCACGGCAAGAACGTCGTGGTCTTTGGCGGCGGCAACGTGGCGATGGATGCCGTGCGCACCGCCAAGCGCCTGGGCGCCGAGCGCGCGATCATCGCCTATCGCCGCACTGAGGACGAGATGCCCGCCCGTAAGGCCGAGCTGCACCACGCAAAGGCCGAGGGCGTCGAGGTCATGCCGCTGGTGTCGCCGCTGGAGTTCGTCGCGGGCGAGGACGGCAACGTCTGCGCCGTGCGCGTGCAGCGCATGGAGCTCGGCGAGCCCGACGACTCCGGACGCCGGCGTCCCGTGCCCATCGAGGGTGCCATCGAGGAGATTCCCTGCGACGTGGCCATCTCTGCCATCGGCACCAACGCGAACCCCTTCGCGAAGCTGATCGGCGGCATGGAGCTCAACAAGTGGGGCTACATCGAGGCCGACGAGAACGGCCAGACGAGCAACCCCAAGATCTGGGCCGGTGGAGACATCGTCACCGGTGCCGCCACGGTCATCCTGGCCATGGGTGCCGGCAAGAAGGCCGCCGCAGCAATGACCGCCGCGCTCACCGGCAAGAGCGAGTAGCGTGGGGCTGACGCAGGCGAGAGTGGCGTGAGGCAGGCCACCTGATGCCTGGGCCCCGACGGAGGATTCTCTCCGCCGGGGCCTTTTGTGTGCGCCAGCTGCGGCGCGCGACCTGGCGTTGGCGGCATGCAGCGTGTCCGAGCGGCCAACTGGCGCGTCGACGACTTTCGGCAGCGTCCAGCGCGTGCGGCTCTTGTGCGGCAACGCCCAACGCGTGCGGCTCTCGCGCGGCGACGCCCAACGCATGCGGCTCACGCACGGCGACGCCCAACGCGTCTGGATGCCGCGCGACAGCGTCGAGCACGTCTAGGTTTTGCGCGAAAGCGTCCAATGCGTTTGTAAGCAAAATCTGACCTGCGGTTTTGCGAGCGGCCAGACGCGCTGAACGTTCTCGACGATTCGGCAGACGCGTTGGACGCTGTCGGAGCGTCGATTGACGCGCCGGGCGCTCTCGATGCAACGGCAGACGTGTCGGACGTCGCCGATACGCCCTGGTACGCGCTGTCGCGTGCTCGAAGCGAGGCGGCGTGCGATTTCGCGTGCGCATTCAAAATGCATGCGCGTGCAGGCACTCTAGAAGCAACAGCGCGTGCGTCGGTGCGTGCCCGCCGCACATGCGACCGTGCGTCCCCACGCGCCAGACGTCCGCCCAGCAGCCGCCCCACCCGCGCTGCGGCGGCGCGAAGCCGTGCAGTCGCCCCACCCGCGCTACAGCGCGAAGCTGTGCAGCCGCATCATCTGCTGGACCAGCCGCTCCGGATCCCAGGTCTGCCCTGATCTCACCGACGAGTATGGGTCGCAGATCAGCACACTGCCGTCCGCGTTCAAGCCCGAGATGACAATGAAGTGCCCCGCCGTGGTGAAGTCCCCCGGACCCATGTTGGCGATGAGCACGTGCCCGCCCTGGAGCTCGGACCTGATCGTCTCCACCGACCTGCCGACCTCGCGGCATTCGAGCCCGTAGCGCTCGGCAGCCGTGGGGATGAAGTCGCCGTAGGTGCCCGCGTCGTCATCCACCATGTCGAGCTCCTTGGCAAGCTCGCCCGCAACCCCTGGCGTCATGTCGGACTTCCCCGTCACGGCCATGTACGCCATCGAGAACGCCGTCGGGCAGCAGCCCGTAGTGCCAAAGTCTCGCCCGCAGTACTCCGTGTATCCCCAACGCTTGTCCCACTGGTACAGCCGGGGCACGATGCCCCTGGTCACGCCGGACGCGTATGCCTCGGACTTCGCCTGCGGATAGCTCGTCGGCAGGTCCGCCACGAAGTCGATCGCAGCGGGATCGTCCGCAGCCAGCTTGAGCAGCTTCTCCTGCTCCTGCGCCCCGCCGTTTCCGACCTTCGCGTAGGCATCCATGTTGTCCAGCGCCTTGGCGATGCGCGCATCGCTACGACCCAGCTCCTGCAGACGAGAGGAGAGCCCCGCGTCGAAGCTCGCAGGCAGCTGCCAGCTTCGGGCGTCAGGCTCGGGCTGCGACGCGGCGGCGTCGATGCCAGCCTCCTGGCCACGCACGGCACCGGAGGCGCAGCCGCGCGCGCAGGAACCCGCGCCCAGCAGGGCCAGCGCCAGCACCGCCAGCGCCAGCACCGCCAGCGCCAGTACCCCGTACGAGAGCGGGCGCATGCCTATCAACCAGAGCAGGGCCCTGCGAAGCCCCCCGCACACCCGACGTGCCCAGCGCTGCTGCCGCAGGGGCATCCTTCCCGCCACAGCCGCCAGGGGCCGACGCACAGCCGACCGCACGCTCTCTCCCCCGGAGCGACCACGACCACGACGGGAGCCACTCTCCCCTCGCCCGATATGCCCTCTCTCGTATTCCAAGCCCTATGCCCAGGGCGCGCCGCGCCTGGCTACCCCCTCATCCAGCTCTGGTTGGAGGGGTCGTCTCGGAAGGCGAGGAGACGTGCCTCGTCACCGGGCTCGATATAGCCCTCCTCGACGGCCACCTCGACGAGGGTGTCCAGGTCACAGAGGCTCGTGTTGGTGACCTCAGCCGCGGCGAGGCGGTCAAGCCCGCGCCGCATGCCGTAGGTGAAGATGCTCACCACGCCCAGGACGTCCGCGCCCGCCTCGCGCAGGGGGTTGACGCAGTCCAGCACGCTGCCACCGGTAGAGATGAGGTCCTCGATCACCACGACCTTCTGGCCGGGCTCGAGGCGTCCCTCGATCTGGTTCTGGCGACCGTGGTCCTTGGCGGAACCGCGCACGTAGCCCATGGGGATGCCCAGACGGTCTGCGGCGATGGCGGCGTGCGCGATGCCGGCGGTGGAGGTGCCCATGAGCATCTGCACCTCGGGATACAGCTCCTTGGCGGTTGAGGCGAGCGCCTCGTCCACCAAGGTGCGGACCTCGGGATAGCTCAGGGTCAGGCGGTTGTCGCAGTAGATGGGGCTCTTGATGCCGGAAGCCCAGGTGAAGGGCTCGTTGGGCCTTAGGAACACGGCCCTGATGGAGAGGAGCGCCTTTGCGATGTCCTGCTTGCTGGTCATGGGAGCCTCCAAGTGTCCGTCGATTGGTCTCGTGCCGTCGCACGTGGGCGGGACTCCGAGCTGGGCCTGCCTCGCCCCACTGTATCGCAGGCGGGACGCTGCGGCGACCAGTCCTAGCGGTTCGCCCTCAGCGTCGCGAAGACCCGCGTGTTGTGGCGCTTCACGAAGCTGATGAAGCGACCCTCCCTGTAGGCGAGGGCCACGTTCTTCTCCCTTATGGGAAGGAGCATGAGCGCCATCATCCTGGTGCGGGGCCGCGCCACGGCCACCGCCAGCTGCGCACGGTCGCTCGTGATCATGCGTTCTATCTGGGCGAGCTTCTCCCTCAGGTCCAGGGAGCACTGGGGGTTGCAGACGTTCTCTATGCAACCCACGAGCCGCTCGATGTAACGCCTCTGCACGACCTCCATGCTGGCGGCGTCGCCCTCAAGCCCCCAGTGGCGATAGAGCTCCAGCATCCAGCCATGCTCCTCCTCGCGCTTTTCATACATGTCGGGACGCCAGCGGGCAGTCTCGGACTCGGAGCGCTGTCTGATGAAGTGGTAGTACGGCGTCGCCATGACGCCAACCCGCTCCACGTCGCGCACGAAGTCGAGCACGTAGGGGAAGTCGTCCCAGAAGGTGGGACGGAAGCGCAGCCGCAGCTCCTCGATACGGGAGCGCAGGAAGAGCTTGTTCCACGGCGGATAGAGCTGGTTGGCGTCGAAGAGCTCCCAGGCGGAGGTCCTGAACTCGCGCTGCGTGCCGTACACGCGGGTGGGACAGCTCTTGAGCTCGGTGGTGTGCCTGCCCTCGTCGTCGTAGTAGGTATCGATGTAGAAGCCGGCGACGGCAAGCTCGAGCTGCCCTGCCTCGGCGAACTCGTACATGTCGGCCAACATGCGGGGCTCGGCCCAGTCGTCTGCGTCGAAGAACATGACGTACTTGCCCCGAGCGCGGTCGAGGGCGAAGTTGCGGGCGGCGGGGGCACCGCCGTTCTTTTGGTGGAAGGCGGTGACGCGAATGTCGCGGTCAGAGATGGAGTCCAGAATCTGGCCCGTGCGGTCGGTGGATCCATCATCCACCACCAGGAGCTCGAAGTCAGCGAAGGTCTGGTGCTGGATGCTCTCTACGGCACGGCGAACATACCGATCGACGTTGTACGCCGGCATGATGATCGAGATCCTGGGTGCCTTGGGCGTCATTCCACGCGTCTCCAGACAACGTCGTCAGCTCGTCTCGTCCGCGGGCAGGGCCGCGAATCAGGTTGCCCGTGCTCACAAGCTGAATTATGGCCCAGCGGATGGAGAACGTTGTGACGAGGGGGTGAAGGGATCAGATTACAGACTAAGCACAGAAGCGAGACGGGCACGGATGTCGGCCGACGCGCGTCCAGCACGCGCAAACGCCCGACGAGGGCGGCCACCGGCTACTCTCCCTCGGGCTCGAGCGTGCCCACGAGAAGACCCAGCTCCGTCTGCCGGATCCGATACCAGCTGCCGCCCTGCCCGTCGTCCTCCGCGTCCACCGGCGCGTCGACCTGCCTCAACTTGTCCATGCCGATGGACTGGGCGAGCTCGACCACGTCCAGCAGCTGCGACGTGGTCATGTCGGTAGAGATGTTGGAGATGAGCCCCGACGAGCTTCCCAGGAGGGCCGAGACCCCCGAGTTCCGCAGGGATCTGACCTGGTCCCACAGGTCGTCCGTCGCGACCAGCACGTGCGTGGCCCTGATGTTGCAGGCGGCGGCGAGCGGCGCGATGCAGCTCTGCGAGCCACTCGACTCGAAGAGGCTGCGCAGGGTGCTCGCCCCGTCGGCGTCCTCCACGCATACGTCGAGCGGAATCTCGACCAGGTACCCCTTACGTTCCGACGCGTTGAGCGAGAGGAGCTGTGCCCTCTGCAGCGTGGGCGCAGCCTTGCCAACGTCGCCCACGGTCAGCACCAGGACATGGGTGAACACGTCGCCCGACGCCACGTAGCCCTCGTCTGGCGCAAGCGTATCCGCCTGCGTGCTGATCCCGCTCCATAGGCCAGCGTCACCCACGTGGCTGTCGGCGTTCGCCCGTTTCCAGAGCTCCCCCACCAGCGTCACGAGCCCGATGGCCAGGACGATCAGGACGGCGACCGCGGCGAGATTGCGATGGGCGGACGCGCGCGGCACGTCACTGCGCTCGAAGCGCTCGCGCCTGTGCGGCATGCGACCTCCCCTCGCGACTGCGTTGACTCGCGCCTCTCCCCTGAACTATAGGACATGGAGTGGCGGCTGTGGGAAGCATGGGTCACGGGAGCGCGAGACGGCAGCCGCGGGAAGCGGCGCTCGTCGGCACTACTCCCAGGGTACGAGCGTTCCCTCGTCGTAGCGGACACCCTCGAAGCTGAGCCCCTGCGCGGGGGCGGTGGGACCTGCCGCAGATCTCTGCCGCGCCTCCAACGCCCGCGCGACCCAGCTGGGGTCCCTGTGACCGCGGCCAACCTCGACCAGGCTGCCCACCATGATGCGGACCATGTTGTGAAGAAAGGCGTTGCCCTCAACGTCCACGACGACCAGGCGCTCTCCCGCCTCTACGACCTCGCTCGCCGCGACCCTCGTGAGGCAGCGGCAGGTGGAGCGGCCGTCCTCCTCGAGCAGCTGGGCAGAGGACGCCTTGCAGAAGCTCTTGAAGTCGTGCTCCCCCAGGAGGGCCGACGCGGCCTCGTTCATGGCCGAGGCGTCGAGTCCTGGGACGCCCCGCAGCCACCAACTGTGATCCCAGGCGAGGACCGGTCGCGCGGGCCCCGGGCAGATGCGGTAGCGATAGCTCCTGCCCCGCGCGTCGAAGCGGGCGGAGAATCCCGCCGGTGCCCGATAGACGCCTGCGACGGAGATGTCGTCCGGCGTGAGCGCCACAAGCGAGGCATGGAGGCGACGCCCGTCCAGGAGCTCCTCCCCTGGCTCGAGCGGAAGGCTCAGGCACTGCGCGAGCGCGCTCACGCCCGCGTCCGTGCGGCCGGCGCACTCCGTCTCCACGGGTCGGCGCAGGACGGTCTGGAGGGCGCGCCGCAGCTCCCCGGCCACCGTGCGCTGTCCCGGCTGCTCGGCATAGCCGGAGAATCCCGCGCCGCGGTAGCCCAGCTTGAGGGCGAGGGTGCCCACGGACGCCGTCGCGGCGGCTTCGTCCGCACGCCCCATGTCTTCTGCCTGCATGCGCGCTCCTCTCGGCACCGGGCATCCACCCGGATGGTCGTGGCTAGGATAGCGCCGACAGCGCCAGGACGACCGCGAACAGGACGAGTGCCGCCACGAGCGAGAGCCATTCCGCGGGTCCCCAGGCGTCTCCCGGGTTCCGGGACAGCCCCGCCCCCGAGTCGTAGCAGCGGTCGCGCAGGGCCTGGGCCAGCTCGTCCGAACGACGGAAGAGGGCCACCACCAAGGGGATCATGACCGAGGAATAGGCCCTGAGCCTGCGCGTGGGCCCTCCCTGGTCGAAGCTCACGCCACGCGCCCGCTGTGCGCGGACGACGAGGACGAATCCCTCTTCCACCTCCGGGACGAACCTCAGGGCCACCACCACGACCATCGCCACGTCGCCCACGGGGAGGCCCAACCTGCCCAGAGGGGACAACCCGCGGACCAGGGCGCGGCTGAGGCCGGTGGAGCTCGTGGTGGAGGAGACGAGCAGAACCAGGCCCACCATGAGCACGACGCGACACACCGCCATGCCAGCACGCGAGAGCCC
>CAMXZR010000030.1 GCA_947253595.1 uncultured Olsenella sp. | reverse complement strand
CGTCGAAGACCGCAAGCACGGCGTCGTCCGTGTTCCTGGTGAGCCAGCCCGCGACGAGGTCGAGCTCGCCTCCGTCCAGCCTGGTGACGCTGATGAGCTCGCCGTCCAGGTATACCATCTGCCCGTTGCAGTACGCGCCAGTGGCGCAGCACTCCTTCGAGCCGCCGAACATCCAGTCCATGGCAGCGGGAAGCCGACCGCTCACGGGGCCGAAGTGAAGGCCCGCGTCGAGCATCGCGCGTATCGCGGCAAGGGCGCGGTCGCTCGCGCGGGAGAGGCCGGAGGGAATGAGGGTGTCGTCGAGGTCGGTGAGGGCGAGCCTGATCATGTGAGCCTCCCTGTGGCACGGGTATCTTTCCACATCCTAGCGCAGGGAGGGGTGGGTGCCATCTTTGACACCCACCCCTCGAACGCTACGTTCACTTGCCACCGTGCTGGCAATCTGGTCTTCGTGCCCTTCCGGGCACCCTAAGAGCCCTTTGGACTCCCCTCCTTAGCTCACGCCCACGTGCATGGCGTCCATGCGACGAATCAAAGGCATTGGACACGTGCGAAGCAAGATGCTCGGACCAATAGAACCACGTGCGATTGAAACACAGCGCCTCATCGGTTGGCGCTCCGGCTCCTTCGCAGCTGGGTCGGCTCTTCCGGCTGTCCCTTTGGATTATGCGATGCTCGTATCGCCTACTAGGCCTGGATTGCTATGGCCTCTAGAAAAAGACGGGGCTCGCGACGCCAGCTGCGGGACGCCCTGATATCGGCTCTTCCCTGTCCACTGGCATCACCCCCTCGGTTGGCCGACGACTCGTATCGGCTTCCTGTGTTGATGCAATCTTACCCCACTGCAGGCAGTTGTATGCGATTTTCTGATCATTTCCGCCAGCGGCTGCTTCGCGGCCGCCGGCGAGGCGAGGCCGTAGACCAGAGTCGTAGGGCACTCTCGCCTGCAAGGCGCTGACCCGCAGCGGGTACAATCTACGTCTTGAGCCGGGGTCGAAGACCCCACCGTATGTGCCGTCGCCCGTCGGAAGCCGCGGCGGCAGAGGGGGTGCCATGCCAGAGCCCATGACCGCAACCACAGGGACGAGTTCCCAGGACGACCCCGTCTTCCACGAGGAGCAGGAGCACCTCTTACGGACGCACGAGCGCCTGCAGGGCATCCACGACGATGTGCAGAGGGAGCTCGAGACCACCCACAAGTATGCCGCCCAAGACCTGCGCGACATGAGCGAAGAGGTCAGGCTCAACTTCAACAGCGACGACGAGACCATGGAGACCCTGGCAGCCATCGAGACCCTGAACAGCGTCATCGACACCTACAACCAGCACCACGACTTCACCTTGGACCGTCTGAGGCGCTCCCTCCTGCTCCTGCAGCAGCCCTACTTCGCAAAGGTGCGGCTCCAGATGAGACCGGGCCGCCCCGCGCGCGACGTGTACATAGGCACCGTGGGCATCACGGACGAGCGGCAGGTCCCCCTCGTCGTGGACTGGCGCAGCCCCGTCGCCCAGACCTACTACAACCAGGAGGTCGGCCCCACGAGCTACGAGGTGGACGGGCGGACGCGGACCGTGAACCTGGAGCTACGCCGCCAGTTCGACATCGTGCGGGACCGCCTCAGGTCCTACTTCGACACCAGCGTGGCCATCCAGGACGCTCTGCTTCTCGGTGCGCTCAGGCGCCACCACTCCGAGAAGCTCCAGGCCATCACCGCGACCATCCAGCGCGAGCAGAACCAGGTGGTGCGCCACGACGACGTGCCGGTCCTTCTGGTGGACGGAATCGCCGGATCGGGCAAGACCTCGGTGCTCCTCCAGCGCATCGCCTACCTCTTCTACCGGGAGCGCGAGAGCCTCAGGCCCGACCAGGTCTACCTCTTCTCGCCCAACGACGTCTTCGCCCGCTACATCGACACCGTCCTACCCAGCCTGGGAGAGTCCAACCCCCATACCCTCACCTGGAGGTCCTTCCTCGCCGACCGGAAACTGGACCAGCGCTCGGGAGGCGAGGGGACGGATCCCGCCTCCCTCAGGGAACTGGAACGCGCCGTGGGCTCGGTCGTCCTCGAGGACCAGGACTTCCGCGACGTCCGCGTGGATGGCGTCCGGCTGCTGTCCGCCGCACAGATCCGCAGGTCCATCGAGGCGCACGTGGGCAGGCTCGGCATGGGCCCGAGACTCTTCGCCCTCGTGAGGGAGGAGCTGCACCAGAAGGTCGAGCGCAGGATGGCACAGCTCGCGCGTGACGAGGAGCTGCAGGAGCGCATGCTCTCGCTCGACGTGGACGAGCAGATGCGCGTCTTCGGGGAGCTCGTCGCCCCGGCCGACGAGGAGGAGACCCTGGAGTACGCCCGCCGCTATTCCCGGGAGCTCTTCTCACCCGCATTCGCGGAGGTCGACTCCTGCTCCTGGCTGCGCCTCGACCGCATCGGCATGCGCGTCACCGGCAGGCAGGCCCTGAACGCAGTCGAGTTGCTCTACCTCAAGCTGGCCCTGACCGGAGACGGTGCCCAGGACGCGCGCTACGTGATGGTGGACGAGGTGCAGGACTACAGCGAGGCCCAGTTCATGCTGCTCGCGCGCTACTTCGGGCACGCCCACTTCCTCCTCCTGGGAGACCGCCACCAGGCCATCCGAGCGGGCAGCGCGAGCTTCGAGGCGATACGCCGCGTCTTCGAGGAGACCCATGGCGAGGTGGACCAGTGCCGCCTGCTCACCAGCTACCGATCGTCTCCCGAAATCACCAAGCTCTTCTGCGGTCTCCTCGACCAGGATGAGCGCGTGACCCTGAGCTCAGTCCGCAGGCCGGGAGTGGAGCCCCTGATTCGTGCCTGCCCGGCTGACGCCGAGGCATACCTCGCGGAGCTGAGGGCCCGGATAGAGGATGCCCATGGTCGCGAGGGCCTCTGCGCCGTCGTTGCCGAGAACGGGGCACGCGCCAGCTGGCTCGCGCGGCGGCTGGGGGATTCCGTGACCCACCTCGGCAAGGGAGACGCCCTCCCCAGGGAGGGCGTGGTGCTCCTGGACCTGAGGCTCGCAAAGGGCCTCGAGTTCGACGAGGTCATCGTGCCCGATGGGCAGGCGGACACCTATCCTGACGAACCGCTCGCAAGGCGCAGACTCTACACTGCCATCTCCCGCGCCATGCACCGCGTGGTCGTGCTGAGCCAGGGAGAGATGACGCCGTTGCTCAATGCATAGGGGCCCGTGATCGAGCCGTCCCTCTCGGTCGACCTGCCCTGGCAAGTCGGCCGTCCCCCTACGCCGGGCACGTCCCATGCCGCGATCTGTGGGTGCCGACCACGCGAGAGGGGCCGGGGAATCTCTCCCCCGGCCCCTCCCCTAGCCAGCTGACGCCCTCAGGCAACCCCAGGCGCTATGCCTCGGAGTACATCGCCTTGAGCTTGAGCAGGTGCTGGTAGCGCTCCATGGCAGCGGCCTCGTTGCGCTCGAAGAGCTCGGTCGCACGCTCCGGGAACTCGCTCGTCAGACGTGCGTAGCGGGCCTCGTTCATCAGGAAGTCCTGATAGCCGCCCTTGGGCTCCTTGGAGTCCAGGCTGAACTTCTTGCCCTCGGGTGCACTGGGGTTGAAGCGGAAGAGGTTCCAGTAGCCGCAGTCGACGGCCTTCTTCATCTCCTCCTGACAGTGCATCATGCCCCCCTTCTTGATGGAGTGCATCTCGCAGGGGCTGTAACCGATGATCAGGGAAGGTCCGTCGTAGGCTTCGGCCTCGGCGATGGCCTTGAGGGTCTGGGGCATGTTGGCACCCATGGCAACCTGGGCGACGTAGACGTAGCCATAGCTCATCTCGATCTCGGCGAGGGACTTCTTCTTGATGTCCTTACCGGCGGCCGCGAACTGGGCGACCTGGCCGATGTTGGAGGCCTTCGAGGCCTGTCCGCCGGTGTTGGAGTAGACCTCGGTGTCAAAGACGAAGACGTTCACGTTGTTGCCGGAGGCAAGCACGTGGTCCAGTCCGCCGAAGCCGATGTCGTAGGCCCAGCCGTCGCCACCGAAGATCCAGAAGGACTTCTTGGTGAGGAAGGACCTGTCGGCCAGGATCCGCTTGGCGGCGTCGGAGCCGTTGGCCTGGAGCTGGGACACGTACTCGGCGGCAGAGGCCTTGGACGCCGCGGCATCCCCCCTGGAGTCGAGCCAGCCCTGCGCCGCCGCCTTGAACTCGTCCGAGACCTCGCCCGACGCAACAAGCGCCTCGGTGGCCGCGACGAGGCGGTTCTGCTCGGCCTCGTAGCCGACATGCATGCCCAAACCATGCTCGGCGTTGTCCTCGAACAGCGAGTTGTTCCAGGCTGGGCCGTGGCCATCGGCGTTAACGGTGTAGGGAGCGGTCGCAGCGGGGTTGCCCCAGATGGAGGAGCAGCCGGTGGCGTTGGAGATGAACATGCGATCGCCGAAGAGCTGCGTCACGAGGCGCGCGTAGGAGGTCTCGGCGCAACCTGCGCAGGAACCGGAGAACTCGAGCAGCGGCTTGTGGAACTGGGAGCCCTTCGTGGTCTTGTCGGAGACGAGGTCCTCCTTCTCGGTGACCTTGTTGACGGCGTAGTCCCAGACGGCGACCTGCGCGGCCTCCTCCTCCTGGGGAACCATGGTGAGGGCGCCGCCGTTCTTCAGGTCGCTCTTGGGGCAGACGGCCACGCAGTTGGTACAGCCCATGCAGTCGAGCGGCGACACGGCGATGGCATACTCGTAGCCGGTGCCCTTGGGCATCTTGAGGTCGACCATCTTCATTGCCTCGGGAGCTGTTGCGACCTCGTCGGCGGTCAGGGCAACCGGACGAATCGTCGCATGCGGGCAGACGTAGGCGCAGTTGTTGCACTGGATGCACTGCGTCTCGTCCCAACGGGGCACCATGACCGCAGTGCCGCGCTTCTCGTATGCGGAGGCACCAAGCTCCCACTGGCCGTCGGCGTTCTGCTTGAAAGCGGAGACGGGAAGCGAGTCGCCGTCCATCTTGTTGATGGGCGTGAGGAGCTCGCGCACCTGCCTGACGATGGCCTCGCGGCCCTCGAGGGCGGCCTCGGCCCTGTCGTCGCTGGCGTCGGCCCAGTCGGCGGGAACCTCGAACTTGCGGAAGGCGGTAGCGCCGGCGTCGATCGCCTTCCAGTTGGACTCGACGATGGCCTGCCCCTTCTTGGAGTAAGACTTCTCGGCGGCGTCCTTCATGTACTGGAGCGCGTCCTCGGATGGAAGAACCTTGGCCAGCGCGAAGAAGGCGGACTGGAGGACGGTGTTGGTACGCTTGCCCATGCCGACCTTCGCGGCGAGGTCGATGGCGTCGATCAGGTAGACGTTGATGCCGTTCTTGGCGACGTAGCGCTTGCCCTCGGCAGGCATGTGCCTGGAGAACTCCTCGTCGCTC
Source organism: uncultured Olsenella sp. (assembly GCA_947253595.1). Taxonomy (GTDB): domain Bacteria; phylum Actinomycetota; class Coriobacteriia; order Coriobacteriales; family Atopobiaceae; genus Olsenella_I. The sequence goes on along the minus strand of CAMXZR010000030.1, from coordinate 11,279 downwards.
CACTGGCAGTTGACCAGGAAGGTGCCGCCCGGCTTGACGTCGCGGACCATCTTGAAGCCCTTGATGATGTAGGAGGGGTTGTGGCACGCGACGAAGTCCGCCTTGGTCACGTAGTAGGGCGAGCGGATCGGAGAGTCGCCGAAGCGCAGGTGCGAGACGGTCACGCCGCCGGTCTTCTTCGAGTCGTACTGGAAGTAGGCCTGGACGTACTTGTTGGTGTGGTCGCCGATGATCTTGATGGAGTTCTTGTTCGCGCCGACGGTGCCGTCGCCGCCCAGACCCCAGAACTTGCACTCGATGGTGCCTGCCGCGGCCGTGTTGGGCGCCTCGGGATCCATCGGGAGGGAGAGGTTGGTGACGTCGTCCACGATGCCGACGGTGAACTCGCGACGGGGCGCGTCCTTCTCGAGCTCCTTGTAGACCGCGAAGGCAGCCGCGGGGGGCTCGTCCTTGGAGCCCAGGCCATAGCGGCCGCCAACCACGACGAGGTCGGACCTGCCAACCTCGTAGAGGGCGGAGACGACGTCCTGGTAGAGGGGCTCGCCGATGGAGCCAGGCTCCTTGGTGCGGTCGAGGACGGCAATCTTCTTGACGGTCTTGGGGAGGGCAGCCACGAAGGACTCCACGTCCCACGGACGGTACAGGCGGACCTTGACCAGGCCGACCTTCTCGCCGTGCGCGTTGAGGTAGTCGACGACCTCCTCGAGGGTGTCGCAGAAGGAGCCCATGCAGACCACGACGCGGTCGGCGTCGTCGGCACCGTAGTAGTCGAACAGGTGGTAGCTGGTGCCCAGCTTCTCGTTGACCTTGTCCATGTAGCCCTGGACGATGGCGGGAAGGCTGTCGTAGGCACCGTTGCAGGCCTCGCGGTGCTGGAAGAAGATGTCGCCGTTCTCGTGAGCGCCACGGGTGTGCGGGTGCTCGGGGTTGAGGGCGTGGTCGCGGAAGGCCTGGACCGCGTCCATGTCGAGCATGTCCTTGAGGTCCTCGAAGTCCCACCTGGCGACCTTCTGGATCTCGTGGGAGGTGCGGAAGCCGTCGAAGAAGTTGAGGAAGGGAAGGCCGCCCTCGATGGCCGCGAGGTGCGCGACCGGGGAGAGGTCCATGACCTCCTGGACGTTGCCCTCCGCGAGCATGGCGAAGCCGGTCTGGCGGCAGGCCATGACGTCAGAGTGGTCGCCGAAGATGTTGAGCGCGTGGGTGGCGACGGTGCGCGCGGACACGTGGAAGACGCCGGGCAGGCCCTCGCCGGCAATCTTGTACATGTTCGGGATCATGAGGAGCAGGCCCTGGGATGCCGTGTAGGTGGTGGTGAGGGCGCCAGCGCCCAGGGAGCCGTGCACGGTGCCCGCGGCGCCGGCCTCGGACTCCATCTCGACGACCTTGACGGGCGTGCCGAAGACGTTCTTCAGGCCTTTGGCCGCCCACTGGTCGACGTGGTCGGCCATGGGGCTGGACGGCGTAATCGGGTAGATGCCCGCGACCTCGGTGAAGGCGTAGGACACCCAGGCCGCCGCCTCGTTGCCGTCCATAGACTTGAATTTTCTTGCCATATCCTCTCCTTCGAAGCGATACGGTCCACCGCGCTGGTGGCTGTTGCGGAATCGTGCCCCAGGACACCCTGCCCCGGGGAGCATCACTGCTTGGACCTCCGCCACGTGCCTCTCCATGCGGCAACGGTCCAGACACAATTCACTATAGCGCATCGAAACGGCGTGGGAGCCTCCATTGTCAGGCCCCTGGGAGCATTGCGACCCGGCGGACCGAGGCCGCGCGGGAGGACGGGCGAAGGACATCCCGACTCCACAAGCCGGGACTATGACCTGGCATTATGCTCGCGTATGACAGATTCTCGAAGGCCCACGACGACGAAGGGAGGGGATTCTCTCCCCTCCCTTCAGGCAATGGTGCATGCGGCGTGGCCCTCCAGCCTGGGCGGGCCGGGCAAGGCCTAGTCGAGCTTGGCGTTGATGCGCTCGGCGATGCTCGCCTCGTCGGCGGCACCGAGGACGTCGGACTTGAAGCCCTCGTCCATGAGCATGACGGCGACCTTCGAGAGGAGCTGAAGGTGCGTGGTGCCCGCCTCGGCCCCGGGGACCAGCAGGGCGATGGCGACGACGATGGGCTTGTCGTCCATGGACTCCCACTCGACGTCGCCCGCGAACTTGACCACCATGACGGCGGCCTGCTTGACGGCGGCGGACTTGGCGTGCGGGATGGCGAAGCCGGACATCATACCCGTGGTGCCCTCCGCCTCGCGGGCCTTGAAGGCGTCGAGGACTGCCTGCTCGTCGTCGGCGATGCCAAGCTCCACCGACTTCTTGGAGAGGAACTCGAGGGCCTCGTCCACGTTCTTTGCGGGGTTGTCGAGGAAGACGTGCGTTGCCTGGACAAAGTCACTCATTTGCTGCTCCTTCGGAACGAGGGCGAGAACTGCGCTCCGCCACGTGCTCCGCGCGCATGTGACCTGCACCTGCGACTCCTTCCCGTGGCGGACTCAGGAAAGACATGGTCAGGATACCACCATTGGGGCCATGCAGCCCCAGCGCGGACCTCCTAGCCGCGCTCGAGCAGCGCCTCGTAGGCCACGCCGTACATGCCGGCGTCGTTGCCCAGGACGCAGGGCAGGATGCGGGCGGCCGCAGATGGGGCAAGGCAGCGGGAGCGGAAGGCGCGGGCGAGCTCCTCCCCGAAGAGGTCGAAGGCGCCCGCGACCCCGCCGCCTATGAGAAACACCGCCGGATCCACTACGGCAGACACCTGCGCCAGGGCGAACCCCAGCTTCTCGCACATCTGGCTCACCGCCCAGACCGCCGCCTCGTCCCCCCTGCGGTAGGCGTCGAACACGGCGACGGCGTCGGTGGCGTGCGCGATGGGGGCGGGATGGGCTCCCGTCTTCGCGCAGCGGTCGCGATACAGCCAGACCAGGCCCTTGGCGGAGGCGTACTGCTCCAGGCAGCCCCTCCTGCCACAGCCGCAGACCCTCTCCTCATCGGGATTGACCGTGAGGTGGCCGACCTCGCCGGCTGCCCCGAAGGCGCCCGCCACGAGCCTGCCGTCCACCACGACGCCGGCACCCACGCCCGTGCCCAGGGTGATCATGACGAAGCTCCCCATGCCCTTGCCCGAGCCCCTCCAGAGCTCGCCCAGGGCGGCCGCGTTCGCGTCGTTGACGAAGGCGAGTCCGGCTGCGGGGTACGCCCTCCTGAGGGCAGCGCGCAGCCCGTCGGCGTCGAGGTCGACGTTGGCGAGCAGCCCCACGCGACCCTCGTCGTCCACGGGCCCGGGGACGTCCAGGCCGACGGCCAGGAGGTCGGCCGCGCTCCTGCCCTGGCTGGCCACGAGGGCGTCCAGCCCCTCGACGATGCAGGCGAAGGCCTCCTGCCCGACGATGGAGCCCGTGGGAATCTTCGTGGTGCCCAGGAGCTCGCCCCCGCGGCTCATGAGGCCCGCCTTGATGGAGGTGCCGCCCACGTCAATTCCCAGCACGCACTCCCTGCCAGCAGCGGCGGGACCGTCAAGCACGTCGGGCATGTCCCTCTCCTTCCGTCCGATGTCGCCAGGCGGAACGCCCGGCCCGGGACCTCCGCGGCCCCGTCACGTCTGTGACCCGAGTATCCAACAAGATGCCGCCCACGGGGCCGAGGCGCACGCAGACGGTGTGGGAGCATGCGGATTTGCGATGGGACCCCTCCCTTCGGGGTTAGACTCTGGGCAGGCAGACAAGACGCGCGCCCGCCGCACGCGGGCAGAGAAGAGGAGCTCACATGGCCGAGACCAACGACGGCACCCCCAGCTTCGACGACCTCGACGAGCCCGTCGCCACTGGCACGGCGGCGGCCGCGGGGCAGACGAGCCTGCCCGGCATGCCCGCAAGCCCCAACCCTGCGGCGCTGGTGAATCCCAAGGCTGACATCGCCGCCCTGAACGACCTCGAGCGTCACCTCTATGCGCACCGCTACGCCTCGATAGGCATCGCGTGCTACGGCCCCTCGATCGACCCGGAGGCCGCGACGGCCGACCGCGGCGAGGCCCTCTCGATCCTGCAGGAGGAGGACCAGGCCCTTCTCTGCTCCGCCGAGACGGGCGCCCTCCTCGAGCGCCTCGGCTCCGTGGGAGAGCTCCTCTCGCCTGCTCAGCGCGCCCAGGTGCGCGTGCTGGCGCGCGACCGTTCCAGGCTGGTCGACGTCCCCACGGTGGAGGCTGCCGCCTTCACGCGGCTCACCACCGAGTCCGACGCCGTCTGGCGCAAGGCCAAGGACGCCAACGACTGGGCCTCCTTCGAGCCCTACCTCGACCGCGTGGTGGACTCCATGCGCCGCATCGCCAAGCTGCGCAGGCCGGACGCCGACCCCTACGACGTGTGGCTCGACGACTTCGAGCACGGAACCGACCGCGCCTTCTACGACCGCTTCTTCTCGCGGGTGAGGGAGGCCGTCGTGCCCCTCCTCGCCCAGATCGAGTCAAAGGGATGGCAGCCCAGCCGCAGCTGCGTTGAGGGAAAGTTCGACGAGAGGCGCCAGTGGGAGCTGGCGAGCGACCTCATGACGCTCGAGGGGCTCGACCCCAAGGTCATGTTCCTGACCAGGACCGAGCACCCCTACTCCGACGCGCTCACCACCAACTACGCCGTCATAGCCGCGCACGTCCATCCCGACGACGTGGTGAGCAACGTATACACCATGCTCCACGAGGGGGGGCACGCCCTGTACGAGACGGGCGTCGACCCCGCGTACAACTACACCTCCCTCAAGGGCGGCACCTCCTCGGGCATCCACGAGAGCCAGTCGCGCTTCTTCGAGAACTACGTGGGCCGCTCTCGCGCCTTCGCCCCGACGCTGCTCGCCGCCATGTCGCGCCACTTCAGGGGGCAGCTGGGACGCGTGACGCCCAACCAGTTCTATCTGGCAACCAACCGCGCCGAGGGCACGCTCGTGCGCACCGAGGCCGACGAGCTCACCTACCCCCTGCACATCCTGATCCGCTACGAGATCGAGCAGCTGCTCTTCTCGGGCGAGGCCAAGGCGGCCGACGTCCCGACGCTCTGGAGGCAGCGCTACAAGGACTACCTGGGCGTCAAGGTGACCGACGACACCCACGGCGCCCTGCAGGACACCCACTGGGCGGACGGCCTCTTCGGCTACTTCCCCACCTACGCCCTGGGCGGCGCCTACGGCGCGCAGTTCCGCCATCGCATGATCGAGGAGGGCATGGACTGGGAGGGGGTGCTCTCGTCGGGCGACCTGGCACCCGTCCGCGCATGGCTGCGCGACCGCGTGTGGCGCTTCGGTCGATCCAAGGACCCGGCGCAGATCGTCGAGGACGCCTGCGGCGAGCCCTTCGACGCAAAATACTACTGCGACTACCTGGTGGAGAAGTTCTCGGCCATCTACGGGCTATAGGCTCGCCGTCCAGACGCTGTCGATGCGCACCCCGGGCGGTCCATCCGTTCGGGGTCGTCTTGTGAGGGAGAGGGCATGAGGGCGCTGTTGCAGAGGGTCACGGGCGCGGAGGTGCGCGTCGGGGGCGAGCTCAGGGGCAGCTGCGGAATCGGCTACCTGATACTCCTGGGCATCGGACCCAAAGACGACGAGGCCGCGGCACGGCGGCTCTGGAAAAAGGTCCGCAGCCTCAGGGTCTTCGACGACGAGGATGGCAGGATGAACCTCTCGCTTGCCGACGTGGACGGAGAGGTGCTGGTGGTGAGCCAGTTCACCCTCTTCGCCCAGACGCGTCGCGGAAACCGGCCGGGATTCTCCGGGGCCGCAAGGCCCGACGTCGCCATTCCCCTCTACGAGCGCTTCTGCGAGCTTGCCGAGGAGGACTGCGGCCACGTGGGGCGGGGCGTCTTCGGTGCTGACATGCAGGTCTCGCTCGTGAACGACGGCCCCGTGACCATCTGGCTCGACACCGACGAGCTGGCGGGGCCTAGGAGGTAGCAGGGCTTTTTCTCCACTTTGCGCATGCTGCGAGACCGCTCGCCGAAAGACGCTAGACTATTCGGTACATTTGGTATCAACCGAGGAGAGGTTCTATCAGATGAAGAAGTTCATGAGCGAGTTCAAGGAGTTCATCGCCAGGGGCAACGTGATGGACATGGCAGTCGGCATCATCATCGGCGGTGCCTTCACCGCCATCGTGACGTCGCTGGTGTCCAACATCATCAATCCCTTCATCACGCTGGTCACGGGTGGCGGCACCGGCGTCTCGGGCCTGCAGATTCCCGTCAACGCCGACACCGTGATTGACTTCGGCGCGTTCATCTCCGCCATCATCAACTTCCTGATCATCGCCTTCGTCGTCTTCTGCATGGTCAAGGCCCTGAACAAGCTGCAGGAGCAGGCCACGAAGCTCCACGGGAAGGAGGAGGTGGCCGAAGGGGCGGCAGTCCCCGTGTGCCCCCACTGCCTCGAGGAGGTCAAGGAGGGAGCTACCCGCTGCCCCCACTGCTGCGGAGAGATCGAGGGCGGCACCCACGCGGCGTAGGCCACGGACGGCCGACCGGCGGGCAGGACAGCCGACTCGAGGGGGAGGTGCGCCCAGGCGCGTCTCCCCCTTTCTATTGGGTGGAAGGTAGCTTGTCGTCGACGAACAAATCGAGGTCGACGCTGACGGAATGGACGGGCGGCCTACTCCCCTACTCCTTGCCGCGTGGTTGGAAGCGGTCGCAGATGTTCTTGGTCCTGAGGTACTCCCTGCCAAAGGGGTCGCGCACCGGCACCAGGCCGTCCCTGCGCTCGGCGAAGTACATCTCGGGCCCATGATGGATGCGGGGGTTCGCCAGGGTGAAGCCCCTGCTGCAGGTGCCCTGATACCTTCCCGTCCTCTCGTTGAGCGAGAACTCGGCAAAGACGCAGTCGCTGCAATGGAGCCCTGCCATGGCCATCCCCTCTTCCCTGGGCGCGGCACTGCCCTGGCGCACGCCACCTTCCCGCATTCTATGCCTATGAGAGGGGCGCTGGATAATCCCAATCAGGCTCTGCATGAACTGATGCAGGCCGTGGTAGCTCCAAATGATGGGGGATGAGTAGCGAGCGGTCCGGCGTTGCCACCCAGGGTGGCAACGCCGGAGCAAGAAATGCGCACCGCCTCGAAGAGGACGCAGCCCATCCGCCGGACGAGGCAGCGAGACACCTCTCTCTAATCTGAGGGCAGGGCGAGAGTCCCAGCCCTCATGGTCGGTCAGTCAGCATGCCCCTCTTCCTTTTGAGCCAACTTGCGAATCAACATTTCATGCATTGCGACCATCAGGACCAGTATGACGGTCAGATACACGGGAAGCAGCGCAACCGTCGTGCGGTCTGCAATCAGGCCGAACAACGGTGGCATCAAAGAGGTTCCCACATAGGCGCTTGCCATCTGGATGCCGATGATCGCCTGGGATTTGTCCGCGCCAAAATGCTCCGGCGTCGAATGGATGATGCACGGATAGATCGGTGCACATCCCAGGCAGATCAGGACACAGCCAACCAACGACACCGTCGCGCCCAAGGGAAGGAGCATCATAACGACACCCAGGGTAATGATGCGCTGCCCGAGGCGAATCATCTGCACGTCATTCAGCTTCATGGACATGAAGCCACTGACAGCCCGACCAATGGTTATTCCCATAAAGAACATGCTGGCAAAGGAAGCCGCCGCTTCTGCGGGGAGCCCATCATGTATGGTCAAATAGCTGCTCGCCCAGAGCCCTGTCATCTGCTCCAGGGCACAATAGCAGAAAAAGCAGGCCAGAACCTCCTTTACGCCGCGAAACCCTAGCACTTCTCTCAGCGGAAGCGTTTCTGCCTCCACATCCTTGTCGGTTTCATCTTTGAGTTTCGGGCGTCCTCTCCAAAGGGGAAGGCTGCAGAACAAGATCGCCATCAGCACAATTTGAACCAGACCAATCGAGCGGTAACCGCCGTTCCACGTGCCACCTCCGGCAATGACAGCGCCCATGATATACGGGCCGGCAGAGGCACCAACGCCCCACATGCAATGCAGCCAGCTCATATGCTTGCTTTCGTAGTGGAGCGCAACGTAGTTGTTCAGGGAGGTGTCTACGCTTCCGGCACCCAGACCGTAGGGAATTGGCCAGAAACAGAGCTGCCAGAAAGAATCGCTGGCCGAGAATCCGAAGAGCGCTGCGGCAGTCATGCAGATGCTCATTGCCGTGACTTTCCCCGTTCCCAGCCCTCTGGTCAGCCGGTCACTCTGCAGGCTTGAGACGATTGTTCCCACCGAGATGATCATGAACACGATGCCCGAATAGGAAACCGGAACGCCGAGCTGTGGGTACATGGTCGGCCAGGCAGAGCCCAACAGGGAATCCGGCAACCCCAGACTAACAAAGGACAAGTAGATAATACTCAGCAATAGTCCAAACATGAATGATTAATGATCAAATTTTATTCATATGCTGATGCAGGCCTAAATATAGCAAAAGCACTCGGAAGAACTGCTCTTGTCTTACGTCATGATCCCAGCCACTGACCCGAGCATGGGCCGACCCATTCCGAAACACGGGCATGCCCATGTCTTCCAAGGACGGCTCGACCCGAATCTCTTTCGCGCCGACCTCCCCTCTGGAAGGCGAGGCGGCACCGACGAGAAGCAGGGCGTGGTGGGCGCGCATGGGGAGCGTCTCCCCATGCGCGCGAATGGTCGGGGCATGGGAGGAAGGCCCTCACCCTCCCGGAAAGCCCGTAAGACGGTGTTCCAAACCATTCCTCGGTCGTTCTGCTGGGTCGCCGGGCCGTGGCTTACCGTCCCATCCCAAAACGCTTTGCGAACTCGGCATATAATTTGAAGGTGACTGTCTCCTTGGAGGAGGAACACATGGGAATTCGCACCCGCAGGGCCCACATGCACTCCCGCACCCACGCGGTTGGGTTTGGCATAGCCGGATTCTTCGGCTTCATCGCCCTGCTGATCGTGACGCTGGCCATATCGCTGGGCTCCCTGGTGAGCACCTGGCTCCAGAGCCTGCCCGACTACTCCTCGGCCGACGCCTACCTAGTGGCCGAGCCCACCACGGTCTATGCCGTCGACGGCTCCACCATCGCCGAGTACTACCTGCAGAACCGCAGGAGCATCGACCTCGATCAGATATCGAAGTACGTCCTCCAGGCCACGGTCGACACGGAGGACCGCCGCTTCTACCAGCACAACGGCGTCGATCCCCAGGGCATCCTGCGCGCGGTCGTAGCCCAGCTCGGCGGTGGCTCCGAGGGTGCCTCCACCATCACCCAGCAGCTCGTGCGCAACACCGTCCTCTCTGACGAGCAGTTCGAGCAGACCATCAAGCGCAAGGTCCGCGAGGCCTACATTGCCATCCAGATGGAGAAGATGTACAGCAAGGACCAGATCCTGAACATGTACCTCAACACCATCTACTACGGTCACAGCGCATATGGCATCGAGGCGGCCTCTACCACCTACTTCAGCAAGCACGCGAGCGACCTGACCCTTGCCGAGGCCGCCACCCTGGCGGGCCTCCCCCAGTCCCCCTCGGCCTACGACCCCTTCTCCAACCCTGACGCCGCCAAGGCCCGTCGCAACGCGGTGCTTGACCACATGCTCAACGAGGGCGACATCAGCCAGGAGGACCACGACGCAGCCGTCGCGGAGGAGCTCGCCCTGAACGAGGGCAGCTTCTCCGAGACCGCGGCGAACTACCCGTACTTCACCGACTACGTGAAGCAGCTACTCCTCGAGGACTTCGACCAGGACACCGTCATGCAGGGCGGTCTCAAGGTCTACACCACCCTAGACCCGTCAAAGCAGGCTGCGGCGGAGGACGCCATCCAGAGCCGCCTCGACGCCATCGGCAACGACCGCCTGGACGCCGCACTCTGTGCCGTTGATCCCAGCAACGGCCACATCGTGGCCATGGTGGGCGGACGCGACTACTCCGAGAACCAGTTCAACCTGGCCACCCAGGCGCGCAGGCAGCCGGGCTCGAGCTTCAAGATCTTCACCCTTGCCGCCGCGCTCAACGCGGGCATGAACCCCAACGTGCTCATCAACTGCAACTCCCCCATGCAGTTCACCCCCACCTGGAAGGTCCAGAACTTCGGCAACGAGAGCTATGGCACCCTGAGCCTGGCAAACGCCTTCGCGATATCGTCCAACACGGGCTTCGTGCAGGTAATCGAGGCCGTCGGGGCAGACAAGGTAGTCAGCATGGCGAAGGCCATGGGCATCGACGTGGACCTGCCGGCCTACGAGTCGATCACCCTGGGCACCGAGGGCGTCCCGCCCGTGCAGATGGCCGAGGCCTACGCCACCATCGCGACCAACGGAGTGCACCGAGACGCCATTGCCATCACCAAGATCGAGGACCGCAACGGCAACGCCGTCTACGAGCACCAGGACAGCTCCACCCAGGTCATCGAGGCCTCCGTGGCGCAGGACATCCGCAAGGTGACACAGGGCGTCACCCGTAGCGGCGGCACGGCGAGCGTGGTGGGCTACACCATGAGCGCCAACCAGCCCGTGGGCGGCAAGACCGGCACCTCCGAGAACTACCGCGACCTCTGGTTCTGCGGCATCACCCCACAGCTCTCAGTAGCGGTGTGGTGCGGCTACCAGGAGGAAGCGCCCGTCATCGTGGGCGGCTCCTACGGCCACCCCTACAACACCGCCGTGCCCATCTTCGTGAGCTTCGTGAACCAGGTGCTCGATGGGGTCGAACGCGAGGAATTCCCCAGCGTGACCTCCAGTCCGAACTACAAGGCGAACAGCTCGTGGAAGTTCAGCAAGACAAACGAGTACAGCAACAGCGACTACTACTACCAGACCGTCGACTCCGAGGAGGAGACGCAGCCCACCGAGGGGTCACGCTCTCAGGGCGGCGAGCGGACGCGTGACGAGAGCGTCACGGGAGCGCAGACGGATGCCGGCGGAGACACGAGTGGTGGAACGGGCGGAGCCTCAGACGCAGGCGGAACGGGCGGCGAGGGCGGCTCCACGGGCGAGTAGTCACTGCGACCGCCACGCAGCTTCGTCTGCCGCACACCTTCGATGCAAGGCCCCCGGCACCGGGATGTCCCGCGTGCCGGGGGCCTTGTCCCTCTCCTTGCCCAGCGAGAGCCGCGCCTCACCTACTTGTGCGAGTCCCTCAGCTTGTTGACCAGGTTGACCAGGTCCTTCGCCGCCTCCTCGCTGCCCGAGACGACCAGGACGGTGTCGTTGCCCGCCACCGAGCCCTTGACCTCAGGAAGGGCGGCGGCGGCGGCCGCGGCGGCGACGCCCGGGGCCGTGCCCGGCTGCGCCTTGATCACCACGAGGTTGCC
>CAMXZR010000029.1 GCA_947253595.1 uncultured Olsenella sp. | reverse complement strand
GCCGCGCCAGGCCCGTCTAAGAGGAGACCCTCCAGGATCCAGCCCCGTGGCCCCCTCTCCCGCCGCCCGCGCCCATCCCATGCGCTAGACTCTTGGTTCGTGCCGCTTCCGCTCGAGGGCGGCCCCCTCAAGCGGCCAAAACGAAGACGAGGCAGACCGTGGCGAAGCATGCAGTCACCCCCAACACCGAGACGGCCCAGGACGTCGGCGCGAACGCAGCCACGAAGCGCAGGCACCTCGCACCCAAGCTCGTCGTCTGCGGGCTGGCGCTGGCGGCCGTCTACGGCGGGGGATGCGCGTACTTCTCGACCCACTTCACCCCGGGCACCACAGTCAACGGGCAGGACGTCTCGCTCATGACGAAGAGCGCCCTGTCAGCCTCGGTGTCGGACTCCGTGCGCGCCTGGACGCTCGAGCTCAGCGGCCCCGCAGGGTTCTCGGCCAAGGTCTCGTCGGAGGACGTCGGCCTCACCGCCCGCGCCGACGACTACGCTGCGAACGCCCTCTCCAAGTCGGACGCGCGCGCATGGCCCCTGGACCTCCTCTCCCACCGCACAATCCTCCAGGAGGACGGGGTGACCCTCGACGAGGGGAAGCTCCGCGAGTGCCTCCAGTCCGAGGGCGCGGCTTACAACCAGGGGGCGCAGGCACCGACGAGAGCCAGCTCGTCCTTCGACTCCGAGGCCGGGGAGTTCAGGATCTCCAACGAAGTCGCAGGCACCATGCTTGACCTCGACCGGGTCGTGGCCAGGGCGGCGGGGGCGGCAAAGTCCCTCCAGCGCGAGCTCGCCCTGGGAGGCGACGAGCTCCTCCGGCCCGCCGTCCTGCACGACGACGAGCGCCTCGTCTCCGTGACCAAGAGGGCAAACGAGCTGCTGGCCCTCTCCATCCCCCTCACGTGCGACGGCAGGGAGGTCTCTCGCGTCGACAAGTCCGTCAGCGCGTCCTGGGTCACCGTCGGCGACGACCTCGACCTGGAAGTGGACGGCGACTTGATCGGGGACTGGATCAACACGGTGCTCGCAGCCAGCGTGGACCACTCCGACGAGACCAATGACTACGCGGTGGACGACGCGAGCCTGGCCAAGTCGATCTACGACGAGCTCCTGGGCCAGCGCTGCGACCCCATAGAGATTCCCCTACGGGTCGTGGGCTCGCGACCGGCCGAGAGCGAGGGGGCGCACGAGCGGGGCCGTCACATCGACGTCAACCTCTCGACCCAGTATGCCCGCCTCTACGACGCCAACGGCAGAGTTATCTGGAGATCGTACATCGTGTCGGGCAACACCGCGGAGGGTAGGAGCACCCCCACGGGCACCTATGCCATAAACGCGAACATGGCGCGCGACACCGTGCTCGTGGGTGCCGACGAGGACCACGACGGGGAGCCCGACTACCGGAGCAAGGTCTCGTACTGGATGCCCTTCATAGGCAACTCAGTGGGACTCCATGACGCGACCTGGCGCTACAGCTTTGGCGGCTCGATCTACAGCTACGCCGGCAGCCACGGCTGCGTGAACCTCCCCTACCAGGACGCAAAGGCCCTCTGGGACCTGGTCCGCGTGGGCGACAAGGTGGTCGTGCACTGGTAGCCCCCGCATGGGACGGGCAGCATCGGCCGGCCGACGCATGGAACGGGCCGCTCATGCCATAATGTCCCGTGGAAAAGGCACGCGACATGCCTGACGCAACGAACCCGGAGGACCAACCCATGAAGAAGGTCATCACCTTCGCCATCCCCTGCTACAACTCCGCCGAGTACATGGACAAGTGCATCGAGTCCATCCTCGTGGGCACCAACTACGCGAACGACGTCCAGGTCGTCGTGGTGGACGACGGCTCCGCGAAGGACGACACCCTGGCCAGGGCCCAGGCCTGGCAGGAGCGTCACCCAGGCGTCGTGAAGGCCGTCCACCAGGAGAACGGCGGGCACGGCATGGCCGTGCTCCAGGGCCTGAAGAACGCCGAGGGGACCTACTTCAAGGTCGTCGACTCGGACGACTGGCTGGACGCCGAGGCGCTCGCCGCGCTGCTGGGCAAGATCCGCGAACTGGACGAGACCGGCGAGCGCGTGGACCTCTTCGTCACCAACTACGTCTACGAGCACGTCGAGGACGGAAGCAGCCACGTGGTCAACTACCGCTCGGTGCTTCCCGTGGGCAGGGCCTTCGGCTGGAATGACATCAGGCACTTCAAGATGACCCAGAACCTCCTCATGCATGCCCTCTGCTACCGCACCGACGTCCTGCGCGACGGCGGCGTGCCCATGCCGGCCCACACCTTCTACGTGGACAACATCTATGCCTACGTGCCCCTGCCGCGCTGCCGCACCCTCTACTACCTGGACGTGGACCTCTACCGCTACTTCATCGGGCGGGAGGACCAGTCGGTGAACGAGTCGGTCATGGCGGGACGCATCGACCAGCAGGTCAAGATCACGCGCATCATGATGAGGTCCTACCACCTCTACCGGGACATAGATTCGTACGCCCTGCGCAGCTACATGGTCAACTACTTCGTGATCATGATGATGATCTGCTCCGTGTTCTCGAAGCTCTCGGACCACGCCGACGCCATGGCCGAACTCGACCGCCTCTGGAGCGACCTCTACGACTACGATCGCCGCATGTGGAGGAGGGCGCGCCTGGGCATCTGCGGCCTGGCCACCAACCTGCCGGGGGCCGGCGGACGTGCGACAACCATCGCCCTGTACCGCATCGCACAGAAGCTGATGAAGTTCAACTAGCCCTTCCGTGGGCTCGATGGGATCGCCTCCTGGGCGGGACGCACGTCGTCCCGCCTTTTTTTCGTTACGTCCCGACTCGTTCTGGACGTCCCATTCCAAGCACGGTCGCATTACCCTGGTGCCCCTCCGCGGCCTCGGGTATACTGTTCTAGATTAATTGCGCACGATTAAATTGCGTAGGAAGAAAGGAGCGACATGGACGCGACGAAGGGTGACGCCGCACGCCAGGAGTTCAACCCCCTGGCGCTCGAGAACCAGCTCTGCTTTCCGCTCTACGCCGCCTCGAAGGAGCTCACCCGCAGGTACAAACCCTTCCTTGACCCCCTGGGCCTCACCTATACGCAGTACGTGACCATGATGGCCCTATGGGAGCGGGACGGCGTAACCGTGACCGAGCTCGGTCACCGGCTCTACCTCGACTCGGCGACCCTCACCCCGCTGCTGCGTCGCCTCGAGGGACGCGGCTACATCAACCGCACCCGCTCCAAGGCGGACGAGCGCGCCATCATCGTCACCCTGACCGACGAGGGCAGGAGACTCCGCGCTAGGGCCATGGACGTGCCCGCCTGCATAGGCGGATGCGTCAGCATGGAGCGCGACGACCTCATTCGGCTCAAGGCCCTGGTGGAGAAGCTCCTCGGCTCGTTCAAATAGGGACCGGAGGGTGCTCCCAGCTACAGCAGCAGCTCCGCGATCTGCACCGCGTTGGTGGCGGCGCCCTTGCGGATCTGGTCTCCGCAGCACCAGAAGGAAAGGGAGCTCACTCCGTCCGGCGCGGAGAGGTCGCGACGGATGCGGCCCACGTACACCAGGTCCTGGTCGGAGGTCTCGAGCGGCATGGGATAGCGCAGGCTGGCGGGGTCGTCCACGACCTTGACTCCCGATGCCTTCCCAAGCAGCTCGCGCGCCCGCTCGGGCGAGAGGGGCCTCTCGAACTCGACCGTAATCGACTCGGAATGCGAGCGCATCACCGGCACGCGCACGCAGGTACAGCTCACGCGCAGCTCGGGAAGGTGCATGATCTTGCGGCCCTCGTTCTGCATCTTCCATTCCTCGGAGGTATAGCCCTCGTCCTTAAAGCCTCCGATCTGCGGGATGAGGTTGGCCGCCAGCTGGTGGGCGAAGGGCGTGGTGTCCCCCATCTCGCCGCCTGCGACCAGCACGCCCATCTCGCGCTGCAGCTCGGTGAGGCCGGGCATGCCGGCTCCCGAGGCGGCCTGGTAGGTGCTGACGACGAGCCTCCCGACGCCCGCCTCCCGATGCAGCGGCCAGAGGGGCACCAGGCCGATGATGGTGGCACAGTTGGGGTTAGCGATGATGCCATGATGCTCCAGCGCGTCCGCAGCGTTGATCTCGGGAATCACCAGAGGAACGTCGGCGTCCAGGCGGAAGGCGTGGCTGTTGTCCACGCAGACGGCACCACGACGCACGGCCTCGGGCAAGAGGCGCCTCGCCAGGTCGTCCCCAGCGGCGCCCAGCACGATGTCGACACCCTCGAAGGCCTCGGGCGTCGCCTCGCGCACGGACACGTCCTCGCCGCGGAAGCTCACGCTGCTGCCCACGGAGCGAGCGCTGGCAAGGGGAACGAGCTCCCCCACCGGGAAGTCCCTCTCGGCCAGGCACCGGCGCATCTGGGTTCCCACGATGCCCGTCGCGCCGAGGATGGCCACTGTCTTGTCAGACATGTCCCTACCCCCTCTACTGGGTCAGCTGCGGCATCTCGACCATCTCGCCGTCGACGAAGCGGTCGTAGATGCACTGGATGGCACGTTCGAAGTCGGCGTTGTTGACGCCCATGATGATCGAGATCTCCTGCGAGCTCTGGGTGATCATGCGGATGTTGATGCCCGCCTCGCCCAGGCAGCCGAAGATCCTGCCCGAGGTGCCCGCGCGGCGGCTCATGTTGCGGCCCACCACGCTGATCAGGGCCAGGCTGTCCACCACGTTGATGCTGTCGGGCTCGAGCTCGCGCTGGAGCTCGTTCACGATCGAGTAGATGCTGTCCTTCACGTCGGCGCCGTTGACCACCACGCCGAAGGAGTCGACGCCCGTGGGCACGTGCTCCACGCTCACGCCGTACTTCTCGAAGACGCTGAGCGCGCGGCGCAGGTAGCCCACCTCGTTGGAGATGTGGGCGCGCTGGACGTGCACGGCCATGAAGTCCCGCTTGCCGGCGATGCCTGTGATGAGGTGCTCCCTCACGTGCTCCTCGGCCGTCTCGCGGATGATGGTGCCCTTGGCGTCCGGGTCGTTGGTGTTCTTGATCTGGATGGGAATGTTGGTCTCGCGCACGGGGAAGATGGCCTCCTCCTGCAGGACCGACGCCCCCATGTAGCTGAGCTCGCGCATCTCGTCGTAGGTGATGCGGTGGATGGATCGCGGGTGGTCGACCACACGCGGGTCCGCCGCCAGGAAGCCCGGCACGTCGGTCCAGTTCTCGTAGACGCCCGCATCCAGGCAGCGTGCCAGGATGGCACCGGAGATGTCGCCTCCGCCGCGCTGGAAGAGCTTGACGCTGCCGTCCACGGTGGCCCCGTAGAAGCCCGGGAGCAGGAAGCTCCCCAGACGCGTGGCGCGGTCGCGCAGGCGCAGCGCCGTGCGCTCCATGTCAACGCTGCCGTCGTGGTGGAAGACGATGACCTCGGCGGCGTCGACGAAGGGAAGGTCCAGGTACTCGGCCATGAGCTGGCCCGTGAACCACTCCCCACGCGAGACCACGTACTCGGGCGAGAAGCCCCTGACCTGCGCCGCGAACTCGCCGAAGCGCTCGGCCACGGGATACGTAAGGCCCAACTCGTCGGCGACGGCCTGGTAGCGCGCCTCTATGTCGGCAAGGAGCGCCGTGCAGTCGACGTGATACTCGATGTGGGCGTTGACCAGCAGCAGGAGGTCTGTGATTTTGTTGTCCTGGGCGAAGCGCCTGCCCGAGGCGGAGACGACGACGAAGCGGCGCTCCGGGTCCGACTCCACGATCGACTTGACCTTGCGGAACTGGGCGGCGTCCGCGACGCTGGAGCCGCCGAACTTTGCGACCTTGATCATACGCTAGCCCCTCGCGTCCAGTGCTGCCATGAAGCTCGTCGAATCGACATCGAGCGCGCGATCGAGCGCGCGGCGGGCCTCCTCGGCGGTGAGGTCGTGCAAGAGCCGGACGCCGGGCGCCCACTCCCCTGACCCCCTGGGCTCCGCCGTGCTGCGCAGCAGGTAGTCCCCGCGGAGCAGACTTGGATCGTAGTCGAGGGAGGCCGTGAGGTCGTAGCTGGGGCGACGACCGTCCCTGAAGTCGAGGACGTCCTGGACGATGGCGTTGCCGGTGGGGAGCGAACCGGCTCCCTGTCCATAGAACTTGAGCTCGCCCACGGTCTCTCCCACCAGGCCCAGAAGGTTGAAGTTGCCGGGCACGTTGGCCTCGAGCGCACGCGCGTCCAGCACGACGGGCTCGATGCTCGCAGCGAAGCCCCCATTGCGCTGCACCGCACGTCCCAGGAGCCTGAGCGAGAGGCCCCTCTCGCCCAGGAGCCCGAGGTCGGCCTTGGTGAGGTTGCGGATGCCGGAGGTCGGGATGTTGGTCCTGCAGGCGCAGCCGAAGGCGACGCTCGCGGCGATGGCGGTCTTGTTGCGCACGTCGATGCCGTCGATGTCGGCCGAGGGGTCCCTCTCCGCGTAGCCCAGCTCCTGCGCATGGGCGAGGACGTCCGCGAACTCGGCCCCCTCGCGCTCCATGGCGTCCACGACGTAGTTGGTGGTCCCGTTCATGATGCCGCCAAGCGAGCTGATGCGGTCGATGCGACGGGCCTTCTCGATGCTGGCTATCCACGGCACCCCGCCGCCGCAGGTGGCCTCGATGAGGAGGCTCGCATGCGAGAGGCGCGCCTGACGGGCGAACTCGTCCAGATACGCCGCCACCACGGCCTTGTTTGAGGTGACCACGCTCTTGCCGGCTGCGAGCGCGGACAGGATGTAACCGTGCGCGGGCTCGAGGCCGCCCATGCACTCCACGACGAGCTCGATCTGCCCATCGCTCAGGATGTCCTCGTAGTCGGAGGTCATGCGCGCGTCATCGAGGCGTCCCGGCAGCTCCAAGACCCGCGTCACCTCCACGCCTAGGTCCCTGGAAGAGAGGATCTGGTCGACTCCGCGTCCCACGACGCCGTGGCCCAGAAGCGCGATCTTCATGAGTTTCCAATCTTTCTACTGTGTGACGGCGGCGGGAGACCCCGCACCCTGCGGCTATGATACTGACAAACGTGCACCTATGACCCGAGGCAAGGAGCGCCACAGTGAGCATGTTCTATCACAGCACGCGCGGCGGCGTCGATCCCGTAACAAGCAAGCAAGCAATACTCGCAGGCATCGCCCCCGACGGCGGGCTCTACGTCTCGGACCAGCTGGGCGAGTCCGCGCTGGGCGTGGAGTGGCTCGAGGGGGCCGGCTACCACGACATCGCCAGTCGCGTGCTCGGCACGCTGCTGCCGGACTTCGGCGCCGACGAGCTCGACTCCTGCGTGCGCGGAGCCTATGCCAGGAACTTCGACGCGCCCCTCGTGACGCCCGTCACGCCCCTGGGCGACGACTGGCTTCTCGAGCTCTGGCACGGCCCCACCTGCGCCTTCAAGGACCTCGCCCTGCAGATGCTCCCCCGCCTCATGTCCCGCTCCCGCAGGGAAGACGGACGCAGGGCCATGATCGTGACCGCCACCTCGGGCGACACGGGCAAGGCCGCCCTGGCCGGCTTCGCGGGCGTCGAGGGGACGGGCGTCACGGTCTTCTACCCCGAGGGCAAGGTGTCTGATGCGCAGCGCCTGCAGATGGTGACGCAGACGGGCCGCAACGTGGCCGTCTGCGGCATCCGGGGCACCTTCGACGACGCCCAGACCCAAGTCAAGCGCATCTTCGCGGACCAGGACCTGAGAGAGCGCCTCGCGCGGAAGGACGTGGTCCTCTCCAGCGCCAACTCCATCAACGTGGGACGCCTCGCGCCCCAGGTCGCCTACTACTTCAGCACCTATGCCCAGCTCCTTGCCAAGGGTGCCATCCGACAGGGCGACGAGCTCGACTTCGTGGTCCCCACCGGCAACTTCGGCGACGTGCTGGCCGGCTACTACGCGAAGAGGCTGGGGCTTCCGGTGGGCAGGCTCACGGTGGCATCCAACAGCAACAAGGTGCTCTTCGACTTCCTCCAGACGGGCGTCTACGACCGCAGGAGGGACTTCTCCAAGACCATCTCGCCCTCCATGGATATCCTGGTCTCGTCCAACCTGGAGCGTATGCTCTACTACCTCACGGAGGGCGACTCCGCACGCGTGGCCTCCCTCATGTCCCGCCTCCGCGACGAGGGGCGCTACGAGGTAGCGCCGGACGAGCTCGAGCGGCTGCGCTCCACCTTCGACTGCGGATGGGCCACCGACGACCAGACCCGCGAGGCAATCCGGAACGCCTGGGAGACCGACGGCGTGCTCATCGACCCCCACACGGCCGTCGCCCGCCACGTCATGACCCAGGGCGAGAGGGGCGGCAACGTGCGCGTGTGCCTCTCCACCGCAAACCCCTACAAGTTCTCGGCCGAGGTGCTGGCGGCGCTGGGGCACGACGTAGACGGGCTCGGCGCCTTCGACTGCATGGACCGCCTGCAGGAGCTCACGGGGACCGTGGCGCCAACGCAGCTCACGGCACTGAGGGACGCCCCCGTGCTGCATGAGGACGTCTGCGACCGGGGCCAGATGTCCATCTTCGTGGAGGACGCCTGCCGGAGAATCTTCGCGTGAGCGCCAGACTGCCCCGCCGCGTGCGCGTCCGCGTTCCCGCCACCTCCGCCAACGTGGGGGTGGGTTACGACTGCCTGGGCCTTGCCCTGGACCTCATGGCCGAGTTCAGCTTCGAGCCCGCGGACGAGCTGTTCATAGACGGCTGTCCCGAGCGCTTCCGCGGGGAGGACAATCTCGCCTGGACCAGCTACCTCGAGACCTGCCGCAGGCTCTACCAGCGGCCCCTGCCCCTGCGCCTACGCATCGGCTCCCCTATCCCGCTCTCGGGCGGGATGGGCTCGAGCTCCACTTGCGTCGTGGCGGGCGTCGTGGCGGCGCAGCTGCTCCACGTGGGCGAGCTTGACCTGCAAGCTGCCCTGGACGTCGCCTGCGAGCTGGAGGGACACCCCGACAACGTGGCCCCCGCCCTCATGGGCGGGCTCGTGAGCTCCTTCGTCGACGGGCGGCGCACGAGGTCCCTGCGCTTCGACGTGGCGGAGGGGCTTCGCTTCGTCGCCATCGCGCCCCCCTACGAGGTGCGCACCGCCGACGCCCGCCGCGTCATGCCCCAGAGCGTCCCCGCCGAGGTCGCCGTGTGGCAGATCGGCCATTGCGTCGCCACCGTGCACGCGCTCGCCACGGGAGACGCGACCCTGCTCGCGAGTGCCTGCCAGGACCGGCTGCACGAGCCCTACCGGAGCGCGCTCATCCCCGACTACGAGCCCCTGAGGCGCACGGCCCTGGCCGCCGGGGCGTCTGCCTTCGTCATCAGCGGTTCGGGTTCGACGATGCTCGCCATCTGCGACGGAGACGACGCCGCGCGCCGCGTGCTCTCCGCCGTAGAGGGTATGGTGGAGAACCGCGTCGAGGGCCTCTGGTGCCGCGTGCTCTCCGCGCGCGGGTGCGGCGTGGAGTGGGAGCTGGACTAGCCTCCCGACGGGGGCGAGCCGTCATTCTCGCCTGGCTCCGTAATCCTCGCTTGAGCCGACCTGCGGTCCGTAGCTCGTCCGTGCAAAGCGGCCTGGTGAAGCCAACACGCGCGGGTCTGCAGCAAAATCGCTCGTTGCGTGCATCCACGTAACGAGAACGTCCATCGTGTGCAGCCATGCCACGAAACCGTCCGATGCGTGCGCAGGCTTGCGGCCAGGGCGTCCAACACCTCCCATGTCTTTTCGCAGGCGTCCGATGCGCGCGAATGCGCCGCGGCGACGCCCAATGCGCACGAACTCGCAGCCATGACGTCAAGCGCGCGTGAGTTTGCGGCGAAAACGTCCAACGCGTCCATCGTCTCGACGTTTGGACAGTTGGCAGAGGGGAGAGAAACGCATTCGACGTTTTCGACGGTACTTTACACGCGTTAGGCGTCGTCGGCGGTCTCTCACACGCGTTAGGCGTCGTCGCGGCGCATTCGCGCGCATTGGGCGTCGTCGGCGGCAGACGAACGCAGGTGCACGGCACGTCATGGCGCACGAAAGCAAGAGGGCCGTGCGACGAGGTCTCTCGCGGCACTGCCCCTAGGACGCCAGATGCGGCTATGCGCGGCAGGGACCCTAGCCTCCCAGGTAGGCCCTCTTCACGTCGTCATCGTGCAGCAGGTCCGCGCCCGTGCCGGTCTTGCTGATGGTGCCCGTCTCGAGCACGTAGCCGCGGTCGGCGATGGAGAGCGCCATGGAGGCGTTCTGCTCCACCAGGAGGATGGTGGTGCCCAGCTTGTTGAGCTCCTTGATGATGGTGAAGATCTCGTCCACCAGGATGGGAGCCAGGCCCATGGAGGGCTCGTCCAGCATGAGCAGGTCGGGCTTGCTCATGAGCGCGCGGCCCATGGCAAGCATCTGCTGCTCTCCGCCGGACATGGTGCCCGCAGACTGGCCCATGCGCTCCTTCAGGCGCGGGAAGTGCTCGTAGACGACCTCGAGGGTCTTCGCATTCTCGTCGTCGCCCCTGGTGTAGCCACCCATGTCGAGGTTCTCGGCAACGCTCATGCGCGTGAAGACGCGTCGCCCTTCGGGACAGAGGGCCAGGCCCCTCTCAACGATCTTGTGAGGCTTCATGCCCACGATGCTCTGTCCCTTGAAGTCGACCTCGCCGCTCACGGGCTTGAAGAGGCCCGCCGCACAGTTGAGGGTGGAGGACTTGCCTGCGCCGTTGGCGCCGATGAGGGTGACGATCTCTCCCTCCTCGATGTCGAACGAGACGCCCCTCACCGCCTTGATGGCACCGTAGGAGACGTGCAGGTCGCGCACGGAAAGGATCTTTGACACCTACTTCACCCCCTGCTTGCCGAGGTACGCCTCGATGACCCTGGGGTCGTTCTGGATCTCGTCGGGCGTCCCCTTCGCGATGATCTTGCCGTAGTCCAGCACGCCCACGACCTCGCAGACGCCCATGACCAGGCTCATGTCGTGCTCGATGAGCAGGATGGCGATCTGGAACTCGTCGCGGATCCGCTGGATGTTCTCCATGAGCTCTTCGGTCTCGTTGGGGTTCATGCCAGCGGCGGGCTCATCCAGGAGCAGCACCTTGGGATGGGTGCCCAAGGCGCGCAGGATCTCGAGGCGACGCTGCGCGCCGTAGGGGAGGTTGCCCGCCTGCGTCCCGGCGAAGCCCTCCATGTCGAAGATGCGCAGCAGCTCCATGGCCTGGTCGTGGAACTCCGCCTCCTGTCGCCAGTGCTTGGGCAGGCGGAAGATGTCGTCCGCCAGGTGCGTGGACATGGAGTTGCCCAGGCCCACCAGGACGTTCTCCTCGACGGTCATCTGGTTGAAGAGACGGATGTTCTGGAAGGTACGGGCGATGCCCATCTTGTTGACCTGCACCATGGACTTGCCCGCCGTGTCATAGCCGTCGATGAGGACGGTGCCGCGGGTGGGCTGGTACACGTTAGTGAGCAGATTGAAGATGGTCGTCTTGCCGGCTCCGTTGGGGCCGATGATGCCCGAGATCTCGGTCCGGCCCATGGCGATGTTGAAGTCGTCCACGGCGGTGAGGCCACCGAAGTCGATGCCCAGGTGCTCGGCCTGGAGCACGGGGATCTTGCCCATGTCGCGCTCGGGGATGAGGTTGGGCGTCTCCATCTGGACGAGGACGGAACGCCTGCGCTTGGAGTTCGTGCTAGGCATCGGCTCGCACCTCCCCTTCCTTCGCGGAGCCTGCCTTGGGCCTGGCACCGCGCATGCGGTCGATCCAGGAGGTCAGCGAGAAGTCGTAGGTTCCCAGGAGCCCCTGGGGACGGAAGATCATGGTGATGATGAGCACCACGGCATAGACCACCATGCGGTAGTCGGCGAAGGCGCGCAGGACCTCGGGAAGGATGGTGAGCACGGTCGCCGAGATGACGGAGCCCAGCATGGATCCCATGCCGCCGAGCACGACCATGACCAGGACCTCGATGGACTTCATGAAGCCGAACTTCGCGGGAGCCATGACGCCGATGCAGCCGGCGTAGAGCCCGCCGGCGATGCCGGCAAAGAAGGCCGAGACCACGAAGGCGAGGGTCTTGTAGTAGGTGGTGTGGACGCCGGATGCCTCTGCCGCGATCTCGTTGTCGCGGATGGCGAGGATTGCGCGGCCGTGGCGCGACTTCATCATCGTATGGATGAGGAAGAGAGAGACGGCGACCACCACGAAGGTGTTGAGGAAGCTCGTGTAGCTGGGGATGCCCGTGAGGCCCTTGGCGCCGCCCGTGAGGTCGAAGCCCAGGACGCCGTCGATGTTGAGCATGACCACGCGGATGATCTCGGCGAAGCCGAGGGTGATGATGGCGAGGTAGTCGCCCTTCAGGCGCAGGGCGGGTATGCCGATGATCACGCCGCAGACAGCGGCCACGATGCCGCCGAAGAGCAGACCGCAGGCGAAGAGGGCCGTGGCGACGGGGCTGCCCGTGGCGAAGTCGCGCGCGCCCACGCCGAAGACGGGCTGCATGCGCATGATAAAGATGGCGCAGGAGTAGCCACCCACCGACATGAAGCCGGCGTGTCCCAGCGGCAGCTGTCCCAGGTAGCCCGTGGCGATGTTGAGCGAGACGGCCATGATCACGTAGATGCCGATCTGCTCCAGCACCGAGGTCTGGTAGCGGCTGATGGCACCGCCGTCGATAAGCAGCTCTCCCACGACGAGGAACACGAGGACGAGGAGGGCGTTTATGGCATAGCGCACTGGCATGGAGAGCGGCTTCTTCTCCCCCGCCCCGCCGGCCACGGTGATGACCGGCTTAGAATCGGGAACTTCCTTGACCATGGGTCGACCCCCCTACACTTTCTCGCTCATGGTGCGACCGAGGATGCCCGTGGGCTTCACGATCAGCACGATGATCAGGAGCAGGAACACCACCGCGTCCTTCCAGACGGACAGCCCGATGGCAGAGACGAAGACCTCGGCGAACCCGACGAGGAGGCCGCCGATGACGGCACCCGGTATCGAGCCGATGCCGCCGAGCACGGCGGCGACGAAGGCCTTGGTGCCCAGCATGACACCCATGGTGGGCGTCGCCTGCGAGTACGCCATGGAATAGAGGACGGCGCCGATGCCGGCAAGGGCGGAGCCCATGGCAAAGGTGAACGAGATGGTGGTGTTCACGTTGATGCCCATGAGGCGGGCTGCCCCCATGTCCTCGGACACGGCGCGCATCGCCTTGCCGAGCTTGGTCCGCTGGACCAGGAAGGTGAGGATGGCGGTCGAGACCGCGGTCACCGCGATGGTGAGGAGCGCCGTGGGCGAGAGCTGCAGGTTGGCCACCTCGATCGCGCTGGAGTCGATGAATGAGGGCACCACCTTGGCATCGGCCCCGAACACCAGCTGGGCGCCGTTCTCGAGGAAGTACGAAACGCCGATGGCGGTGATCAGGATGGAAAGGCGCGGGGCGTTGCGCAGGGGCGCGTAGGCGACCTTGTCGATGAGCACGCCCAGGAGCGTGCAGCCCGCGACCGAGAGCAGCACGGCCAGGATGGGACTGAGCCCCAGCTGGGACATCACGATCCAGGATATGTACGCACCGACCATGATGATGTCGCCATGCGCGAAGTTGAGCAGCAGGATGATGCCATACACCATCGTGTAGCCCAGGGCGACGAGTGCGTAGATGCTGCCCAGCTGCAAGCCGTTGAGCACCTGCGTCAAGAACGTCACGGCAAACACTTCCTCTCTCTTGCTCCCGTGCGCCGCGCGTCGATGGGAGCGGGCACCTGGATTCGGATGCTAGTCCATGGGGAGCGCTCTTCACGACTCATGGCAGGGGCGACGAGAGTCTGGCCCCCCAGCGCCCCGCGCGAGTCTGTGGATGCTGCCTACTCGGCCTCGATGGTGTCGAAGACCTCCTGGGTGCCTCCCTTGAAGGTGATGACCAGGGTCGGCTTCACGGGATCACCCGTGCCGTTGTACTTGATGCTGCCAGTCACGCCCTCGACCTGGCCCTTGGCGATGGCGTCGATGACGGCCTGGCTGTACTCGTCGGTGCCCGCCTTGGCGCCGCCCGCCTCCTCAACGGTCCTGATGGCGCTGATCAGCACCATTGCCGCGTCATAGCCCAGCGCGCAGAAGTTCGTGGGGGCATCCTTGTACTCGTCCTGGTACGCCTTGATGAACTTCTGCACCCTCTCGTCCTTGTTCTCGCTGACGAAGGAGCAGTCGTAGAAGCAGCCCTCGAGGTCGGCTGCGGAGGCGTACTCCTCGCTGCCTCCCACGATGTTGGACCAGCCGTCGGCCCCCAGGAAGACACCCTTGTAGCCGAGGGCGCGCGCCTGGGTGACGATCTTGCCGTCGTCCTGGTAGTAGTTGGGTGCGAGGATGGCGTCGGGGCTGGTGGCGATGATGGAGGTGAGCTGGGCGTTGAAGTCGACGTCGCCTGCGGCATAGGCCTGCTGGGTCGTGACGGTGATGCCCTTGGCCTGGACCTCGGCGACGAAGGCGTTGTTGACCCCCACCTCGTAGTCTCCGCCGGAGTTGTAGATGGTGCCGACCGTCTTGTAGCCCTGCTCGGCGGCGAAGTCGGCCATGAGCTTGCCCTGGTAGGGATCGGTGATGCAGGCGCGGAAGGCGTTAGAGCCATAGCTGATGAAGTCTGCGGCAGTGGCGGATGCAGAGACCAGCGGCATGTTGTCGGTGACGGAGGCCTGCGCCACGGCGATGGAGGGCGTGGAGGTCACGTCGCCGATGATGCCCACGACGCCGTCCTCGACCATCTTGTTGTAGACGTTGACCGCCTCGGTCGCGTCGCCCTTCTCGTCCTGGGTGTTGAGCTCGACCTGCTTGCCGTTGACGCCCCCATCGGCATTGACCTGCTTGACGTAGAGCTCGGCCCCCTGCCTCACGGCGAGGCCGTACTGGGCAACGTCGCCCGAGTAGGGGCCCATCAGGCCCACCTTGATGGTGGAGTCGTCGGACCCGCCCTTGGAACCGCAGGCGGCTAGGATGGAAGCACCACCCAATCCCGCAGCAGTCGCGCCAGTGAGCTTGACGAAGTCGCGCCTGGAAAAGTTCGTTGCCATGCTTCCTCCCTAAGAGCTAGACGTGTCTGTTGACATGGCTACTGTAGGCAGCGAGGTCGCGACCTCCGGCGAGGAAGTTGAAGGTTTTTATTTCTGTAACACGACCTTCGCGCGCACGTAACTCGTGGGGACAGACGAGTGCGCGGCAGGCTCCGTCTGACCTAGCCGCAGGCAGGGTGGCGTCGCCTCCAGAGGGCGAGGGCGGCGAGGGCGAAGCAGGCACCACCGAAGTCGATGAGAACGTCGCGGAGCTGGCCTGCACGGCCCGGCACGGAGAGCTGAATCGTCTCGTCCGCCATGGCAACCAGCAGCGGATACAGGACGGGAAGCAGGCGGAGCCACCGCCTTGTTCCCCCGGGCGAGGCGCCAAGGGCTCGCCGGCAGAGGACGGCGAGGACCGCGTATTCCGTGAAATGGGCGAATTTGCGCACCACGAAGGTCATCGCACTCGCGTCGACGACACCGAGCGCGCAGAAGAGCGGCGCAAGGAGGCTGGCCACGAGTCCGCTCTGGGCGGACGAGGTGGGGCCGGCCATGAGGGAATTGCCCCAGACGAGGGCCGTCCAGAGCAGGACGGCCACGACCCGGGGAAGGAGCCTCGCACGCCGCGACCTGGAAGGAGTTGCCTTGGGCACCGGTTAGGCCTCGTTGGCGGCGAAGGTGGGCGCGAAGTGGCGTGGGACGTAGGCGGAGGCCTTCTCCTGCGCGTGCGCGCGACCGGAAGGGCCGCGGAGCTTGCCCGTCGACCTGAGCTCCTGGCTGCCGCCCTCGATGAGGCGGAGGTAGTTCCTCGAGCTCGCACGGGCGGACTCCGACGAGTTCTGCGAGAACTCCTGGTCGAGGAGGTAGTCGACGTAGGTCTCGGTGTCGACGACCTCGGGATGGCCCGTAGGGGCCCTGAAGGGTATGAAGCTCGTGGGGTTCTCGAGGCCCTCGGGCTCGTCGATGGTCTCCGTGCCGCCGATGGCGTCGCCGAAGCTCGGGAGAGGTGCCACCGCCGTCGCGGGCAGGGGTGCGATTTGGTCGATCTTCTCGCCCATTGCCCTGAGCGCCTGCTCCCAGACGTCGTCGTCGAGCTCCCGCACGCTGCGCCGCTCGGGATAGGCACCCTGGTCGACCTCGGCGACGCTGTGCGCGATGCGCGCGGCACGCGACGGCCTGGGAGACTCGGCCCTGCGGACGGGCTGCCGGCCCATCCAGGTGGGGACGGAGGGGAGGGACCCCTCCGCGGCGGGTTGCGCGGCTGCGGCGACACGCTCGGCGGTGTCCTGGACGCCCACGAGGCGCACGGAGTCACCCATGCGCGCGTTCCACCAGCCAGTCCCCACGTCCCCCACGGAGCCGTCGGCACGCTCGATCACGGGCAGCCCCTCGAAGCGGTCCACGCCAAGGCGCTCCGAAAGCACAGCCCGCACGCCGCGGGCCCTCTGGGCCATGCGCTCGGCAAAGCTCGCGCGGCGGACGTAGTTCTCGGCGACCTGGGTGTAGTCGGTGGCGACGTGGGCGGGACCGGCCATGAAGGCTTCCCAGGCCTCCTCGTCCACCTCGGAGCGCGCGACGTCATGAAGGGCGGCCGCCCTGTCGGGCCTGTCGGTCCCCTCGGATTCGCACCTGGAGGCGACCTCCGCACGTGGCGGCTCCTGGACCTGCCCGGGCCTGCGGAAGTGCTTGCCGCAGGGAGGCTCGCCGGTCGCGCCGGAGGCCTCCCGCACGCCGGACGCGACCGGCGTGTCGTCGGAGGTGACGTCGTCTTGCGCGGGAGCCCAGTCGCCGCTGGCCCGGGACTCAGGACGAACGCCGCGGGCCCGCGGGCCGCGCCCGACGCCCTCCCCCGCCCTGTCGGCGAGCATGCGATGCATGATG
>CAMXZR010000028.1 GCA_947253595.1 uncultured Olsenella sp. | reverse complement strand
CGGCGTTCGGTGAGTTCGGCGAGTTGGATGCCGGCGGCGAAGGCGAGGGCGCCGCGCACGTCCTGCGTGCCTGCGCGCCTCCCCTGCTCCTGGCCTCCCCCGAAGGACTGGGGCCTGAGCGGGCAGCGGCTGCGCAGGGCGAGCGCGCCCACGCCCACCGGTCCCCCGATCTTGTGGGCCGCGATGGAGACGGCGTCCACGTCGGCGAGCTCGAGGGGAATCCTCCCGAAGGCCTGGACGGCGTCGGTGTGCATGAGGGCGCCAACCGCATGGGCGAGGCGGGCGACGTCCGCCACGGGCTGGACCACGCCCGTCTCGTTGTTGGCGCACATGACCGAGACGAGGGCGACGTCGGGCCCCAGGAGGGCGCCGACGGCGTCGGGCGTGACGACGCCCTGGCGGTCGGGCCTCACCAGCTCCGCCTCGAAGCCGCGGGCCCTGAGCGGAGGCAGGACATCCAGGACGGAGTCGTGCTCGATGGCCGAGACCAGAACCCTCGTGCGCCCGCGGTCCCTCTCGCGCGCGGCCTCCGCCATGCCGAGCAGGGCCAGGTTGTTGGACTCGGTGCCGCCCGAGGTGAAAGTGACGTCCATGGGCCTGAAGGCGCCACCCAGGCAACGGGCGAGTTCGCGCCGGGCGCCGTCGAGGGCCCGCGCCGCTTCGCGGCCCAGGCCGTGCAGGGAGTTGGGGTTCACGCCCGCGATGTGGGAGGCCTCATAGTCGAGCTCGGCCCGACGGGCGGCGCCGCAGAGCGGGGCAGAGGCGGCATAGTCCAGGTAGAGCGGGGTCCTCGTCGGCATCAGGCGCGCCTCGCAAGGCCGCTCAGGGCGGCTTCCCTGATGCCCGCGATGGCCGCGGCCCGGTCGGGTGCCCCGAAGACGGCGCTTCCCGCCACGAGCACGTCGGCGCCGGCGGCGGCCACGACGGCGGCGTTCGCGGCCGAGATGCCACCGTCGACCTCGATGCGCGGACTCACGCCATGGGCGGCGCAGAGCGCCCTGAGCCGGCGAAGCTTCGCCAGCGAGCCCTCTATGAAGCCCTGCCCGCCAAAGCCCGGGTTGACGGTCATGACCAGCACCATGTCGAGCTCCTCGACGAGCTCCTCCAGGCACGAGACGGGGGTCGCGGGGTTGAGCGCCACCGCAGCCCTGGCGCCCGCCTCGTGTATGAGCGAGACGAGGCGCTCGGCATGCGTCTGCGCCTCCCAGTGGAAGCTCACCACGTCTGCCCCGGCCTCGAGGTACCAGGGCACGCACTCCTCGGGGTTCGAGACCATGAGGTGGACGTCCACGGGAAGCCCCGTGGCGCGCTTGACCTGTCTGAGAACCCCCACGCCAAACGAGAGGTTGGGCACGAAGTGCCCGTCCATGACGTCGAAGTGGAGGAGGTCGGCGGCCTTGACGTCATCAAGCTCGCCCGCGAGCCGGGTGAAGTCTGCCGAGAGCAGCGAAGGTGCCACCCACAGGTCATGGTCAAGCATCAGAGTTACCCCTATTCGTTTGTGCGGAGGCCGTAGAACTCCTCGTTGGGACCGCGGTCCAGGAGGAGACCCGCCGCCTCGCCGAGTCCCGTTCCCTCGTACAGGATAGCGTGTACCGCATGCGTCACGGGGGTCTCTATGCCCATCTCGCACGCAAGCTCCCAAACGCTGACGGCGGCACGGGCGCCCTCGACCACCATGCGCGTGCGGCCCTCGTACTCGGCGAGCGATTCTCCCGAGACAAAGGCCTCGCCGAAGCTGCGGTTGCGCGAGTGGGGGGAGGTGCAGGTGGCCACGAGGTCGCCCATGCCCGCGAGCCCCATGCAGGTGATGGTCTCGCCGCCCAGGGCGCTCACGATGCGCCCCACCTCGGCGAGCCCGCGGGTCATGAGCACGGCGAGGGCGTTGTCGCCCATGCCCAGGCCCACGCAGACCCCGCAGGCGATGGCGATGACGTTCTTCACCGCCGCGCAGACCTCGACGCCCCGCAGGTCCCGGGAGCGGTAGGCCCTGAAGCTGGGCGAGTGGAACAGCCGCTGGAAGCCCCGCGCGAGCTCCTCGTTCTCGGCGGCGACGACGCCGGCCGAGACCAGCCCGCGCGAGATCTCCTCCGCGTGGTTGGGGCCCGAGAGCGCGGCGATGCGGCGGGGATGTCCCAGCTCCTGCGCCACGACCTCGGTCATGAGCAGGTGGCTACCCGGCTCGATACCCTTGGTGAGCACCAGGAGCTCCGCCGCGTCCGAGACCGACGGTGCACAGGACGAGAGGGTCGCCCTCAGGAAGGACGAGGGAACGGCCACGAGGACCTGCCCCGCGCCGGCGAGCGCCTCGGGGGCGTTGGAGGTGGCGCGGACGTTCGCGGGCAGCTCGTAGGAGCTGAGGTGGCGTGGGTTCCTGTGGAGCTCGCTGACGGAGCGGGCGACCTCCTCGGAGCGGGCGAGCATGAGGACCTCGTCGGCATGGGCCGCCACGAGGCCGGCAGCCGCCGTGCCCCACGAGCCCGTGCCGATGACCGCGACCCTGTGGCTCATCGAGAGTCCTCCTCCCCGCCGGAGGACCTGCGGTGCACGCTGAAGCGGCGCTCCTCTCCCCTGACGAGCTTGCCGAGGTTGGAGCGGTGCGACCAGATGACCACGACCGCGGTGGCGACCAGGGGAAGATCCACCCCGGGCCCGAAGCCCATGATCGCGCCAACCACGGGCAGGGCCGCCGCCGCGGCGATGGAGCCCAGCGAGACGTAGCGCGAGGGGACGGCCAGGGCGAAGAACACGGCGAGGATGACCAGGGCCAGGGGCCAGCGCGGCACCGAAGCCCACGGAGATCCCCTTGCCTCCCCTGAATCCGAGGTAGGGAGAGAAGACGTGCCCCATGACACAGCTGAGGTAGACCAGGGCGAGCGCCCAGCCGAAGGGGGTGCCGACGCCGACGCTGGCCCAGTCTCCCCCGAAGGCGAGCTGCGAGAGGGCAAGGTGCGAGAGGAGCATGCAGGCCGTCCCCTTGCCCGCATCGCAGAGCAGGGTCAGCGCCGCCGGCCCTGCCCCTGCCGAGCGTGCGACGTTGGTCATGCCGATGTTCCCGGACCCCACCTTGCGCACGTCGACGTGCTCGCTCGACCCCCTGGCGATCAGCAGACCGAAGGGGATGCCGCAGACCAGGAAGGACACTAGCATGCAGGTGCCGGCCACCAGGGCTAGCGGACTCATCTGCGTCCCTCCTCCCTCAGGCGGAACTTGAGCCTGACGGGGGTTCCCTCGAGGTCGAAGGCCTCGCGCAGGCGGTTCTCCATGAAGCGCTCGTAGTTGTCGTCCACGAGGTCGGGCGCGTTGCACCAGAAGGTGAGCGAGGGCGGCCTCTGGCCCGTCTGGACCACGTAGTGGACCTTGAGGCGGCGTCCCTTGTCGGTGACGGTGTGGCCACCCTCACGAATCTGGGTGAGGAGGGAGTTGAGCTGCGAGGTCTTGAGCTGGCGGGCATGGTTCCCGGCCGCCCTCGCGGCAGCCTCGAGGATCTTGTCGGTGGCGCGACCGGTGAGCGCGCTCATGTTGACCGAGGGAGCCCAGGACGCGAAGCCGCCCAGGCGCTGGGCCAGCGAGGCGGCGACGTCCTCGCGCTGCTTCTCGGTGGTGATGAGGTCCCACTTGTTGAGAGCAACCACGAGAGCGCAGCCGCGGTCCACCGCCATGCCCACGAGCTTCTGGTCCTGCTCGGTGACGCCCACGGAGGCGTCGACCACCAGTATGCAGACGTCCGCGCGGTCCATGGCCTCGAGGCCGCGGACCAGGCTGTAGTACTCGACGTCCTCGTGTACCAGGTTCTTCTTGCGCATGCCGGCAGTGTCTACGAGGCGTATGCGCATGCCCTTCCACTCGATCATGGTGTCGATCGCGTCGCGCGTGGTGCCCGCGACGTCCGAGACGATGGAGCGGTTCCTCTTGCTCAGGCGGTTGGCGAGCGAGGACTTGCCCACGTTAGGACGGCCTATGATGGCCACGTTGAGGGCGTCATCCTCCGGCTCCTCCTCGACCTCCTCGGGCAGGACGGCGACGACCTCGTCGAGGAGGTCCCCCGTGCCGTGGCCATGGCCAGCCGAGATGGGACGGGGCTCCCCCACGCCAAGGGAGTAGTAGTTCCAGGACTCGAGCTCGCGGGTGGGGTCGTCGATCTTGTTGACCACCAGGAAGACAGGCTTTTCCGACTTCCTGACCACGCGGGCGACCTCCTCGTCCTCGTCGGTCACGCCGACGGTGCCGTCCACCACGAAGATGATGGCGTCGGCCTCGTCGCAGGCTGCGAGAGCCTGTTCGCGGATGCGCGGCGCGAAGACGTCCTTGCTCTTGGCGGACTCTATGCCGCCGGTGTCGATGAGGACGAACTCGCGGCCGTTCCAGTCGGTCGTGTGGTACGCGCGGTCGCGCGTGACACCGCGCGACTCGTGGACTATGGCGTCGCGGTTGACCGCCAGGCGGTTGACGAGGGTCGACTTCCCCACGTTGGGCCTGCCGACGACGGCGACTATGGGCTTGGTCATGTCACTCCTTGCTGCTCCTGCTGCAGAATCCTGGGAAAAGTCTAGCATGCGCGTCCATGGCCTCCCGGACGGTGGGCTGCCGAGCACAGCAAAGCCACGTCGGGCGACAGCAGCCCCTTCCTGGGGACGCACGTCCCTAGAGCCCAAACGCCCCCGCGAGCGCCGCGGTCATGGTGCCAGGCGAGGACTGGCTCACCAGGGGAAGCCCCCCGCGGGAGCGGATCTCGTCCAGGATGTGCTCCTGGGTGTCCCCGTCCAGGGTGACCTTGTCGAAGTTGAACATGACCTCAGGCAGCACGACCACCGTCGAATCCAGCTCCCCGGGCAGCTGGGCAAGGAGGTCGCAGGAGACGATGAGCCCGGTCACGTTGACGTCGCCGCCGTAGTAGTCGTTGCGGATGGCAAGGCAGCGAGCGCGGCCCTCGGACCACAGGGCGAGGAAGCTCGAGATGGTGGGCTCCGCCGCCTCGCCGCAGACGACGAGCACGCGCATGCCCTGCCCCTCCAGGCGCGACCTCAGCGCCACAAGGAGCGCGCCCTGGGTGCGGCAGAGCTCGTCCGCCTCGTCCAGGAAGCTCCTGAGCATCCCGATCCCGTCATAGAACTGGGGGTAGCCGTCGTAGGTCTCGGCCGGGGGGACGGGCAGCGCGGCGTCCACGTAGAACTCGTCCGAGAGCTGGAAGCGGGTGCGCCCCAGCTCTCGCCTCGCCCGTTCCTGGTAGGGCTCGATGAGCCTCACCACAGCCCGAGATGCCTCGACGTCCTCAGAGAAGGACTCCGAGAACTGCTTGGAGTACTTGGTGTAGCCCATGGGCACGAGGGCCATGGAGCTGATGTTGGGCCGCTCCTCCACCCAGTCCAGGGTGCGGCGTAGCTCGTCGCCGTCGTTGATGCCGGCACAGAGCACGATCTGCCCGTGCACTTCGAGTCCCGCCTCGCAGAGCCGCTCCAGCACCTCGACGCCCCTCATGGCGCGAGGCCCTATGAGGGACCTCCTGACCTCGGGCGATATGGCATGGATCGAGACGTTCATGGGCTCGAGGCGGCATTGGACGATGCGCTCGAGGTCGTCGTCCCCCACGTTGGTGAGGGTCACGAAGTTGCCCTGGAGGAACGACAGCCGGTAGTCGTCGTCGCGAAGCGAGAGAGACGCGCGGGCGTCTTCGGGAAGCATCCTCATGAAGCAGAACTGGCAGGCGTTCACGCAGGTGCGTATGCCGTCGAAGAGTACGTCGGTAAACTCGACGCCCCAGTCCTGGCCCGGCTCGCGATCGAGCTCGCAGGTGTAGGACCGCCCGTCCTCCGGGTCGAACACCTCGAGCTCGCAGTAGGCGTCCGCCCCCTCCCAGCGCCAGTCGATGAGGTCGCGCAGGATGTGTCCGTTGATGGAGTCTATGCGCATCCCCGGCTCGAGACCCGCCTCCCAGGCGGGGCTGCCGTCCTCGACCGACTGTATCCAGGCACCGTCCGCCTGTGGGCGGGTCGAGGCGTAGTCCGCCCGCTTGAGCCTGCCCTCGCCGACCTCCATCAGCCCTCCCCCACGAGCTCGCCGATGCGCCCGACGACCTCGTCGATCTGGGACTGGGGCGTGGAGGCACCGGCAGTAACGCCTATCGTCTCCGCGCCGTCGAACCAGGAGGCCTCGAGCTCGGACGCCCTTTCGATGTGATGCGTGCGCGGACAGGACGCCTCGCAGATCTGGGCGAGCCTCCGGGTATTGGCCGACATGCGCCCACCCACGACCACCATCGCGTCCGCCTGTCCGGCGAGCCTCGCCGCCGAGGCCTGCCGCAGGGTCGTGGCTTCGCAGATGGTGTCGACTACGCGCAGCTCGTCCACCCTGCCGATGAGGGCGCAGGCGAGCTCGCGCAGGCGGGAGCGCGACTGCGTGGTCTGGACCACGAGCCCCACGCGTCGCGAGAGACCAACGCCCTCAAGGTCCTCGGGCCCGCCCACGATGAGGGCCTGGGGGGCGTGCCCCAGGGTCCCCTCGACCTCGGGATGGCCCTCCTCGCCCAGGATGAGGACCTGGTAGCCCTCCGCCGCGAGCCGCTCCGCCGCGCTGTGGGCGCGGATGACGAAGGGGCAAGTGGCGTCCAGGACCGCATCGTGGGCGGAGCGGGCGGCCGCCTCCTCCTCGGGCGTGACGCCGTGGGTGCGCAGCACCAGCGTCCCCCCAGGGGCGTCGGAGGCGGACCCAACGACCCCCACGCCGCTCCGCTCGAGCTCGGCCACTACGCTGGGGTTGTGGATCAGGGGGCCCAGGGTGTGTATGGGGCCCGCCGTGCCACAGGCGGCGTCCCGCACCATCTGGAGCGCGCGGTTCACGCCGTAGCAGGCACCTGCCTCGTCGGCCACCAGGATCCTTGGCATCTCCCCTCCCCTACAGCTTGCCGGGATGCTCGCGGCGGAGCTCGTCACGCATGGCGTAGACGCGCTCCATGGCCAGGGCCTCCATGGCCTTCGCCTGGGCCTTGCGTCCCCTGGCGTCGAGCACCGAGAACTCTATGCAGTCCCCCACCTTGCACCAGACCCTGCCCGGCCTCTTCCAGTGCGTCCCCTCGGGGGTGATGTTGCGCGCCCCGACGATGGAGACCGGCTGCACGGGAGCCTTCGCGAGCTGGGCGACCAGGGCGAAGCCCGCATGGAGCTCGACCGGCTGGTCGTCGGACCTGACGCGCGTCCCCTCCGGGAAGATGAGGATGCACTCGCCCCTCCTGAGCGAGCGGACGCAGCGGCGCACGAAGCCCATGTCCGCCGTCCCCCTCACCACGGGGATGCCCCCGATGCGCGAGAAGAGCCAGGTCACGACCTTGTTGCCGTCGAACTCGCTCTTGTACACGGGGCGGACGCGCTGGCCGTGGGCCCAGAGCGACACCACGACGGGAATGGGGTCGAGCATGGAACCGTGGTTCATCACGATGACACGCCCTCGGCGCTCATCCCAGAGCTTGCGGCCGTCCGCCATCCTCCAGGGCCAGACGAGCTTGGTGAAGGCGCCGACGAGGCAGACGGCGAAGGCGAGGAACGCCCTAGCCGGAAGCGGGAAGTCCGCCATGCGATGGTCGTAGTAGTCGTCGAAGGAATTCCCTGCGAAGGCGCGCATCCTGCCCTCGCCGGGCTCGGCGGCGGGCTTTGGTGCCGGGGCCGCGAGCTTGGGAGCTGCCGCTGGCCCGGGCTCGTCGGCAGGCCTTGGCTTGGGTGCCGGGGCGGGACCGGGCCCTGCGGCAGGCTCCGGGGCGCCAGCGCCAGCGCCCCTCTCGCCTGCGGCGGCCGCACTGTCCATGAGGGCGCAGATCCGAGCGACCTCCTCCTCTACGCTCAGCGACGAGGAGTCGATGCGCACCGCGTCCTCGGCTGGCCTCAGGGGCGATTCCTCCCGCGAGGAGTCGAGGAGGTCGCGACGGACGATGTCCTCCAGTATCTGGCGTTCCTCCTCATCATCGGCCTTCGTCGAGGCGTCGGTGGCACTGTCGCCGCCGGCGCGCTGCACGGCCCTCCGGTGGGCGCGGGCCTCGGGGTCTGCCGTGAGGAAGACCTTTACGTCGGCCTGGGGGAAGACCACGGTGCCGATGTCGCGCCCCTCGGCCACCACGTCGCCGTCACGCCCCAGCTCGCGCTGGCGGGCCACCATGGCGGCGCGCACGGCGGGCACGGCCGCCACGGCCGAGACGTTGTGGTCGACCTCGGCGGACCTGATCTGGGAGCTGACGTCCTCGCCTGACTCGAGAACCGTCTGCGTGCCGTCCTCGGCCACGCCGAAGCTGATGCTGCATGCCTCGGCGACCCTTGCGACGGCCCCTTGGTCGGAGAGGTCCACGCCTCCCTGGAGGCAGCGCAAGGTGGCGCAGCGGTACATCGCTCCCGTGTCGAGGTAGGTGAGACCCCGCCTGCGGGCGAGCGCCCTGGCGATGGTGGACTTTCCGGAACCGGCGGGCCCATCGATTGCAACGATCACTTCACACTGCCTTCCGCGATGTTCTCCGTCGTGTCCCTTCCCAGGAGGGAGGGGTCCTCAGCCCTGCGCCTGACCTCCTCGGGCGCGAGCCCGATTCCGACGAGCGTGTAGCTCGTCCCGTCGCAGGCGAGCACCTGCGAGCTCACGTTGGGCAGCCGAAGCCTCCAGAAGCTCGTGAGCGGGATCTCGAGCGCCGAGGCGAGGACGGCCCGGGTGAGCCCCCCGTGGGTGACGCAGGCCGTGCGACCCTCGAGCGGCCTCAGGGCGTCGAGCAGGTCACGGGCGCGCGCGAGAAGCTCCTCGAAGCACTCGGCACCCTCCGGAGCCCGCGAGCGGCCGTCGGGACCGAGCCGCCAGGGGAAATCGTACCCCATGCCCCTGAGCTCGCCCACCGTGAGACCCTGGGCCGGTCCGAACTTTATCTCGGCCAGCTCCTGTCTGACCTCGATCGGAACCCCCAGCCTCCAGGCCGCCTCCCGGGCGATGGAGAGGCAGCGCGAGAGGGGCGAGGACCAGACGCGGTCGGGCGACCAGGCCACCAGCGCCCCCACGGCCCGCGCCATCTGCCGCTCCCCCTCCGGGCTCCGGTCCACGTCGCCCCTTCCCGAGAGCACGCCGGCCAGGTTGGCCGTGGTCTCGGGGTGGCGCATAAGGAGAATGCGTTGCCTATCGGCTGCCATGCGCCGGCACCTCCCCCGTCGCGAGGGCCTCTACGGCCGCGCGCTCGCGCTCGCCGAGGGGCCTCCACTGCCCGGGCATGAGCCCCGTGAGGGCGAGGGGGCCGAACTCGTCGCGGTGCAGGCGCAGCACCTCGTGGCCCACCGCCTTGAGCATGCGCTTGACCTGGTGCTTGCGCCCCTCGTGGATCCTGAGCGAGACCACGCTCGTGCCATAGGGCACCCCCTCGGGTGCAACGGGGAGCGCCCGGGGGTCGTCCGTGCGCAGCAGCCGTGCCTCGGCGGGGGCCGCGTCGCCCCCTCGCAGCTCCACGCCCTCGCGCAGGGCCCGGAGCGCGACCTTGCCGGGAACGCCGCGCACGAGCGCCACGTAGTGCTTCCAGACGTGGTGGGAGGGATGGAGCATGCCGTTGGCCACGTCGCCGTTCGTGGTGAAGAGGAGAAGGCCCGTGGTGTCGCCGTCGAGGCGGCCCACCGGGAAGAGGCCTGGATAGCGTCCCGTGGGGACGAGGCTCGCCACGCAGGGCCTACCCTGGGGATCCCTCATGGTGGTGAGGTAGCCCGCAGGCTTGTAGAGCATGAGGTAGGCATGGCCGTCGGCCATCCGGACCAGTCGCCCGTCCACGCGCACCTCGTCGCGGCCCACGTCCACCTTACTTCCCAGCTCGCTCACGACCAGGCCGTTCACGCTCACGCGCCCGGCAGTCATGAGGTCCTCCGAGCCACGACGGCTCGCCACGCCGGCGCGGGCGAGGAAGCGCTGCAGGCGCATGGTGTGCGGCACGCCCTCGGGGAACCCCTGCCGCGGCAGCTCGCCCCTCTCGACCCTATCCGCCATCCCGGGCCGTCCCCTCGCCCTGCCAGCCGGACCCGTCGGCCCCGTTCTCCACGTAGCCGTCACCCAGGAGCTCGCGCTCCTGCTCCATGTCCTCGGAGGTCTCCTCCAGGGTGGACGAGATGGCCCTCCCGCTCAGGCGCTCGCGGATGAACTGGCGCGACTCCTCGTCCGGGGCGAAGTCCTCGAGCGGCGGCAGGTCGCGCAGGGACCTGAGTCCGAACTGTTCGAGGAAGCGGCGGGTGGTGCCATAGAGCAGGGCGCCCGAGCGGCCGGACTCGTGCCCGGCCTCGCGGACCAGGCCCTTCTCCTTGAGGGAGCCTATGACGCCGTCCGAGTTGACGCCGCGCACGGCCTTCACGCCCTCGCGCGTGACGGGCTGGTGGTAGGCGATCACGGCAAGGGTCTCGAGCGCGGCCTGGGAGAGCCGACGCATATCCCACGAGAGCACGTAGCCCTCCACCTGCTCGTGGTAGGCCGGGTGGGTGAAGAGCCTCCAGCCCCCCGCCACCTCGCGCAGCTGGAAGCCGCGATTGGCGTCGGAGTACTCGGCGGCAAGCTCCGCGAGGGCCGAGGCTGCCTCCCCGGGAGCCACGCCCACGGCGCGCGCCAGGTCGGTCGCGGGCACCGCGTCGGTCGAGACCAGGAGCAGGGCCTCGATCTGGCCCTTGAGGGAGCCGGTGGGGAGTCGTTCGAGCTCGCTCATTGGAGTTCCTCCTCGATGCTGGTAAGTTCCGACTCGTCCAACTCGAATGCCGGGGCGCCCTCCACGCGGGCGACGTCGATCTCGCCGAAGGTCCGTGACTGGCTGAGCGTGACCGCCCCGCGCTTGCTGAGCTCGAGGATGGCGAGAAAGGTGGCCACCACCGCCTCGGGCCTCCAGTCGCCGTCCACGAGCTCGGAGAAGGTCATGAGCGGGCGGGACCGGGTGAGACGGTCCACCGAGGCGACGGTGAGGGCTATGGGCAGGCGCTTGGGGGCGACGTGCTCGGCCTCGAGGAGGAGGCCCTCGCGCCTGCTGTCCAGGTCCGCGCAGATGACGGCAAGGGAGCGCAGGGTGATGCCCTTGAGGTAATCGGGCATAAGGCCCATGAACTCGGGATCTGGGCCGGCGGTGCGCGCCGCCATGAGCCCCTCGGCCTCCATGCGGCTCCCCAGGGCCATGCCGGCGTTCCTGAACTGCTTGTACGCGATGAGCCGTGCGATGAGCACCTCGCGGACCTCCTCGGGCGAGAGGTCAGCAAACTCGTCGTCCTCTGCGTCGTCGTCCCGGCGCGCGCCGACCGAGTGGTCGGGCACCAGGGACGCCGCCTTCATGTCGAGGAGGGTCGACGCCACGAGCACGAAGTCGCTCGCCACGTCCAGGTCGAGCTCCCCCATGGAGCGGACCTCCGCGAGGTACTGATCGGCCACCTCGGCGATCGAGATGGAACCGATGGCGACCTTTTGCCTGCTCACGAGCTGCAGGAGCAGGTCGAAGGGTCCGGAGTAGGCCTGGGTCCTCACGCGGTACGACATGCTAGGCCCCCAGGAGGAGCCCGGACAGGCGCAGGGCGGTGACTCTGAGGTAGGAGCTCAGCGGATCGAAGCCCAGGACGGCCGGGAGGATGTAGAGGACGACGAGCAGGATGGGCATGGAGTAGGCCTGGACCCACTGGTACGCCCGGCGGGCCTCCCCCCTCAGGAGGGGCGAGACGAGCTTGGAGCCGTCGAGCGGCGGCAGGGGAATAAGGTTGAAGAAGGCGAGCGAGCAGTTGACGTAGCACCAGGAGGAGGTCAGGCGCAGCAGCCAGTAGATGATGTCGACCCCACCGTTCCAGCCGCCGGCCAGGGCGCGGAAGGCGAGCCCGGCGACGACCGCCTGGAGCAAATTGCAGAGGGGCCCTGCGACGGCGACCAGCGCCTCGTCACGCGCGGGATGGCGCAGGCGGCGGGGGTCAAAGGGCACGGGACGGGCGTAGCCGAAGACCGGCCCCCGGGCGAACGCCATGAGGATGGGCAGGAGGACCGACCCAAAGGGGTCCAGGTGGGCCGCGGGGTTGAGGGTGAGACGACCCTGCTCCTTCGCCGTGGGGTCGCCCAGCCTGAGCGCCGCCCAGGCGTGGGCGAGCTCGTGCAGGACGAGCGAGAGTATGGCCACACCCACGCTGACCAGGGTTCCTACGACGCTCATGAGGCTAAGGTCCATGCCCGCCCCCTAGCGCCGGGAAGCCCGGGTCAGGAGCCAGTCGAGCACGAAGAGCACGACTGCCGCGATGGCAAAGTCGAGGCGAAGCACGCCCCCGAGCGGGGTCTCGAAGAGCAGCGTGCCCGAGAGGGCCGAGGGGAGCAGCCCCGACACGCGGGCGGTGAGCTCGAGGAGGTAGACGCGATAGGAGCCTACGACCAGGGCGTCGGCCACCACCAGCGCAGAGAGGGCGAGGGCGGCGAGCCTACAGGCAAAGGCGAGGACGCGCAGGGCGAGGCGAGCGAGAAAACCCGCCGCCGAGGAGAGGGGGCCGCGGCCGCGACGGGAGGGAGCGCCATCCCCGGCCTCTCGCTGGGGGCTCGGGACAGCCGCCCGTGCGGCAGGGGCTGCCACGTAGGGGCGCTGGGCCGGAGCGGGCTGGGGACGCGGGGCCTGAAAGACGGGTCTCAGCAGCGTACGCTCGGGACTCTCGCCCGCAGGGGCCGTGGAGCGGCCTAGGCGCCTGGTCGCGGGTTCCGCCTGCCCGCCGTCCCGGCCGTCCGCGTTGCCATAGGGGCTGGACGGGACATAGGCCCCGTCCTGGAACACAGCCCGGCGCGACACCGCCGCAGTGCGCTGCGTCCGGTCCTGGGACGAGGGATCGCTAGGCATCGAGAGCCTCCTCGATCTTCTCCGTGAGCTCGAGCCACTCCTCCTCGAGCGAGGGAATCTTCTTCGAGAGCGCGTTGTACTCGGACATGCACTTGTCGAAGCGGTCCGCGTCGGCATAGAGCTCCTCGGAAGCCATGAGCTCCATCAGCTTCGCATAGCGGCTGCGCGCGGGCTCGAGCGCCGACTCGACCTGCCTGAGCCGACGCCGCTCGTCCTTGAGGGCGCGGTTCGCGGCATTTCTCGCCTCAGCCTCGGCGCGGCGCTGCTCCCTGGTCTTCACGTTGCGTCCCTGCGTCGCCGGGGGCTGCGCCTCCTGGCCGGCAAAGGGACGCGCTGGCTGCGGGGGCGGCTGCACCGCGGACGCCGCCTCTTGGGCCTCGAGCTCGGCCCTCTTGAAGAGGTAGTAGTCGTAGTCCCCGTCGTAGAGGGTCACCTTGTGGTCGCGGACCTCGATAACCTTGTTGGCCACCGCGCGCACCAGGTGCTCGTCGTGGCTGATGAGCATGATGGTACCCGGGAAGCCCACGAGCGCCTGCTCGAGCACGTCCACCGAGTCGATGTCCAGGTGGTTGGTGGGCTCGTCCAGGCAGAGCAGGGGATCGGGCGAGACGAGCATGCGTGCCAGCGCCAGTCGCGCGCGCTCCCCGCCCGAGAGCACGCCGACGCGCTTGTCCACGTCGTCGCCGTGGAAGAGGAATGCGCCCAGGAGGCGGCGCTCCTCCGAGCTCGTCCAGCCCGGGGCCGCCTCGTCCATCTCCTGCATGACGGTCATGCCCTCGTGGAGGGTCTCGAGCTGGTGCTGGGCGTAATAGGTCTGGGTCACGTTCTGGCCCAGCTCGACGGTGCCGCGGCTGGGGGCCTCGTGGCCGTTGACGATCTTCATGAGCGTCGACTTGCCGGCACCGTTGGGACCCACGAGCACAGCGTGGTCTCCGCGGTAGAGCTTGAGGTCAACGCCCTCGTAGACGTGGTTCTCCCCATAGCTCTTCGCCACGCCCTCGAGGCCGATCACCATGTCGCCCGTGCGCGGGGGCTCCGGGAAGCGGAAGCGCACCTTCTTGGAGGACTCGGGCAGAACCACGAGCTCGGACTGTATCTGCTCGATGCGGCGGATGCGCTCCTGCACCTGCTTGGCCTTGGTGGGCTTGTAACGGAACTTGTCGACGAAGACCTGCATGTGGTTGATGTCGCGCTCCTGGGCGGCGCGCTTGGACCGGAGCTGCTCGAGGTTGTCCTCTCGCTGGCGGAGGTAGCCGGAGTAGTTGCCCACGTAGGTGACCAGGCGCTTGTTCTCGAGCGCGGCGACATGGCTCACGCAGGAGTCCATGAAGGAGCGGTCGTGGCTCACCAGGAGCACGGCGCCGTCGTAGGAGCTCAGGAAGGACTCGAGCCACTTGACGCTCTCGAGGTCGAGGTGGTTGGTGGGCTCGTCCAGAAGCAGCAGGTCGGGATGGCGAAGAAGGAGCTTGGAGAGGGCGATGCGCATCTGCCAGCCACCCGAAAACTCGCGCGAGGGCTTGTCGAAGTCCTCGACGGGAAAGCCCAGGCCGCCGAGGATCTGACGGGCGCGCGCCTCGAGCTCGTAGCCCCCCAGCCGCTCGAAGCGGTCCTGGGCCGCGCCGTAGCGCTCGAGGAGCGCCTCCTGCTCGGGTCCTGCGGGGGTCGACGAGATCTGGTGCTCCATCTGGGATATGCGGCGCTCGAGGTCCTTGAGTTCGTGCGCGGAGTCGACGACCTCGGCCAGGGCGCTCTTCTCGCCCGCAAGGTGGGTCTCTTGCTCCAGGTAGCCTATGGTGCAGTCGCGCGCGAAGCTCACGGTACCCTCGTCGGCGGACTCCTGGCCCATGATTATCTTGAGCAGCGTGGTCTTGCCGGCACCGTTAGGGCCGACCAGACCCCAGCGCTCACCGGCGTTGAGCTGCAGTGTAGCGGCCGAGTACAGGACCCGGCCGCCAAAGGACTTCGATATCTTGTCAGCGAGTGCAATCAAGCGCGTTCCTCCGGATGCCCGCCTACACATGGCTTCCAGTATACGAGATGGGTCGGCGGGGGCGGCGCTTCCCAGGCGAGCGCACACCGCAGGAACAGAATGCCGGCGGAGCACTGCGACGGTAACGACTCTGTGGGCGGTACGCCGATGGCGCTGCGGGCTTCGTGCGGTGACGCGCCGATGGCGGGCGGCACGGACAGCGGCGCTCCGACGACGCCCGCTGCGTGACAGCTCACCTCGATGGCGTCCAATGCGCTTGGAGGCACGTCCCGACGACGCCCGATGCGCGTCGGCATTCGTCGACGACGCCCGATGCGCGCCAAGATCTGCCGGAAGCGCCCAACGCGTCTTTGGCGCGGCCGACAACTGGGCAAACGCGGGCGCTTCAGACGCGTTCGACGTATTCGAATGTTTCACGCGCGCGTTCGACGTATTCGTTTGGGCACCGCGCGCGCCGGGCGTAGTCGCGAGCCGGGCGCGCGCCGGACGCATTCGCACTCCACGTGCGCCGCGGGCGTCACTCCTGCGAC
Organism: uncultured Olsenella sp.; assembly: GCA_947253595.1. Lineage (GTDB taxonomy): Bacteria > Actinomycetota > Coriobacteriia > Coriobacteriales > Atopobiaceae > Olsenella_I. The sequence continues at coordinate 1,597 of CAMXZR010000028.1, read as the reverse complement.
GTGAGGTGGATGGCGAACCCCGCAATCTGCTGCTCGAAGTAGACCAGCTGCGTGGAGCCGTCTGGCCTGAGGACGCGCGACGCCTGGTTGACCCTGAGGCCGCGCGCCTCGAACCAGCGCTCCGCCGCGGGAAGGTCGTTGACGCAGAAGCCGATGTGCCCCTTCTCCCCGCGTGGCGCCTGGGGGCGCATTATCTCGACCAAGCTGCCCGAGAAGAGCGAGATGGGTGCCTGGACGTTACGCGGTAGACCCATGAGGGACTGGAACAGCGCGGCGATTCGCTCCGCCTCCTCGTCCGTCTCTGCGTTCACGCCCACATGCGCGATCCTGAGCCCGAAGCGGGCAACCGGGTCGTCGGACTGCACGCTAGCGCTCTGAGACTCTTCTGCCATGGGAAGCTCCTTTGCGATGGATTGCGATGGCCCAGGGAAAGCGCTCCTCTTCCCTGCTCCTGCCCGAGTGTACAAGCTGAAGGTTTCAGATTGCGCACTCGATGGACAGCCTTTCTCATGCTCCTGCACAAATGCGTCCGCATGCATGTCGAGTGCGCAACGCAAAGCTTTCAGGGTGCGCACTCGGGCGGGTGACGGGACGAAGGACGCGCGGAGGCCGGACGGGTGCCAGGACACACGGCGGACGGATTGGGAGGTGGGGGCGGGGACGTCCGACGCTCGGGCGAGCCCCATTACGCCCAGGCAAATTACACAGGTACCTGTCTTATATGGAGGCACCGTGTAGATGGGCGCGAAACCCGATGCGAGCCCGACCTGCGGACGGTGCACTGCTATCGTCGTAGGCAGTTGCACAGGTACCTGACATTCGTGAGACGTGCGGACAGGCCGCACGGGACGCCAGGCACCGACGGAAGGAATTGCATGACCGAAGAGAACGACATCCAGACCAAGCCCCAGACCGACGAGGCCACGAGCCCCAAGGCGCACGAGGAGCTCTCGCTCGCCCACAAGGCCGGCCGCATGGGCAACCTGCTCTACAGATACACAAAGCTCCAGACCGAGGCACACGGCGGCTTCGGCGATCCCCTGCGCGGACAGGGCCGCGTGCTCGCACTGCTCAAGGCCAAGCCCGAGACCAGCCAGAAGGAGCTCTCGTTTCTGCTCGACATGCGCCAGCAGTCGCTCTCGGAGCTGCTCGCCAAGCTGGAGGAGAAGGGCTTCGTCACCCGGGCCAAGTCGGAGGAAGACGGCCGCATCACCATGGTGCGCCTGACCGAGGAGGGTGCCTCCGCCGCCCCCGCCGAGAACGATATGGACCCCGACGAGGACGTCTTCTCCTGCCTCTCCGAGGAGGAGCGCGCGCAGTTCGAGGCCCACGTGGACACCGTGGTGGCCTCCCTGGAGGAGAAGCTTCGGGCACTGGGCTTCGACCCCAACGCGAAGCGCGAGCGCCGCGACGAGCGTCGCGGCTTCGGCCACGGGCGCGACGACCGGGGCGGGCGAGGCGGCTACGGTCGCGGCGGCTTCGACCGGGGCGGCCGCGACGACCGTCGCGGCGGCTTCGGCCACGGGCGCGATGACCGTCGCGGCGGCTATGGCCACGGGCGCGACGAGCGCGGAGGCAGAGACGAGCGTCCCGGTCG
>CAMXZR010000027.1 GCA_947253595.1 uncultured Olsenella sp. | reverse complement strand
AGCGCGTAGAGCGCCCTGCCGCTGGGTCCTGCCCAATCGAGGAGACGAGCCAGGGGATTCGCCGCCGCGTCTGCCGGAGCCGCAGCGGTATCCCGAGCATCCCTTTCTTCCATTCTTCCTCCCAACTGATGTTAACCAATACTGACTCTAGGATATAACAGTGTTATATCAATGGGAAGGAAAAGTGGGAAGTCGCGAGAAATGCCCCTTGGCGCCGCGCTAGGAGTTTGAGTCGGATTCCATGAGCGCCTGGGCCCCGCAATGGAAGAAGAGTCCCATCCTCCTCGCGAAGCGCTGGGCGTCCTCCCTGTCGAGACCGCGCAGCAGCGGTGCGAAGAGGCCTTGGGCGAGGAAGTGGGCCAGCACATCGAGCAGCGTCCGGTCGATCTCGTGCAGCTGCACCCCCGACTCGCGCGCGCCTCTCTCGTACTCGATGGTGCTGGACGTCTCGGCCTCGGCGAAGCGGTCCAGGTAGCTCTCCCAGCGCGTGCCCGCAGAGCCCCTGGCGATGATGAGGAAGTCCTCGGGATGGTCGTAGATGTAGTCGACGATGCAGGCGCGCGCGTCGAGCTCGAACTCCAGCATGTCATCGAAGGACTGGGCCTCGACGGGACGCGAGAGGAAGTCGTCGGTGAGGGATTGGTAGAGGGAGAACAGCCCGTCTCCGGAGGGGCCGACCACATGGTCGAAGAGGTCTTCCTTGCTGGAGAAGTGCCCGTAGATTGCACCTGTGGTGACGTGCGCCAGGGTGGCGATCGAGCGCAGCGAGACGCCGAGGAACCCGCTTTGCAGGAAGGCGGTCCGGGCAACCGACATGATCCTGGCATGGGTGCGCTCGAACGCGTCCGCGTCTGTCTCCTGCCTCATGGCCATCCCCTCCCTGCAGCCTCAGATCCAAGGCATCGTATCATGCGTCCATGGGCTATAGGACCCTGTGGAGCTCGGGTGCCCTCCAGGCGCGGGGAACCTTGAGCTCCTCGTATATGCGCACGGCATAGCGATCGGTCATGCCCGCCACGAAGTCAGCGACCTCGACGTCCGGTCGGTCGGGGTCAAGACCCCTGTATTCGGCGGGCACCTCGTCCAGATGTCCGATGAAGTAGTCGAAGAGCTCCCCGATCATGCGGTTGGCCTTCGGCTCCTCGTACTTCGCGTCCCCGCGCGTGTAGAGGTTGTCGAAGAGGAACTGCCGAAGCCCCATCATGGCCCGCCACACGGGCTCGGACATGAGTATGTCACCCATGCCGGCGCTGGCCGTCACGGCATCGCGCACCATGGTCTCGATCCTCTCGGAGGAGCAGTGCCCCAAGCAGTCACAGTGCTGCGCCGGCAGCATGTCCTCCGAGAGCAGCCCCGCTCGCTCGGCGTCGTCTATGTCGTGGCACACGTAGGCGATGCGGTCGGCCCGGGCCACCACCCGCCCCTCGAGCGTCGCAGCACGCAGGTTGCCCTTGTGGCAGCGAATGCCGTCAAGGACCTCCCTCGAGAGGTTGAGTCCCCTGCCGCCCTTCTCGAGTCTCTCCAGTATGCGAACGCTCTGCTCGTTGTGCTCGAAGAGGGTCATCCCCTCCTCGCTCCTGGGGTCGATGCCACGGTGGAGCGCCATGGCACGCGAGAGGGCGCGCTCGCCCGTATGGCCGAAGGGGGTGTGGCCGAGGTCGTGCCCCAGCGCGATGGCCTCGGTGAGGTCCTCGTTCAATCCGAGCGGCCGGGCGATGTCGCGCGCTATCTGGGCCACCTCGAGGGTGTGCGTGAGGCGCGTGCGATAGTGGTCGCCCTCGGGCGCCAGGAACGCCTGCGTCTTGTTGGCCAGGCGCCTGAAGCTCTTGCAGTGCAGGACCCTGTCGCGGTCGCATTGGTAGCAGGTCCTGAGTGGATCGGCCTCCTCGGGACGGGCCCTGCCGAGGCTCTCGTCGCTGAAGCTTGCATGGGGACTCAGCAGCTCGTGCTCGCGAGCCTCCAGGTCCCTGCGGCGTATGACAGCTCCCATGGGAAAGCCTCCTTGCTCTGCCCGCCCGCAGACGACGAGGGAGGGGGCACGTGGCCCCCTCCCTCGCGTCAGGACTGTGACGACACGCTCGGCTCCTAGGCGAGCTTTGCGGGACCGCCGTTGGACTTGATCTTGGCCTGGGCGCCGGCGAGGCGTGCGATGGGCACGCGGTAGGGCGAGCAGGACACGTAGTCAAGGCCGAGGTCGTAGTACATCTGGATGGACTCGGGATCGCCACCGGTCTCGCCGCAGACACCGCAGACGATGGTCTCGTTGGCCTTGTGTCCACCCTTGACGCCCATCTCGACCAGCTTCGCGACGCCCGTGTCGAGGGTCTCGAAGGGATTGGAGCGGAGGATCTTCTTGTTCAGGTACTGGGGGATGAACGCGCTCTCGACGTCGTCGCGCGAGAAGCCGAAGGTGGTCTGCGTGAGGTCGTTGGTGCCGAAGCTGAAGAAGTCGGCGTACTGACCGATCTCGTCGGCGGTGACGGCGGCGCGCGGAAGCTCGATCATGCAGCCGATGGGGATGTTGAGCTCGACGCCCTCGGCCTCGGAGACGGCTTTGACGACGCCCTCGATCTGCGTGCGGACGAGCTTGAGCTCCTCGACGGAAGAGATGAGGGGCACCATGATCTCGGGCTTGGGGTCCAGGCCCTGCTTCTTGAGCTTGGCGGCGGCACCGGCGATGGCGCGGACCTGCATGTCGTTGAGCTCGGGGTACACGATGCCGAGGCGGCAGCCGCGCAGGCCGAGCATGGGGTTGGCCTCCTGGAAGGAGTCCAAGCGAGAGAGGCGGGCGCGCATGGCCTTGAGCTGGACGTCGTTCTCGCCGCGGCCCTCTGCGTGGGCGATCTCGATCGCGAGCTCGCGGGGATCGTCGAGGAACTCGTGCAGGGGCGGGTCGAGGAGACGGACGATGACGGCCTTGCCGTCCATGGCCTTGAACATGCCCTCGAAGTCGCCGGTCTGGGCCTTGAGGAGCTGGCCGAGCGCCTGCTGCTTCTGGCCGTCCGTGTCGGCGAGGATGAAGGACTGGATGATCTGCTTGCGGTCGCCCAGGAACATGTGCTCGGTGCGGTCGAGGCCGATGCCCTCGGCACCGAAGTCGACGGAGAGCTGCGCGTCCTCGGGGTTGTCGGCGTTGGTGCGCACGCCGAAGATGCGGCCACGGGAGGCGTCCCTGCGGACCTCGTCAGCCCACTGGAGGATGGTCTCGAGATCACCGGTGAGCTCGGGGCGGGTCAGAGGCACGGCCCCGACGATGATGTCGCCGGTGGTACCGTTGATGGAGATGACATCACCCTCGTGCAGCACGATGTCGGTGCCCGAGATAGCGACCTCCTTGGCCTTGGCGTCGATCCTCAGCGCCTCGGCGCCGCAGACGCAGGGGGCACCCATGCCTCGGGCGATGACCGCCGCGTGGGAGGTCTTCCCGCCGTGGGAGGTGAGTATGCCCTCGGCCGCGACCATGCCCTTGAGGTCGTCGGGGGTAGTCTCCCAACGGACCAGGATGCAGGGCTTCTCGATGTTGGCGTAGTGGACGGCGGCGTCAGAGGAGAAGACGACGGCGCCCACGGCGGCACCGGGGCTGGCGTTCATGCCCTTGGCGACGACGTCGACCTTCGCCTTGGGGTCGAACTGGGGGTGCAGGAGCTGGTCGAGCTGGTCGGGCGCAACGCGCAGGAGCGCCTGCTCCCTGGTGATGCGACCCTCGTCGACCATCTGCATGGCTACCTTGAGGGCGGAGAGCGCGGTGCGCTTGCCGACACGGGTCTGGAGCATCCAGAGCTTGCCCTGCTCGATGGTGAACTCGATGTCCATCATGTCCGAGTAGTGGTCCTCGAGGATCTCGAACACGTGGAAGAGCTGCTCGCCCGCCTCCTTGAGCGCGGGAATCTTGACGAGGTCGGCGATGGGCTCGGTGTTGCGGATGCCGGCGACGACGTCCTCGCCCTGGGCGTTCACCAGGAAGTCGCCGTAGCGCTCGTTGGTGCCGTCGGCGGGGTTGCGGGTGAAGGCGACGCCGGTGGCAGAGGTCTCGCCCTTGTTGCCGAAGACCATGACCTGGACGTTGACCGCGGTGCCCAGGCTGTCGTCGATCTTGTTCTGCTTGCGGTAGAGGATGGCGCGCTCGGTGTTCCAGGATCCGAAGACAGCCTGCTCCGCGAGGCGCAGCTGCAGGTAGGGATCCTGCGGGAAGGAGGCAACGCCGTCAGGGGCGACCTCGGGATGGGCCTGGGAGTCGACGTTCTTGGCAAAGATCGCCTTGAAGGTCTCGGTGAGGTCCTTGAGGTCGGACGCGTCGAGGTCGGTGTCGAGCTTAACGCCCTTCTCGGCCTTCTTCGCGGTGATGGCGTCCTCGAAGAGCTGCCCATCGACGCCCATGACGACGTTGGAGAACATCTGGACGAAGCGGCGGTAGGAGTCCCAGGCGAAGCGCTCGTTCTGGGTCTGCTTAATGAGGCCCTCGACGGACTCGTCGTTGAGGCCCAGGTTGAGGACGGTGTCCATCATGCCAGGCATGGAGAAGGGGGCGCCGGAGCGGACGGAGACCAGCAGCGGGTCCTCCTTGTCGCCGAGCTTCTTGCCCATGCGCTTCTCGAGGTCGCGGCGGTACTCGTCGATCTCGTCGAGGACGCCTTCGGGCCAGACGTTGTTCTTGGAGTAGGCAACGCAGGTCTGGCAGGTAATCGAGAATCCTGGAGGGACGGGCAGGCCGATGTTGGCCATCTCGGCAAGGTTGGCACCCTTGCCGCCGGTGATCCACTTTGCCTTTTCGACGGCGTCGCCGGCGACCTCGGTAACGTTGTTGCCGTTCTCGTCCGTGCCGAAGCGATACACATGCTTCTCAGCCATAGCACTCCTTCAAAAGGTCATCCTTGGGCGCGGGGGACCCGGCCCTTTCCAAAAGAACACCTGCGCGCGAAAACGGCAGGTGTCCTCACTAACACAGAGTTATTCTATCGAGCAGAGCATGCATATGCATGCTCATCCAATCATCGAAGCAAATCAGCCTTCCATAGATTGGAGGCCAGGGCATAAATGCGTTTGTCATATACTGGAAATGTTTTTACGCCTCGTGCACCTCGGTCCTGGAGCGGCGGCCGGCCTGGTAGTGGGGCTCCTCCCCGGTCAGGGTCGAGATGACGGTGATGGCGGGTCCCAGCAGGTCAATCGAGGGAATGCCCCTCTTGTCCAGCTCGCGGCGGATGTCGCGACGAAGGTTGCGGTCCACGATGGTGTGGAACACCGCGATGGGGACGTCCTCGTCGAGGTTCTTGTTGAGGTAGTCGCTCACCATCTCTGCCGAGTTGACGTTGCTGAGGGTCTTGATAATGACGGCATCGTCACCGAACTGGTCCGCCGCCGCCTCCACCACACCTGCGGCGGTCTTGCCACGAGCGTCCGAGATGACGAAAACGATGGGCGTGACTTCGTCGAACACCAGCGGGTCGTCGAATCTGTCTTCGGCCATGGGCCTGCCTCCCTGTCTATGGGGCCCTCTAGCACCCCGCCTCGACCTCCGCCGGGGCGGGGCCTTGCCTACTTCCTGCGAGAGAGCGCGCCAATGTTCGCCACGTCGGAGAAGACGCCGGCGAAGCGGTTGAGAAGGCGCAGCCTGTTCTCTCTTACCAGAGTGTCCTCGTCCATAACCAGGACGTCAGCAAAGAATCGGTCAATTGGCTCTCTTAGTTCGGCGAGAGCCTTGCAGGCCCCCTCGAAGTCCCTCTGGGAGAGGAACTTCTCCACATTCCTTTCGCCTTCCTTGCAGGCGGAGAGGAGACGGAGCTCGGCCTCGCCCAGAAGCGAGCTGTCGACCTCGCGCCCCAGGCTCGCGTCCCCGAGGTGCGCGGCACGGGCGTAGGCCGTGGCAAGGTCATCGAAGAGCTCGGGCTGGCTGGCGCGGGCGTCCTCGAGTGCATGCGCGCGGGCGAGAAACTCGGAGGGGTCGATCACTCCCACGGAGGAGATGGCCTCGATGACGTCGACCGAGACCTTGTCGTCGCGCGCGATGGCGGCAAGGCGGCCGGCGAAGAAGCCGACAACCTTGGCGGCCACCGCCTTGGGGTCGAACTCGAGGCCCTGTGCCTGGTACGCCCCGAGGGAGAGGTCGATGAGCCTGCGGAGCGAGACTGCGGGAAGGGTGCGCAGCAGGGCGATTACGCCAATGGCGGCGCGACGGACCGCGAAGGGGTCGGAGGAGCCAGTCGGAGGCTCGTCGATGGCGAAGATGCCGCAGATGGTATCGAGCTTGTCCGCCACGGCCACTACCTTGCCCACCTCGCCCGAGGGGAGCTCGTCCCCGGCGAAGCGCGGACGGTAGTGTTCGCGGATGGCGTCCGACACCTCGACGTCCTCCCCCGCCGCCTGCGCGTAGTAGCCACCCATGGCGCCCTGCTGGCTCGTGAACTCGACCACGGCCTGCGTGACGAGGTCGGCCTTGGCCAGGTGCGCCGCGCGACCTGCGAGCGCCGCGCGGTCGCCTCCCAGGCCCGCCTCGCGGGCCACCTCGGGCGCAAGGGCCTCCATGCGCTCAGTCTTCTGGAGCACGGTTCCCAGCTTCTCCTGGAAGACGACGCTGGACAGACGCTCGACGTAGTACTCGAGCGGGTGCTTGAGATCCTCCTCGTAGAAGAACTTCGCGTCGTCTAGGCGGGCACGCACCACGCGCTCGTTGCCGTCCACCACCCGGGCGGAGTTCTCGGGAGCGGTGTTGGAGACTACGACGAACTCCCTGGTGAGCTCACCCGACGCATCATAAATCGGGAAGTAGCGCTGGTTTGAGAGCATGGACTCGCAGATGATCTCGTGGGGGACGCGGAGGAACTCCTCGTCGAAGGTGCCCACGAGCACGGTGGGCCACTCGCAAAGGTTGACGACCTCGTCTAGGACCTTCTTGGGCGTGTCGACCCGGGCGCCGCCGCGCTCCTCCCCGACCCTGCGCACGCCCCCCAGGATGACCTCGCGCCTGCGGTCCTCGAGAAGGACGCCGGCCGACTCGAGAACCGACTCGTACTGCGCGGGGCTGGGCACGACGTGCTCGCCGGGGCCCAGGACCCTGTGGCCGCGCGTGGCGTTGGAGCTCGTCACGTCGGCATAGCGCACGGGAACGACGTCCTCGCCGAAGAGGCAGCAGATCCAACGTATGGGCCTGACGAAGGCCGCATGCTCGCTGCCCCAGCGTTGGCTGCGGTAGTTAGGCCACTCGAGGGAGGCAATCACATGCTCGGAGAGCTCCGAGAGGAGGGGGGGCGCTGGGCGAGAGGGGACGCTCTTCTCCGCAAAGACGTACTCGCGGCCGTCTGCGTCGACGCGGCGCGCGAGCTGCTCCGCCGAGAGCCCCAGCTTGCGCGCGAAGCCCTGCGCGGCCTTGGTCGGGGTGCCATCGGCACCGAAGGCGATGTTCGCCGCGGGACCGCGCCTGACCTCGTGGACCTCCTCGGTCTGTACGGCGACATCGCGGACGATGACGCTGAGGCGACGGGGGGTCGAGCAGGAACGGACCTCGCCATGGGTCAGGCCCGCCTCGTCGAGGCCCCTCCCAACGAGCTCCCCGAGCTGCCGGGTCGCGCTGATGAGGGGCGCGGAGGGCATCTCCTCACAGCCGATCTCGAGCAGGAAGTCACGCATCTGTGCCATCTAGGCCACCTCACCCTTCTGGTCGGTTGCGTCCTTCGCGGCTACCTCGGCGAGGTAGGCCTCGCAGCAGGCCTTGGCGATGGTGCGGACGCGCAGGATGTAGTTCGCGCGCTCGACGGCCGAGAGAGCACCGCGGCTGTCGAGGAGGTTGAAGGCGTGGCTGCATTTCATTACGCAGTCATAGGCGGGAAGCGGGAGCCTCGCATCGAGGCAGGAGTGGCACTCGGCCTCGTAGTCGTCGAACTTCTGCCGCATCATCTCTACGTTGGCGACCTCGAAGTTGTAGGCGCTGAACTCCTTCTCGTTCTCGAGGAAGACATCCCCGTAGGTCATGGGCGTCCCATCGGGCAGGTAGCTCCACACCAGGTCGTACACCGAGTTTACGCCCTGGGCGTACATGGCGATGCGCTCGAGGCCGTAGGTTATCTCGACCGGGACTGGATCGACCTCGATGCCGCCCACCTGCTGGAAGTAGGTGAACTGGGTGACCTCCATGCCGTTGAGCCAGACCTCCCAGCCCAGCCCCCAGGCGCCGAGGGTAGGGCTCTCCCAGTCGTCCTCGACGAAGCGGACGTCGTGCCTGCTGGGGTCGAGCCCGATCGCGCTCAGCGATCCCAGGTAGAGCTCCTGCGAGTCGGCGGGCGAAGGCTTCATGAGCACCTGGAACTGGTAGTAGTGCTGCATGCGGTTGGGGTTCTCGCCGTAGCGCCCGTCTGCGGGACGGCGGCAGGGCTGGGGGTAGCAGGTCCTCCAGGATCCGGGACCAAGCGAGCGCAGCGTGGTCGCGGTGTGGAAGGTGCCTGCGCCGACCTCGCTGTCGTAGGGCTGCATGACGGTGCAGCCCTTCCCCGCCCAGTAGTGCTCAAGAGCCAGGATCATGTCCTGGAAGGTCAACGCCTTCTCGTTCATGCCTTCGCCTCTCTCTTCGATGCCATGCGCGGCCGGCCCTAGAGCCAGCGCGCGTCCGTGAGGGGCCAGTAGATGAAGAGGCCCCTCGAGGTGACGCTCCCAACGCTCACCGCGCCGAAGTAGCGCGAGTCGAGCGAGTTGGTGCGGTTGTCTCCCATGACCCAGATGCATCCCTCGGGAACGACGAAGGGATACCTGACGTCCGCGTCCAGGAGCCGCGAGTGCTGCTGCAGGGGATAGCTCGGCCTTCCCTGCACGTACGGCTCGTCGAGGGCCCGCCCGTCGACCCAGACCGCACCGTCCCGAAGCTCCACGGTCTGCCCGCCGACGGCGACGACGCGCTTGATGAGGGTCGTCCCGGGGTCGTCCGGGTCGTCGAAAGTGACGACGTCGCCCGCCTTGGGAGTGCTCGCGCGCAGGCTCAGCTTCTCTCCCAGCAGACGGTCCCCCTCGTGGATGGTCTCGAGCATCGAGCCCGAGGGAACGAGGTAGAACTCCGCCACGTAGCTGCGGATGAGGACGGCTATGCCCAGCCCGGCGAAGACGCAGAGGAGGAGCTCCAGCGCAAGGGGGATGCGGTGTCCCCGTTCCCAACCCATCAGGCCCTCCCTTCCTCGGGTGCCCGCGCCATCAGCTCGCGGGCGAGCGATCGCTCCTCGTCCGTGAGGTCGGCGGAGCCCAGGAGGTCGGGCCTCCAGAGCGCCGTCCGCTCCACGGAGCTCCTGCGCCTCCAGGTCTCCACGGCGGCGTGGTCCCCGGAGAGAAGGACCTCGGGCACTTCCCTGCCCTCGTATTCTGCGGGACGGGTGTACTGGGCGTACTCCAGGAGGCCGTCCGAGAAGGACTCGTCCCGTGCGCTCATCTCGTCGCCCAGGGCTCCGGGAAGGAGGCGCACCACGGAGTCTATGACCACGAGCGCCGCGAGCTCCCCGCCGGTGAGGACGTAGTCCCCCAGCGAGATGCGCTCGTCCGCGAGCTCGTAGACGCGCTCGTCCATTCCCTCGTAGCGACCGCAGACCAGAAGGACCCTCTCCTCGTGCGAGAGGCGCTCGGCGACCGACTCGTCGTAGCGCCGCCCGCAGGGGGTGAAGAACACGACGTGTGGGCGGGCGGGCCGCCTTGCGGCGATGTCCCGCACGGCCTCGAAGATCGGGGCGGGCTTCATGAGCATGCCCTGGCCTCCCCCAAACGGCGCGTCGTCGACCGTGCGGTGGCGGTCGTACGTCCAGTCGCGCAGGTCGAAGGACTCGAACTCGAAGACGTTCCTCGCCTGGGCGCGCCCCATGATGGAGGCGCCGAGGTAGGGTGCGAACAGGTCCGGAAAGACCGAGAGCGTCTCGAACCTCACTTCATTCCCTCCCCCAGAAGCCCCTCGGGCGCGTTCACGAGTATCTCTCCCCTGGCGGGGAGTTCCCGGACGACGGAATCGACCACCGGAAGGAGGACCTCCCCGCAGGGGCCCCCGTCAATCACCCACACGTCGTTCGCGGGGCCGCGCATGAGTTTGGCTATGGTGCCCAGGAACCCCGCCTTGGCATCGGTGACCGCGCGGCCCACGAGCGCGTCGGCGTCGTGGAGCGCAAAGTCATCCGGAAGGTCCTCCACGCGCGCGAGGAGGAGCCTTCCCACAAGCCTTGAGGCGGCGTCGATGTCATCCACCCCCTCCAGGGAGACGAGCTGGCCGTTGCGGCCCTCGTCGGCAGAGAGCACGCGGACCTCGCGAGGCCCCCTGAGCCGCGGGGGCACGACGTGGGTCACGAGCCCCTCGCGTAGCAGATGAGGAAGGCCGTGAACGGAAACCGTCACGACCTCCCCCCTCTTGCCGTGCGTCTTCTCCACACGGGCTATGGCTCTGTAGCGCGAGTGCAAGGCCTATCCCAGAACCTCGACCTCGACGGAGGTGCCCACCCTGGATCCGAGCGCGCGCGCGAGCGTGCGGATGGCCTTGATGGTGCGACCCCTCCTGCCGATGATGCGGCCGGCATCCTCCTCGGCGCAGCTGACCTCGATGAGGGCAGAGCCCTCGCTGTCGGTCACGTCGAGGGACACCGCTTCCTCGTTGGTCACGAGGCCGCAGACGATGTACTCGACGAGGTCGGCAACCTTGTCGGAAGCGACCTGCTCCGGGACGTCCTCGGACCCGACTACTTCGCTGACTTCCTCGGACACGATGCCTACTCGGCCTCGGTGGCGGCAGCGGCCTTGGCGGCGGCCTTCTTGGAGAGCTTGCGCTTCTTCTCGGGAGCGGGCTCGCCGGAGCGGGCGACGTCGACGAGGTGAGAGACGGCGTTGGTGGGCTGGGCGCCCTTGGCAACCCACTCGTCAATCTTCTCGAGGTCGAGGTCGATGGTCTTGGGGGTGGTCAGGGGGTTGTAGCGACCAACGAGCTCGATGTAACGGCCGTCGCGGGGCATGCGACCGTCGGCGACGACGACGCGGTAGAACGGGTGCTTCTTCGCACCGTGACGAGCGAGACGAATCTTGACTGCCAAAGTAGAACTCCTTCAGACGAGCGACGCCGTGGTAGTTGGATGGACGCGCCGCATAGCCACACAAAAGCAGGCAATATGATACGACAGCACCCGAGGGGCGCAAGGTGCAGTTTTTGTGAACGACACTCCGCTCACTGGCAATTGTGTTTCGTTCCGGGGGCGTGTTAAGTGGACCTTAAGGTCCTTAACGTACCATCGGGGAGCATTTGTCCCCAAAGTAAAACAATTGCCTCTGAGCACGAAAGATGGAGGATTAGATGAACATTCTGGTTGTGGAAGACGAGCGCAACCTTGCCGACGCCATCGTCCAGATCCTGAGGGGCGGTGGATTCAACGCCGAGGCGGCCTATGACGGGAACGCGGGACTCTCCTCCGCCCTCAGCGGCATGTACGACGCCGTCGTCATGGACGTCATGCTCCCGGGCAGGGACGGCGTCGAGGTCGTGCACGAGCTGCGCCACGCGGGCAGCTCGGTGCCCGTGCTCATGCTCACCGCCCGCACCTCCACCTCCGACAAGGTCGAGGCCCTGGACGCAGGCGCGGACGACTACATGACCAAGCCCTTCGAGGACGCCGAGCTCCTCGCCCGCCTCAGGGCGCTCACGCGTCGCCAGGGCGACGTCGTGATCGACGAGGTGAGCTTCGCCGACCTCACGCTCGACCTCGCCACCCACGACCTCAGCTGCAACGACAGCTCCGTCCATCTCTCGGGCAAGGAGTTCGAGGTCCTGAAGATGCTCATGGGCTCCACCGCCCGGGTCGTCTCGAAGCAGGACCTGCTGGTGCGCGTCTGGGGCACCGACGGCGAGGCGTCCGAGAACTCGGTCGAGGCCTACATCTCGTTCCTGCGCAAGAAGCTGGGCCACATCCACTCGAAGGTCCAGATCACCACCCTGCGCATGCTGGGATACCGGCTCGAGGAGTTCGACCTGCCCACGGAGTAGCCGAGGGGGCGCGATGCTGAAGAGGCTCAAGCGCAAGTTCATGCTGATCGTCATGACGCTCGTGGGGACCGTCCTCGCGAGCGTCCTTGGTCTCATGTATTACTTTTCCTTCACGACCCAGGCCAACCTGGTGAATGAGTCGCTCAACCGCGGGATCGAGGGGGACCTCAGCCCCCTGCCGGTCATCGGCTCAGAGGGCTCCCGCATGGGCGGGATGTTCACCGTCGTCGTGGAGGTGTCCGAAGGCGGCATCGTGCTCCGCACGAGCGTGTCCCCGGAGTACATCAGCAGCTCCGTCCTCGAGCGCGTCATCGGCGACGCGTTGACCGAGAGCGTCACGAGCGAGCGCATCGGGGACCTCCACGTGGTGTGGAAGAGCGCGGTCACGGAACAGGGAAACATGCGCATCGCGATCGTGGACACCACCATGGCCGACCGCGCCCTCGCGAACCTCCTGCTCAACGCCGTCGTCGTCATGGCGGCGAGCCTCTCCATCCTCTTCGCGGTGGCCTCGTTTCTCTCCAACTGGGCTATCGCGCCCATAGCCCGGGCATGGGAGCAACAGAGGCGCTTCGTGGCAGACGCGTCCCACGAGCTGAAGACCCCGCTCTCGGTGATCCTCGCCAACTCGCAGATACTCGCGCGCGACGGACGCATTCCCGGGGACGACGTGAGGTGGGTCCAGAGCACCGTGGACGAGGCGCAGCACATGAAGAACCTCGTGAGCGACCTACTCGAACTCGCTAAGGCCGAGGAGGGCAGGGACGGGATCGGATCCGCCCTTTCCATGGAGGATATCGACCTCTCGAACCTCGTGGAATCCGCCGTGCTGGAGTTCGACCCCGTCGCCTTCGAGCGCGGCTGCTCGATCGAGGCGTCCATCGAACCCGACCTGAGGGTCAAGGGCGACCCCGAGTGGCTCGAACGGCTCGCCAAGATCCTGCTTGACAACGCCTGCAAGTACGCCCGGCCCCAGAGCACCGTCCGCGTAGGCCTGCGCCGCAGCTCGCGCCACGTCCAGCTCAGCGTCAACAACCAGGGGACGCCGATCGCCCGGGAGGACCTGCCCCACATCTTCGAGCGCTTCTACCGCAGCGAGCGTGCCAGGAGCCGCACCAACGGAGACGAGGGCGGGTTCGGCCTGGGCCTGGCCATCGCCAAGGGCGTGGCCGAGGCCTGCGGCGGCGGCATCTCGGCCGAGAGCAGCGACGAGGCGGGGACCACCTTCACGGTCACCTTCTAGGAGGGAGGGCGCATGGGACAAGAGGACTCCGGCGGCACCTTCCCGACGCCGGACCTCCCCTGGAGGGGGGCCGCCATAGGCCTGCTCGACCTCGACGCCTTCTTCGCCTCCGTGGAGCAGCTCGACCACCCCGAGTGGCGGGGCCTACCCGTCATCGTGGGAGGCTCGCCCGAACGCAGGGGCGTCGTCTCCACCGCGTCCTACGAGGCGCGGCGCTTCGGCGTGCACTCCGCCATGCCGTCTTGGCAGGCACGCAGGCTCTGTCCCGACGCCATATGGACTCCCGGACACTTCGAGCGCTACCGAGAGCTCTCTCGAGCCGTCATGGGAATCGTCCAGGACGAGACTCCGCTCGTGGAGCAGATGTCCGTAGACGAGGCCTTCTTCGACGTGACCCCGGGGCGCTGGTCGCGCGAGAGCCCAGTCGAGATATGTCGTCGCGTCCAGCTGCGCGTGCGGAAGCTGGGACTCACCTGCTCGATAGGTCTGGGAACGAGCAAGACCGTGGCCAAGATCGCCTCGGAGCGCCAGAAGCCGCGCGGACTCACCGTGGTGCCACCCGGAGGTGAGGCTGCCTTTCTCTCCCCGCTGCCCGTGAGGGCCATGAGCGGAATAGGCCCCGCGACCGAGAGGCGCCTTGGGGCGCTGGGCATAGGGAGGATCGGAGACCTCGCATGCCGCGACGAGGCAGAGATGCGACGCGCCCTGGGAAGCGTGGGGCCCCAGCTCGTGAGGAGGGCGCGTGGTGCCGAGGGCAGCCCCGTCAGAAAGACGGCACGGCCCGAGGAGGCCAAGTCGGTCTCCAACGAGAGGACCTTCTCGCACGACCTGGGTACGCGGGAGGAGGTCGAGGCAGCCATCGGCCAGGTCTCCGACCTCGTTGGGGAGCACCTGCGCAGGCATGGCCTTCGTGCCTCGACGGTCACGCTCAAGCTGAAGTTCGACTACCGCCATGCCCGAACCGCGCAGAGGCCGCTGCCGCGGCCCACCGACGACGAGAGGCGGCTCGCCGCCTGCGCGCGCGATCTGCTGCCGGGGCTCTGGTCGCCGGGAATGGGGGTAAGGCTCGTGGGCGTCGTCGCGAGCGACTTCGACGCAGGGCGCGTGGAGCAGCTCTCGCTCTTCGGGGACGATTCCCGCGACGAGCGCGACCTACGGAACCTCTCGCTCGCGACGGACGAGGTCAAGAGGCGCTTCGGCAAGGCCGCCATCGCCTACGGCAGGGACATCAGGCTCCGGGACAGGGGCTCTGACACGATGCCGATGAACGGTGGAGGGGCGTAGCGGGAAACCAGCCCCTCCCCTACTCGCCTGACGAGGCGGACTCGTCGACCGTCTCTGGCGTCCCCTCCATGGCTGCCTCGCCCACGAGTCCCAGCGTGACCCGGGGAGCGTCTCCCCAGAGGCGCTCCAGGCGGTAGAAGTCGCGGGTCTCGGGCTTGAAGACGTGCACCACGAGGGGACCGAAGTCGAGGAGCACCCAGCTCCCCGCGGCCTTCCCCTCGACCGAGAGCGGCTTTGCGTGACAGTTCGCCTGGAGCTTCTCCTCGATGTGCTCGACCACGGCGTCCACCTGGGGCTTGCTTGAGGAGCTACAGACGAGGAAGTAGTCGCAGACATCGGATGCGGACGAGAGGTCAAGGAGGACGATATCGCTCGCCTTCCTCTCGTCGGCGGCGGTCGCGGCGACGCGGGCGAGTTCGAGCGGAGTTGCGGGCATGTGCTGCCTTCCCTTCTGGTTCATCGGCCCCCGCAGGCGTGCGCGAGGGCCAGCGCGTTGTATACCTCGATGGTACCCGGATACAGGTACCTCCGAGTCCTGACCACGTACTCGACCCCACCGGCGAATGCGCTCCAGTAGACCTCGTCGAGCGGGGCGTGGGCGGCGACCATGTCCCGGGTCGCCTGGATGCCGGGGCTGGCGGGGCGCAGCGGCTCGATGCCGTCCGCCACGAAGACAATCATGTCGAGGGGCGTCATGTCCGCCGAGCCCAGGGTGTGCAGGCCGATGGCCCGGAACACCTCGGGAGGGAGCTCGGGATAGAGCGCAGGCAGCTCGAGGGCTGCGGTGAGCCCGTGCAGGAGGGGAAGGACGAGCGAGGCGTCGACTCCCAGGTCGATGCCGAGCTCCATGGCCCGGGCGAGAAGCTCTCCGTCGGGCACCACCTTGTCCCAGTCGTGCAGGATGCCGGCGGCGCGCGCGAGGAAGGGATCCTCCCCGTACGAGACCGCCATCTCCTCCGCGCAGCGTGCGACCGAGAGCGAGTGCTCGTACCGGCGCGGCTTTGCCTCGGCCATGCGAGAGCTAAGGTCTTCCTCAAGACGGAGGAGGTAGCGTGCGCGGTCCACGCCGTATTCCACGCCAGTCCCGGAGGGCTCAGTAGCCAAGGTCATCCCCTCCCGCGACGGAACCATAGCGCGTGGGCCTGACCCCATAGAGCTTGTGCTTGTGGATGTAGCCCGTCACCGGGTCGGGGGTGAGGTAGCGCAGGCTCTGCCCGGCGCGCACCCGTTCCCGCAGGTAGCTGGATGAGATGGCAAGTGCGGGAACCTCCAGGTAGGTCACGTCGAAGTCGAAGTCCGAGTCGGCGATGGCCCTCTGGGCGCGGCTGAGGTCGTAGCCGGGGCGGGTGGCGCCCACGAGCTTGGCGAGGTGGGCTATCCTTCCCGCGTCGCGCCAGGTCACGAGCTCTGCGATGGCGTCCGCGCCGGTGATGAAGTGGAGCTCCACGTTGTCCGGATAGATTGCGCGCATGCGCTCGAGGGTGTCTGCCGTATAGGTGATGCCCTCGCGGTCGACCTCGAAGCGGCTTGCGACGAAGTGGGGGTTGTCGGAGGTGGCGAGCAAGGTCATGGCATAGCGGTCCTCGCCCGAGGTGACGGCGCGGTCCTGCTTGAAGGCGGGACGTCCGGCGGGCATGAAGACAACCACGTCCAGCCCCAGGTCGTCGAAGGCCTGTTCGGCGGCGACGAGGTGACCGTTGTGGATGGGGTCGAAGGTGCCGCCCATGATGCCGATGCGGTAGGTCCGCGCCGGATCCTGTCCCAGGATGGGCAGGTCGCCCTTGCGGATGACGTCCTCGGCGATGTGCTCCACCTCCCCGGGCTGCAGGTAGTCGAAGGCAAGGGGCTCGGAGCTGCGGGGAACGGGTGGCTTCGTCATGCGTCTCTCCTAGAGCACGAGGAGCTCGTCGCGGTGGACGGCGGACTGGCCATCCTTCTCGGGCATGAAGCGGGCAATCACGTCGAGCCGCAGCCCGTGCACCCGGGCCATCTCGTCCGACGAGTAGCGGCTCACTCCCCTCCCGACGAGGGCCCCGTCTGCGCCGACGACGTTGACCACGTCACCAGCCGCGAACTCGCCCTCGGCCCTCAGCACGCCGACCGGGAGCACTGACGCCCCCGACTCGACGACCGCCCTGCGCGCGCCGTCGTCGAGGACCAGGGTCCCGCGCACGACCTCCGCGAGGCCGATCCAGAGCTTGCGCGCGGCCTCGTGGCTCCCCCCGCCGGGCTCGAAGCGCGTGCCGACATCCTCCTCGCAGGCGGCGCGCAGGAGCACGCCCTCCTCGCGGCCGCGGCAGATCACGAGGGGGATGCCCGCTGCCATGGAGGCTCGCGCGGCACGAAGCTTGGTGGCCATCCCACCCGTGCCAACGGGGCTCGTCGAGCCACCCGCCATGGCGCAGACCTCGGGGGTTATCTCCCGGACCAGATGGACCAGGCGGGCGCTTGGGTCCTCCTGGGGGTTCGCCGTGTAGAGGCCTTCCACGTCCGAGAGGATCACGTAGAGCTCCGCCGAGACGAGCGTGGCCACGATGGCACCCAGGGTGTCGTTGTCGCCGAAGGCGAACTCCGCCACCGACACCGTGTCGTTCTCGTTCACCACGGGCACGGCACCCAGCTCGAGCAGGCGCTGGAGGGTATTCCGCGCGTTGAGGTAGCCGTCGCGGTCGGTCACGTCGCGGCGGGTCAGGAGTACCTGCCCACAGGCGACGCCGTGGCGCGCGAGCTCGACGGCATAGGCCTCCGTGAGGGCGGCCTGCCCGGCCGAGGCGCAGGCCTGGAGGCGAGCTCCTCCGCGTAGGCGGCGAGCTCCGCGTTGATGGTACGGT
>CAMXZR010000026.1 GCA_947253595.1 uncultured Olsenella sp. | reverse complement strand
ATCTACACAAGGAGTATCGTCGGCAGCGTCAGATGTGTATAAGAGACAGGGGTCGATCCGCCTCCATCCGAGTAGCCCCCCTGCCAGGTATGGCCGCTGCCCGAACCGACGGCGATGCTTCCGTGGCTCCCTGTGTAGGTTCCCACGGGGACGCCCGGGTACATGCCGCTGGGATCGTCGTAGGTGATGTACTCGTGGCCGTCGGCGGTGTAGACGTGATAGTGGTCACCGTGCTTGAGGATGCGGACGACGCCGTTTCCTGCCATGGCGCGTAGGCTGTCGCCCCCCACGACCTTGGCGGTGTTGGTGAGCTGTGAGCTGCTCGTCGCACGGCTGGGGTCGGTGTAAGTGATGATCTCGCGGCCGTCCTTCGTGAAGACGTGCCAGTGGTCACCGTGCTTTATGACCTTCACGATCTGGTCGCTGTCGACGGCAGGGGCGTCAATCAGCACCTCGGTGGTCTTGTCTGCGGCATAGGTGGTCTCGGGGGGCGTCGTAGCACTTGCCGCAGCCTGATCGACCGGGGCCGGTGCGAGAGCCGACGGGGGCACCATGGCGTGCCCCAGGGCGGCGGCGACGGCTGCTGCCGCAACCGTGCCGACGATGGCGTAACGTACCTTCTTGTTCACGGGAAACTCCCTACTTCTTCTTGGCGAGCATCGCCACTGATAGACCAATGACTGCAATGAGGACGATCACGGAGCCGGGCCGTAGGTTGTAGAAGTACGAGACGGCGAGGCCGAGATACACGAAGGCCACCGAGAGCCCCACGGAGAGGATCAGGACCCCCCGACAGCTGCGTGCGAACTGCATTGCGCAGATGACGGGAATGACCATGAGCGACGAGACGATGAGGGACCCTATCGTCTTCGCCGCAATTGAGACGGTAATCGCGACGAGGAACGAGAACGCCAGGCTGAGCCTGCGGGAGTCGATGCCCAGGAGGGGCGCTGCCGCAGGGTCGAAGACGCTGAGGTACAGACGGTCGTAGATGATTCGGTAGACCACGAGCACCACCGCGGCGACGACGAGGACCAAGGCGAACTCCAGGTCCCCTATGGTCACGATCGAGCCGAAGAGGTACGAGCTAATCGAGTTGCTGCTGCCCGAGAGGCTCGTGAAGATGCCGGCGAGCCCAATCGAGGCGGCGAGCACGATGACAGCGGAGATCTCCTGGTACGACTTGAGACGCGAGCTGATCAGTTCGACCGAAAGCCCGGCCACCACGCAGGCCGCGACCGAGCCCAGCAGCGGGTCGAAGCCCATGCACAAACCAATGGCGACGCCGGCGAGCGATGCATGCGAGAGGGTGTCACCCATCATTGACAAGCGTTTGAGCAGGATGGGAAGGCCGATCAGCGGGAGTATCACGGCCAGGACGGTGCCCACCACATACGCACGACGCATGAACTCGTATTCGAACATCGCTACAGCACGCCCCCCTGCCAGAGCTCGCGAGGAAGCTCCGTGACGCAATGAGACCGGAGGCGCAGGACGCGGTCCGCGAAAGGCAGCAGGTCGGCAAGCTGGTGCGTGATGACCAGGATGGACCTTCCTCCGTCGGCGAGGTCGCGCAGCACCTGGTAGAGCTCGGACGAGAAGCGCGCGTCGACGCCGCTCGTGGGCTCATCAAGGAGAATCAGCTGTGCTTCCTTGAGCAACGCCACCAACAGCCCCACGCGCTGGAGCTGGCCACCAGAGAGCTGCGAGAGTGCCTTGTCGCGCTGGTCGTCAAGGCGCACGTGACGCAGGAGCTCTCCGACGTCGGTCGAGATGCCCAGGTGGCGCCTGTGCACCGCCACGAGCTCGGCGATGGTGGTCGGGAAGTGACGGTATCCACGGACGGAGTCCTGCGACACGTAGGCGGTACGTCCGTAGTGCATGCGAGCGGCAGCCTGCTGCCCGAACACGAGGACCTCCCCCTCCTTAGGCTCGAGTTCGCCCAGAACCAGACGCATCAGCGTCGACTTGCCCGCGCCGTTCTCTCCCACAAGCGCCACGAGCTCGCCCTCGCCCACATGGAAGTCGACCCCCTCGAGGACGGGGCCGTCCTCGTACGAGAAGTCCAACCCCTTGGCCTCGAGGACCTTAGGCATTGAACGACTCCATGAGAGCGTCGAGGTTCTGCTCCATGAGCGCCACGTAGCCCCGGGACATCTCCTCCTCGGTGAGGCTCTCCATGGTGTGGAGGGTCGACGTCTTGGTCCCCGTGTTCTTGGCCAGGGTCTCGGCGACCTTCGGCGTGGCCTTGCCCTCAAAGAAGATGGTGCTGATGCTGTGCTGCTTCACGAAGTCGGCGATGGTGGCGAGCTGCGCTGCAGAGGGTTCGTCCTCCGGCGAGATGCCTGTGACGGCGACCTGGTTCAGGCCGTAATCGTTCGCCAGATAGTTGAAGGCGGCATGGCTGACAACGAAGTAGCGCTTGTCGGCCGGGACCTTCGACAGCTCGGTCTCGAACTTCTGGTCGAGCTCCCTGAGCTCGCTCGCCGACTTCTCGTAGTTTGCCTTGTACTCGTCCGCCCCAGCTGGATCCATCTGACAGACGCGCTCGTAGATGCGGGCGAGCTCATGCTGGGCGTTCTTGATGCTGAGCCAGGTGTGGGGGTTCACGCTGGAGTGGTCGCCTTCCGCCGCGTCCTTGCTCTGCAGCAGCGTGAGCCCCTGCGAGAGGTCGAGGAATCTCTCGTCGCCGCCCATGTTGTCCTTGAGGTCATCAATGAAGCCCTCCATGCCGGCTCCGTTGTAGACGACGAGATCAGCCTTGGAGACCTCCGCCATGTCGCTGGTCTGGAGCTCGAAGTCATGGGGCTCCTGGCCCGCCTTGATGATGGACCTGACCTCCATGCGGTCCCCCACCACGCGACGGGTGAGGTCCGCCACGGGATAGAAGCTGGCATAGACCACGGGCCTCTCGCCCGGCGAGGGCGTCTCCGCGCGCCTTGCCGCGTGGCCCGCACAACCGGCGAGCGCCAGCACCAATGCACCGGCAGCCACGAGGGCCGCCCTGGCCCGCTTGCCCACCATGATTCCCATATCAAAACTCCAAGTCTTCCCAAGGGCGTCCAAACAGAATTTGAACGCTCTTTTCAATTTACAGTTCGCTCAGAGTAACACTAGGGAGAGGTGAGTTCGTGATTCCATGTGATGACCACGGAAAAATCGGTCCTTTTGGAGCGGTGGGACGAGGGGCCGCTACGCCCTCCGGCGACGTATCCTCAGGGCCGTCCGCACCACGACGGTTCCCGCAGCGAGGGCGTCCACCAGGGAGATTGCCACGAGGACCAGCGAGGTGCCCTTTGTCTTGAGAGGGCGGTCGAGGGTCGCCGTCCCCGCCGCGTCGGCGGCATCGTTGTAGTCCAGGTTCGCGGAGCGGGCGTTGAGCCAGGTGTAGAGCACGTCCTTGCTGGCAGCGCGCAGGCGCCTCCGGAAGTTCGGCGTGGTCGTGTCCAGCGCGAAGGAGCCGTCGCCGAAGACGCCGTCCATGAAGAGGCTTCCCCCGGCACGAAGCATCTGGTCGGCGTTCATGTAGGCGTGGTGGTCGCTGTAGTCGGTGATCACCGTGCCATGGAAGCCCCATTCGCCGCGGAGCACCCCGTCAATGAGGGCCTCGCTGCCGCCAGCCCAGATGGCCCCGACACGGTTGTACGAGCTCATCACAGCCGTGCAGCCGCCGTCCTCGACCGCAATGCGGAAGGGCTCGAGATAGAGCTCCCTCAGGGCCTGCTCGCTCAGCCAGGTGTAGAGGGAGTCGCGGTAGGAGTCCTGTTCGTTCAGGACGAGGTGCTTGAGGTAGGCGTAGGTCCCCGTCTGCCGCGCGCCCTCGACGGTGCGGGCGGCCATGAGGCCGGACAGGAGCGGATCCTCGGAGTAGTACTCGTAGTCGCGGCCCCCGAGGGGCGTGCGGTGCAGGTTGCATGCGGGGGCGTACCAGCCGTCAATCCCCAGCATGGCGCACTCCATCCCCACCGCCTGCCCGAAGCGGCGCGCCAGCCCCGGGTCCCAGCCCTGCGCCAGGATGGTTGGATTGGGAAACCCCACGCCCCTGCGAATCTGGTTGAAGGAGGACGCCTGGGACGACCCGTCGAGCTCCTTGCTGCGCGGCTTGCCGAGCTCGTCCAGCTCGGCCGTATGAGAGTAGCCGTGCAGGACCAGCTGCTCCATCTGCCCCTGAGACAGCGTTCCGAGCAGAGGGTCCCAGCGACCGTCGTCGTAGTCCCTGCCCAGCGCCCGGCCCAGGGCGGTAAGCTTCCCGTGACGCTCGAGGGCATAGATCCTCGCCTTCGCCTGCGAGGGCTGCCGGGTCATCTGGACCTCTCCATCGAAGCGCGCGCCCTGAGCACGAGCCTGTCCCTTGTCGTAGCGGTTGAGGATACGCACGGCGTCGGGCATCGGCCGGTCGACATCGCGGTTCGTCGGGAAGCTGCCGCGGAAGTCCGCTCGGGTCAGGCACCTGACCTCGGACCCCGTGCTGCGACCGTCGATGGAGACCCCCGCCTCGGCGGAGCTGCCCGTGAACCGGTTCGATACCTCGACCCCCGTCGACGCGTCGGTCGGATAGGGATGGTCGCTCTCCAGCTCGTAGCTGACGCTCGCATGGAGGCATGGGGCGAGGGTGTGGGCGTCTCGCTTCAGCTCGACCCTGTAGCTGCCACGCTCCAGCTCCCACCCGGCAAACCCGTTCCCGTTGGCGTCATAGCAGTCGTAGCTGGCGAGGGAACGCACATCGAAGCTCAACGTGACGTCCTGGCTCTGCCCGGGCCGGAGTTCGTCGGTCTTGGCGAAGGCGACGAGCTGGGTGGAGGGCTTCTCGATGCCTCCGCGCTCGTAGGGAGGCGTGACATAGAGCTCGACCACGTCCCTGCCCGCACGCCCGCCCGTGTTGGTGACGCGCACCACCGTATCCACGCTGCCGTCGGGGTCGAGCGTCCCGCCCCTGAGCGGTTCGCGCGACACGACCTGCCAGGAGAAGCTCGTGTAGCTCAGGCCGTAGCCGAAGGGGTACTGGACCACGCCGTCGTACCCCTCGCCATACCTTGTGCGCCCCCCATCCCAGAATCTCTCGGCATCAGCCGTCTCGTACCAGCGGTAGCCGACGTAGATGCCCTCGGCGTAGTCCACGAAGCGGACCGATTTGTAGGCCTCGCGCGTCCCCACGTTGCCGTTGAGAGTGCCGTCGGCGGGATAGCAGCCCTGGGAGTCGAGGTAGTGGCCCTCGCCATCTGCCCCGGCATTCGCCCAGCTGGGTGCAGTGGAGAAGTCGTATGCATAGGTGTCGGTCGTGCGACCGGAGGGGTTCACGTCCCCCCAGAGCGCCCTCACCACCGAGCGTGCCCCCGTCGTGCCGGTGGTGCCGACCAGCATGCAGGCGTCCACACCCTCCACCGACTCCACGATGCCCAGCTCCATGGGATTGGTCGAGTTGACCAGCACGACGACGTTCTGGTAGTTGGCGGCGACGTAGCGTATGAGCGCCTCCTCCTCGGGAGAGGGCTCCAGGTAGTGGCGGGCCATACTCCGCTTCACGGGACCGCCCTTGGTGGTGGTGCGGAACTGCTCGCGAGGGCAGTCTATGCTCTCGCCGCTCACGCGGCTCAGCACCACCAGTGCGGTGGTGGAGTACTCCTTCGCCTCGGCCAGCAGCTCGGGGGTGTACAGCCCCCCGTCCTCGATGTCGGGCTCGTACAGGCGGCAGAACTCGTAGTCATGGGAGTTGAGCGACCCTGCCGCAAAGAAGGGCCTCTCGCTCTGGAAGTCGCGGTACATCCTGGCAAGACTCTCGTTGTATGCAATGCCTTCGTCGGTCAGGGCCTGTAGGATCCCCTTGCACTCCCCCGACACGCCGCCCGAGCCCGAACCGCCTCCCACCCACTGGGTAGACCCCCACCCGAAGACGTTCACGCGGTCCACGTCGCGCGAGAGGGGCAGCGCGTCACCCCTGTTCTGGACCAGGACCAGGCCCTCGGCCTCGACCTCCTCCGAGAGCTTCGCGTCGCGGGCCATCTGCGCCTCGATGCGGGCGTCGGACACGTCCACCCTGTCGCTACTCAGATAGGAGTCGACCGTCTCGCCAAAGCGCGCCGCAGCCACGTTTGCGACGACGACCAGGCCTATGCCCAGCCCCGCGGCGACGCGCAGGGCAACGCGCCTCCTGTGGCGCGGGCTGGAGGATGAGGACGACGAAAACCTGCCGCCGCGACAGAGGTGTGGGAAGGTGCGCGTCACGGCTGCCTCGCAAGACGCGTCGAACCGGAGGCGCGGCTATGGCACGCACAGGTCATTCGCACCCCGCACCCCTTTTTGTCGGCTTCCCATCCCGTCCCAGGAAGTATCCCACATCGTGCGTTCACAACGCCGTGACCTGGACGAGAGGGCGACAGGAGGGAGCTTCCAGGACGCGGGGGGTGCCCTGGCATTCATGCGTGGGGATTGTCATTTGCGGGAATTTTGGCAGCTTGGCGCGTGTACAATGTACAAGGCGCGAGCAGGAGGGCCAGGATGCCCCCGCCCTGCGGCACGTAGAAACGACGAGAAGGGCCATTGATGAAACCTCGACCTCACAGTCGATGACCCCTCGGTGCGTCCTGGCTGGTCTCACCGCGGGGTACCCCCGGCGAAGGCACCGCGATTCCCCAGGGATGCGCGGCGACGGACCAACTAAGGAGCGCGCATGATCTATCTGTCCCAGATGCTGGGAAATCCCGTTTACGACCTCGACGGCGAGAAGATCGGTCGGGTCAACGACCTTGGCATAGCGACAGGCGAGGTGTTCCCCCGCGTGACCTCGCTCGCGGTCGAGGGGCCGGGCAAGACGCCGTTCATGATCTCGTGGCGCAAGTACGTCGGCACCTTCGACGACGACGAGGTGCGCCTCAAGGTGGTCTCCACCGACATCCGCTTTTCGTACCTCCAGCCCAACGAGGTGCTCATCGCCCGCGACCTGCTCAACAAGCAGGTCGTCGACACCCGCGGCATGCGTGTCGTACGCGTGAACGACCTCAAGCTCTCGGACACCAGCTCCTCCCAGCTGCGCCTCCTCGGCGCGGAGGTCGGTGCCCGAGGAATCCTGAGGTCCCTCTCGCCCGTCTTGGAGAAGGCCTCGCTCAGGGTCGCCCGGGCGTTCGGCAAGTCCATTCCCGAGCGTATCATCGCCTGGAACTACATGGACCTGGTGGAGAGGGACCTCTCCAACGTGAAACTGTCCGTCTCGCACAAGACGCTGGACGAGCTGCACCCCGCAGACGTCGCGGACATCATCGAGAGGCTCGACCCGCGCCTGCGCGGCCAGGTCTTCGCCCAGCTCGACGACGAGCAGGCGGCCGACGCAATGGCCGAGCTCGACGACGACCAGATGGCCGCCGAGATCGTGGGCGACATGGAAGAGGCGACGGCATCGCGCATGCTGTCCGAGATGGACCCCGACGACGCCGCAGAGCTCGTGAGCGAGCTCGACTACGACAAGGCCGAGAAGCTGCTGCGCCTCATGGGCGTCAAGGAGCAGAAGGCGATTCGCCAGCTCCTGGGATACCGCGAGGACACCGCTGGGCGCATCATGACCAGCGAGGTAGTCCTCGTCGACGAGGCGGGCACCGTGGCCGACGCCATAGCTGCGCTTCGCGCCCTGGACGAGAACTTCGAATCGGTCCGCTACGTCTACACCAAGGACGGGGAGGGCAGGCTCGCCGGCGCGGTAAGCCTGAACGACCTCATCGTCCACGGAGCCCAGACCGTGCTGGCTGACATCGCCGAGAGCGAGCTCGTGGTGGCCAACCCCGACGACGACCAGGAGGACGTGGCAAAGGCCATCGCGAAGTACAACCTCCTCGCAATGCCCGTCGTGGACGACGCGCGCAAGCTGCTGGGCATTGTCACGGTAGACGACGCCCTCGACGTCATGGAGGAGGAGCACGAGGAGGACCTGCAGATCGCCGGCGCGGCGAGCAGGGACGGCGACGGCTCGCGCGGCAGCCACGACCTGGCCTGGCTGCTCAGGAACGAGTTGTGGTTCGTCGTCTGGATGCTGGGGGTAGCCCTTCTCGCTCTGCTCGCGGGCACGGGCGGCGCAGGCGACACGACCCTCCTGCACGCCCTCGCCCTGCCCGTCGCCGTAATCGCCGCGAGCGACTCGATCAGCTACGTCACCAACTTCTTCCTGAGCTACGACCCCGGCGACGAGGATGCCCCGTCCCTCCTGGGCTTCACCATAAAGGGCCTGGGTCTGGGCCTCCTCTTCTCGACACTCGTCCTACTCGTGGCCGGCGGCATCAGGGCAGCTCTCTTCGCCGGAGGCCTCGCCACGTACGACCCCAGCTTCCACGGCTTCGCCGCGGCGGCGGTCGGCGTCATGGTCTCGTTCCTCTGTGCCCCCGCCTACCTCACCGTCCTGCGCGTGAGGGACGACAGGAACCTCGAGACCTCGGGGCTCGCGCTCCAGGCCACGGCCATGGTCGTCGCGCTCGTCGTGTATGCCGCAGCGCTCGCCGTCCTCCCTGGCGGGATGGGGGCGTAGCGTGGCTCCGCTGCGGAAGCCCCTGGAAGGCGAGGGTCGCGGGAGGGGCCAGAGGATCCGCGCGGCGCTCTCCGTGATGGGGCCGGGTATCCTCACCGCGCTTGCCGGCATGGATGCGGGCGGCATCGCGACCTTCTCGTCCGAGGGCGCGCGCTTCGGCTTCGGCATGCTCTGGTCCATTCCCCTCACCTGCCTGCTGCTCATCGTGGTGCAGGAGACCGCGGCGCGCATGGCCTGCGTCACCGGCAAGGGCTTCGCCTCCCTCATCCGCGAGCAGTTCGGGATCAGGGCCTCCACCGTTGCCATGCTCGCCGTCGTCCTCTCGAACTTCTCCGTCACGGTATCCGAGTTCGCGGGCATCGCCTCGGGCCTGCTGCTCTTCGGGATTCCCATCTTCGCCTCGGTTCCCGTGGCCGCCCTTGCCTCGTGGCTGCTGGCCATGTCAGGCTCCTACAGGCGCATCGAGAAGGTCCTTCTCACCATTTCGGCCGTCTTCGTGACCTACGTGATCACTGGCGTCGTGGTGGGGCCCGACTGGGGGCACGCACTCAGCAGTACCGTGATCCCCCAGATGTCGGGCGACCCGGCCTATGTCTCGCTCCTGGTGGCAAGCATCGGGACGACCATCTCGCCCTACATGATCTTCATGGTCTCGAGCAATGTGGCCGAGAAGAACCTCGGCGAGGGCGACATCCTGGGCCAGCGTGCCGACAACGTGTCAGGCGCGATCGTCTCGCAGGCCATCGCCTGGTTCATCGTTCTCACCACGGCGAGCGTGCTCTTTCCGGCGGGTGTGGTTATCCAGGACGCGGCCGACGCCGCACAGGCGCTGGTGCCCCTCGCTGGAAAGTACAGCGCCATCCTCTTTGCTGCCGGGCTGGTAGGGGCGTCGTTCCTCGCCTCCTGCGTCATGCCGGGCATCACGGCGGGTGCCGTCTGCGAGGCCTTCGGCTGGGAGAGGGGCACCGACCGCAGCTGGAAGGAGGCGCCGGCCTACCGGGGCATCCTCACCGCCATCACCGTGCTGAGCGCCGTCCTGGTGCTGCTTCCCGGGGCGGACCTCTTCGGCATCATGATGGCGGCGCAGATCGTGAACGGCGTGCTCCTGCCTGTGCTCCTGGTGTGCATGGTCAACATCGCGAGCGACCGCCACGTCATGGGACGTTGGGCCAACGGACGCGTCTGGAACGCGCTCACCTGGTTCACCATCGTGGCCGTCGTGGTCCTCACGGTGGTCATGTTCGTGCTCCAGTCGATGGGCTACTAGGCCTTCCAGCTAACGCTGCCGGGTCGAAAGGTATCTTGGAGTGCACTCCCAGTGTTGGGTCGGGGGGCGAGCGACGACGAGAGCCTACTTGCTCGCCTTGCGGTACTCGTCCATGAAGGAGCCGAACATCCCGCCTGCCTTCTTTACCTGGCGGCCCACGGCACGGGCAGCATCTGCGCCCGCAGGCTTCTGGGTGATCCCAGCTTTATCGGGCACTGATGACTTGGCGCCGGGAGCGCCGGATGTCGCCTCATCCACGCCGCGCCTCGCCTTGCCTATGGCGCGGCCCAGAGCGCTCGAGCCCTTGTCGACCACCCGTGCGGCCACGTCGTCCGCGCGCGCCGCCGCCTTCTTTCCCGCCGCCTGTGCCCGGGCGCTCGCCTCTCCGGCCTTCGCCGCCGCACCACCGCTCAGGGAAAGACGCGAGGCCGCCTCGTCCACCACCATGCATCCATCCCGATATCCCCTGAGCATGGAGACGGGCACCTCGACCGAACCAACGAGCGACTGGGCAACGCCCCCGTCCCCGACAGAAAAGCTCCGAACCAAGCCTGTCTGTGCGTCGTAGCTCGCATCGCCCACGTGGCCCAGGATGCGCCCGCGCTCCGTCCTGGCATCCATCCCAGCCCACATGACACAGGAGTCCCAGTCGAGGTCCAGCCTGTCGCGGGCCCCGTCGCCCAGCGCCTGTCCTGACTCGCGGACGAGGACGACGGCACCCTCGTCAACCCGGAACGAGTCGAAGGCGAGAAAGGCATCGGGGCGCCGCACCATGCCAACGATATCTGGTCGCCTCACCATGTAGCCAACCAGAAGGTGGCCATCGGGGGAGAAAACCGCCGCATGCACCCTGCCAAGCTTCTTGCGGCGAGGGTCGTCACCCGCCCTCCGTCCGGGACGCAGCTCGTACACCTTCTTGCCCATGAGCTCCGAGACCCTGGACATGGCTTCTCTCCCCCTCGCACAGCAGACGGCAGGCCCTCGCCGACGGCACGCAAAATCAAGGAGGCGGGCGACGTCAGCACGTCAGCCTCGCCTCCAGCTTCAGGTCATTCGGTCGAGCGGCTAGTCCTCGTCGGCCGCATCGTCCTCGACGACCTCGACGTGAATCGAGGAATCGGCCGAGCCAGCCTCCGCAGCGGCACTGACCTTGTCGGCGACGCCCGAAACGGTTTCCTGCACCTGGGCCGAGGCATTTGTCACGGCCTCTGAGAGCGAGTCGCGCAACTGGTCCATGCGCTCGCGGGCCAGGTCCACCTTGGCGCGCAGCTCGTCGGTGGTGGCATCCACGCCAGGGCGCACGCCGGCAATCTTGTCGTTGACAACCCTCGAGCCGCGCTCGTAGGAGTCGACTGCGCTGTCCCAGGCGTCGTTCATGGCGTCGGCCGCCATAGCTCGGCTCTCCGCGCCAGGACGAGGCGCCATCAAGATCCCCGCCGCGACACCGGCCGCCGCTCCCGCGAACACTCCTGCCACGAATCCAAGTGCTCCCTTTGCGCTCATGTCTTCCTCCCGTCGTTTCCCAGCCTAGGCCGAGAGACCTTTCTCGTATGCGGAGACAGACCGCCCCTGCATGGTGACACTATCCTAGCCGACCCGGAACCCGCCAGGGCGAAAATGCCCGGAAGAGTGCCTCGTCGTCGGTGGCCGAACGTCCCTACCAGGGAAGCTCGACCTCGTCGTACGCGCCGTCGCCGCCCTCCGCTTCAGGCGAGCCGATCTGCTCCTGGGCCGACTGCCACGCCTCGGGCGACGCCTCCCGTGCGACGAGGTCAGGGCCGCGGCTCTCCCTAACCTCCCGAACAAAAGGGTCGTCGGGGTCGACCGCCCAGCTCGGAAGCTCGGAAAGCTCTTCCTCACGCCTCGCGTCGCGAGCCGCAGCCTCGGCGGTCGCGTGAGCGGGGGCCTGGTCTGCTGCCGCCGCGACGGCAGCCTCGGCGAGGGCCCTCCTTTGGGCTAGCTCCTCCTCGCGCTCGGCGAGCAGCTCCTGACGCCTTTTTTCGACCTCGGCGTCGATTTCTTCCTGGAGCTCGCGCTCGTAGGCTGCGGCAGGTTCGTCCCCCAGGCTCTGGACCAGATCGGTCAGGCCAGCGGCAATCGCGTCCACGTCGGGGCGCGGCCCCTCCCCCCCGCCATAGGCCCAGTCCATGACCCAGATGGCGCTGGACAGGGCCGCGCACACCAGCACGTCGTCAGGGCACGAGAGCTCTACGTCGTAGGTGCGTCCCTCACCTGGGACGGGATAGGTACGGCCGGAGGAGACCTCTGCCGAAGCGGCGGAGCGGGAGAGCAGCTCCACCGTCACGTGCTCGAGAAGGTGGGACAGCTCGGTGTTGCCCATAACCTCCTTGAAGGTCTTGCTCGCATCCCCCAGGCAGGCATGTTCGACGATGTGGGGCATGAGCTTGTAGATGCGCGTGGTGCCCTGGAGGTCCTCGCTGGTCATGAGGGGCGCGCCGGCGGAGACGCGCACTCGGGCGGTGAGGTTCCTGAGCCCTACCTCGACCCGCAAGATGTCTATGAGCTGTGCCATGGAGCTGCCTTCCCTTGGAACCGCATGCGTCTGTCCATTGTAGTCAAAGGCGCAGGGGGTGCGGCGCGCGCAGTGGTCCGTCGCATCCACCAGGCCCCATCCCTCGGGGGCTGGCGCGGGCGGTCGCTAGCCTTGGGTCTCGCCCTCGCCTGCAGGCTCCGGGGCAGTGACCCTGAGGAGGGCGACGCGACGGCCGCGCATAGACTGCACCAGGAACTTGTAGCCCTCGACCTCGAAGGACTCGCCGGGCTTGGGGAGGCCATCCGCGATCTCGAGCACGAAGCCGGCAACCGTCTCGTACTCCTCGTGGTCCTCTATGGGCCAGCCCAGCTCAATGGCGTCGTCGATGCTGAAGCGACCGTCCACCAGCCACTCGCGCTCGCCCAGCTTGGTAAGATACTTGTTGTCGGGATCGAACTCGTCCTCGATCTCTCCCACAACCTCCTCGACGATGTCCTCGATGGTGATGACCCCAGCGGTGCCGCCATACTCGTCTACCACGATGACCATCTGGTCGTGGCTGGTGCGCATCTCGGAGAGCAAGGGGATGATGTCCTTCGTATCGGGCACGAAGTCGGCGGGGCGCATGTAGCGGGCGATCATGTTGCCGCCAGCGTCCTCCTCGAGCGCGGGACCAAGGAGGTCCTTGATGTGGGCGATGCCCACGATGCGGTCGACGTCCTCGTGGTATACGGGGATGCGGGAATAGCCCGTGCGACGCATGAGCTCGATCACGTCGCTCACGGTGGTGGAGTCCTCGACCGCGGTCATGTCCACGCGGGGGACCATGACCTCCCGTGCAATCGCGTCGCCCAGCTCGAAGATCTCGTGAATCATGGACTTCTCTTCGTCCGTCAGATCGTCGGCGTCGGTGACCATGTACTTGATCTCGTCCTCGCCCACGTTCTGGCGGTCGTCGGCACTGGCTATGCCGAAGAGCGCCGCAAGGGCGTTGGTGCTCGCCGCCGTGAGGGCAACGAGGGGACGGGCGACGACGGCGAATCTCTGGAGGGGGCCCGCAACGCTCTTAGCCACCCCCTCGGCGTCTGCCATGGCAATGCGCTTCGGGATGAGCTCGCCCGCCACGATGGAGACGTACGAGACCAGGAGTGTGATGAGCACGGTGGCCAGGACGTGGGCGAGCTCGGAGGAGACGCCCCAGGAGACGAGCTGGGACGCAAGGGGTCCCGAGAGGCTCGTCGCGGCGAAGGCGGAGGAGAAGAAGCCGACCAGCGTGATGCCCACCTGGATGACGGCGAGAAAGTCACCAGGGTGCTCGCTCATCTGCGCGGCACGTGCGGCCTTCTCGTCTCCCTCGTCCGCGTCATGGTCGAGCACGACCTTGCGGGCGGTCGAGAGGGCCATCTCGGCCATCGAGAAGTATCCGTTTGCGAGTATGAGCAGCGTGGTGACGATGACGCTTATGGCTATGTCCATGCGCGGATGCGCAACCTCCCCTGGTTGCAGATGGTCTCAAGAAGGATACCAAACGATGGGACCACTTCCGCATGCACAGCGCTTTAAGCAGCGCTTATGCGATAAAGCGCCATATCTCCCTGCCTCATCACGAGCTCGAAGCCGGGCGTGTCCTCGTCAATCGAGTCGATGCCGGCCCAAAGCTCGTAGTCGTAGTTCCAGAGCATGGAATACGCCTTGTCTTCCCTAAGATGCTCGAGCCTGATGACGTAGCGCGCGCCAAGCCGCTCCACCGCGTCCCTCACCTCCAGGTCGTCCACGATGTGATCGAGTCGGCTGCGCACCACCGCCTCTGCCCCGCCCTCAACGCCTATCCCCTCGCTGAGCTCCCGGAAGTACACGCGCAGTCCGGCGTCCCCATATGCGTAGGCGCTGCCGTCGAAGGGGTTGTTGATCACCAGCGCGTCAGAGCCGCCCTCGTCCTCTATCAGTTTCTGGCAGTTGCGTGCGAACGCCCGCTCGCGCGTGGTGTAGAAGCCGTTTTTCGAGTACGCCTCCCTGACCTGCAGCCTCGTCTGCTCCACCTGCGTCTCGATGCGACCGGAATTCGGGAAGGCGGCGTAGGTAAGCGCCGGGATGCGAACGCCCGGATAGAAGACGAGGGTGGTGAGGGCTGCCAGGGTGGCAGTCGCGAAGGCGAGCGAGGAGGCGTGCGACCCCTCGTCGAGCCTCACCCTCAACGCGTGGGCGACGCCCTCGACGATCCAGGCCATGCCCAAGGCCGCCGCCGGAACGGCGCAGATGGCAGCGACGGCGGCGAGGCGGGGAGGGTCCGAATACCAGAAGCCAGAGATCAGCTGCTTGGCGAGGCCGCCCAGGGTCGCATTACCGAAGACGATGCCTGCCGCGAGGATGTAAGACGCGGACAGCCACCGCAGCCTCCTCCTTCGCAGCGTCCAGACCAACCCCAGCAGCACGAGGACGGCAAGCGGGGGCTGCCCGAGGTCTGGGACGAAGAATGCCTGGTATGCAAGGGTGGCAACGTTTACGAGGGCCTCCCAGGGAGAGATGTGGTATCCCCAGAGGCCAAACTCAACAACGTCGGACATGAGCCGAGAGCGGTTGGCCGCAATCCAGACGAGTGCGCAGGCCACGACCCACGCAACGGCGACGAACTTCGAGGGCAGCTCGTGCGAGAGGACCCGCAGGGACTTTCCGGAAGACAGAATCCGCGAGCTCGCATAAGGAACCAGAACGATTGCCGCCACGAAAATTGCGTTCGGCTGCGTGAGCGCGAGTGCGATGCCGCCCAGGAGAAAGAGGACGAGCGCCCGAAGGCGGTCCCGCGCTTCCCACCCCGGCTCGACGAGGAGCATGAAGGCAACCGAGCACGGGAACACGAGGGCGAAGCCAGCAAGGTTGGGGTATATGGGGCCAAACTTCATGAAGTACCAGGGAAACGCCATGAAGCATGCTGACGAGACGGCACCTGCGGCAAGGGGACGCCCCTCTCCGCGAAACGCCCATGCAAGCAGCGCGAGGACGCCCAGCGGCCACACCGTCGAGGATATGGCCACGTTCATCGCATTGATCGCTACGGCGATCTCTGCGACCCCCGCCTGGACCACCAGGGTGACCATGGCGTGCCAGCCTGCGGGGTAGAAGCCCGGCAGCGAGTAGGGGTCTACCGACAGGTCCTGGGGAAGCAGGTAGGGGCTCATCCTCAGCGAGGAGAACGACTGGGTCGACACGAACGCCCTGATGCTGTTGATGTGATGGGCTAGGTCACGGCCCGTCATCAACGCGTCGGCGCTGGGAAGCATCCGGACAAACATGAAGGTCGTGGACACGATACCCACTGCAAGGTAGAGGCCGACCATCCCCCAGCCCAGGCGAGGCAGGTCGGGCAGGCAAAACGCTCTGCTCCTGTTTAGCAGGGCGAGTGCCGCAAGGACGATGCACGCGGGAAGCAGCAGGGTCAACGGTTGTGCAGGGAGTCCCAGGGCTCCGTACACGATCCCGCCAATCGAGACGATGGCAAAGGAGGCCAGGGGTGCCATGCAGACGGACCAGCTCATCGGCAGGGGGAGGGCCCTGCAGAGAAGGTAGCCCGGAACGAACATGAAGGCGCAGGACGCCAGAACTGCGGGTAAGAGCACGCTCCACATGATCAACCAATCGGCCGCTTCGTAGGACTCTTCCAGACAAGGATAGCCCAGGACGCCGAGGTTGCGGCCTTGGTTCCCACATTGCAGGGGGGTGCCGTCCGTCGGAACGGCACCCTCCTGGGTGGAAACATGTACCCTTGACCAGTCTACCTGCCCTCAGCGCGCCTCTCGGCGTACTCGGAGGCGAGCTTGGCCTGGACGTCGTGGGGCACCTGCTCGTAGCCCGTCACCTCGAGCTCGAACTCGCCTGTCCCGCGCGAGAGCGAGCGGAGGCGCGTCGCGTAGTCGGTGACCTCTGCGTAGGGGATGGTTGCCTCGATGGTGGTCATGCCCTGCTCGCCCTGGCCGGAGGCCGCCTCCATGCCCTCGACGCGGCCACGCGAGGCGGAGACGTCACCCATGATCGATCCTGCGTAGCTGTCGGGCACCGTGATCCTCATGTGCGCCATGGGCTCGAGGAGCACGGGCTCCGCCTGGTCGATCGCCTTCTGAAAGCCTATGCGGGCAGCCGTCTTGAAGGCCATCTCGTTGGAGTCCACGGGGTGGTAGGACCCGTCGTACACCGCGACGCGCACGTCGATGAGGGGGTACCCGGCAAGAACGCCGTCCACCATGGTCTCCTGCACGCCCTTGTCGATCGCAGGGATGAAGTTGCGCGGTATGTGACCACCCACGACCTCGTCCACGAACTCGTAGCCTCCGCCGGGGTTGGGCTCGACGCGCAGCCAGCAGTCTCCGTACTGGCCAGCCCCGCCAGTCTGCTTCTTGTGGCGGCCCTGCGCGCTGGCCACGCGGCGGATGGTCTCGCGGTAGGGGATGCGCAGCTTGACGGTGTGCGCCGTGACGCCCGCGCGCTCCTCGAGCCGGTCAAGGAGGACGGAGACCTGCGCCTCACCAATGGCCGAGATGATGGTCTGGCCGGTCTCCTCGTCGCGCTCGACGCTCAGCGTGGGGTCGGCGGCGGCGCTCTTCTCCAGGAAGGCGAAGACCTTGCCCTCGCTGCCACGCTCGTCCGGCTCGACCGCGATGCGGTAGAGGGAGTTGGGGAAGCGGAATGCAGCCGCCTCGACCTTGCCCGTGACCGAGAGGGTGTCCCCCGTCATGGCGTCGAGCTTGGGAACCACGCAGACGTCCCCCGCCGCGACCGACTTGACGTCCGTCGTCTCGCGGCCGCACATGCTGTAGAGGTGACCCAGGCGCTCGGTCTTGCGCGTGCGCGCGTTCACGAGCTCCATGCCGGGCGCAAGCGTTCCCGCGAGGACCTTCACGAAGGAGAGGCGACCGTTCTGCTGGTCCTGCAGAGACTTGAAGACGAACGCAACGGGACGATCGTCATCGGGGGAGATGTCCAGCGTCTCACCGTTGACCAGGGGCACGCGTCCGAAGTCGGCCATGCTGGGGAACCACGCGGCGATGTCGTCCATCAGAGAGATGACGCCCTCCTCCTTGACGCAGGAGCCCGCGAAGACGGGCACGAAGAGGCGTCCGGCGATGGCCTTGGCCAGCAGCGACTCGAGCAGCCCCTGGCTGATCTCGCCGCCTTCG
>CAMXZR010000025.1 GCA_947253595.1 uncultured Olsenella sp. | reverse complement strand
CGACTAGCTCAGCAGCATGCGGTCGTTGGCGAGCTCGCCGCCACTCGCCTCCCCGAACTTGAGAAGCAGGTCGTGAACCTTCAGCGCGTGCTTCTCCTCGCCGCTCACGTCGTAGATCACGTGCCCTTCGTGCATCATTATCAGGCGGCTGCCCATGCGGATGGCGTCGTTCATGTTGTGCGTAATCATGAGGGTGGTGAGGGAGTCCCTCTCGACGACCTGGGCCGTGAGCTCGAGGACCTTCTTGGCGGTCTTGGGATCCAGCGCCGCCGTGTGCTCGTCCAGAAGAAGGAGCTTGGGCCTCCTGAGTGTGGCCATGAGCAGCGTGAGCGCCTGCCGCTGCCCGCCCGAGAGCAGGCCGACCTTGGAGCTCAGGCGATCCTCGAGGCCCAGGTCGAGCGAGGCGAGATGCTCCGCGTACTGGGCGCGCTCCGCCTTGCCGATGCCCCAGGAGAGGCCCCTGCCCTCTCCACGGCGGCGGGCCAGGGCCAGGTTCTCGTCGATCTGCATGTCGGCGGCGGTGCCGCGCATGGGATCCTGGAAGACTCGCCCCAGGTAGCGGGCGCGCTGGTGCTCGGAGAGCAGGCTCACGTCGGTCCCGTCGATCTGTATGGTGCCCGAGTCGGGCGGAAAGACGCCGGCTATGGCGTTGAGCAGGGTCGACTTGCCCGCTCCGTTGCCGCCGATCACGGTGACGAAGTCGCCGGGCGAAAGATGGAGGTCCACGCCAACGAGGGCGGGCTTCTCGTTTACGGTGCCCCTGTTGAAGGTCTTGCTGACGTTAGTGAGGCGCAGCATCAGCGCTCGCCTCCCTTCGAGTAGGAGCGCCTCTGCCGCTGGCGCTCGACGACGGTGGGTACCACCAGGGCAAGGGCGACGATCGCGGCCGAGAGGAGCTTCATGTCGTTGGCGTCGAGGCCCATCTGGAGCACGATGGCCCTGATGAGGAAGTAGACGACAGATCCCACGACCGCCGAGGTGAGGCGACTGCCGAAGGCTTGGAGCCTGCCGGGGGTGAGTCGGCCCAAGACCTCGCCGATGACGATGGAGGCGAGGCCGATCACGATGGCACCCGTGCCCATGCCGATGTCGGCGTACTTCTGGCTCTGGCAGACGAGGGCCCCCGAGAGGCCCACCAGGCCGTTGGAGAGGGCGAGGGCTATGAGCTTGGTGACGCGCACGTCGATGCCCAGGGCGCGGCACATGTCCTCGTTGTTGCCCGTCGCGCGCAGGGCGGAGCCGATCTCGGTGCCGAAGAACCAGTACATGACTGCCACCAGCGCCGCCGCCACCGCAATCCCCACGACCATGGCCGAGGCGGCCTGGTTGAGGCCCGTCAGCGCGGAGATGCGCGTGAAGACGGTGTCCACGTTGAGGAGCGGGGTGTTAGACTTGCCCATGACGCGCAGGTTGACCGACCAGAGCGCGATCTGGGTCAGGATTCCGGCCAGGATGGCAGGAATGTCAAACACCGTGTGGAGAAGCCCCGTCACCAGGCCCGCAGCCACGCCGGCCAGCATGCCCAGGAAGATTGCGGCCAGTGGGTCAAGCCCCAGCGAGACCGAGGCGACCGCCGCAACGCAGCCGCCCAGGGCGAAGCTGCCGTCAACCGTCAGGTCGGCGATGTCGAGCATCTTGTAGGTGACGAAGAGCCCGAGCACCATGACGCCCCAGAGGATTCCCTGAGAGACGGCACCCGTTAGAGCTGGCAGCATGCTACCCCCAAACCTGTGATGTGCCCCAGGGCGACCCAGGGCACACGACAAACGTCAGAAACTGTCGCCCCGTCCCGGGACACGCCTTGCGCCTAGGCGCCCAGCACGGAGAGGTCGACGCCGATGGCGTCGGCCGTGGCCTGATTGGTCGCAAGGGTGCAGTCATCTGCGGCGAGGTGCTCGATGGGCATCTCGGCAGGCTTGGCCTCGCCCTTCAGGACCTTGACGGCCATCTGTCCGGCCTTGTAGCCCAGCTGGTCGTAGTCGATGCCATAGGTGGCAAGGCCACCGTTGTCGACCATGCCCTGCTCCCCCACGATGACCGGGAGCTTGTGCTCGATGGCCACCATCGAGACCGTGGACATGCCTGCGGCGATCGTGTTGTCGGTCGGCGCGTAGGCGACGTCCACCTTGCCCACCATCGACTCGACGACCTGCTGAATCTCGTTGGAGCTCGAGACCGAGAAGCGAACGCACTCGAGGCCGCGGGCGGAGGCGGCAGCCTCGGCGAGCGCGACCTGGACGTCGGAGTTCGACTCGGCGGTGCAGTAGAGCAGGCCGACCTTCTTGGCGGAGGGGATAAGCTTGACCAGGAGGTCAACCTGGTCCTCGACCGGAGTGAGGTCGGAGCTGCCCGTTACGTTGCCGCCCGGGGCGTCGTTGGAGGCGACGAGGCCGGACGCGGCGAAGTCGGTGATGGCCGTGCCGATGACAGGAATCTGATCGGTGGCTCCGGCGACCGCCTGCGCGGCCGGCGTGCCGATGGCGAGGATGAGGTCGTCCCCGTCGTTGACCAGCTTGGAGGCGATGGTCTGGCAGGCCGACTGGGCGTTCTGCTGGTCGATCGTGCAGCTCAGGCCGGACTCGTCGAGCGCACGGACAAAGCCGGCGTTCGCAGCGTCGAGGGCGGCGTGCTCGGTGAGCTGGAGCACGCCGACCTTGTAGCCGCCCTTAGAACCCGAGTCGGCGCTTCCGCAGGCAGAGAGAGCAAAGGAGGAGCCCCCCACTGCCAGGGCGAGGAAAGACCTTCTGCTAAGGCTGTTCATGGCAATCCTCTCTGAACACGCCGCAGGATGCGACAGACGTCTCGATGCAGTTGGTTATATCAGTTGGGAGACCACCGATGGTTTCCTGCGTATTAAGTTATTTATGGGAGGGGTGCGGTATGCCGTGAGATTCGCCCGGGAGCCTCTAGATGCGCTCTGCCACGAGGGCGAAGAGCGCGCCCAGGCACATGGTTGCCGGAAGGGTCACGACCTAGGCGGTCACGATGCCGCCCGCGACCCCCCAGCGCACGTTCTTGATGCCCTTGGCGCTGCCCGCGCCCATTATCGAGGTGGTGAGCACCTGCGTGGTCGACACGGGGGCGCCCAGCGCCGTCATGGCCTCGATGGCGATGGCGGAGGCGGTCTGGCAGACGAAGCCGATGGCAGGCTCCAGCTTGGTGACGCCCTGGCCCACCGTCTTCATGATGCGCTGGCCGCCGATGGCGGTCCCCAGGGCCATCATCGCCGCGCAGAGCACCTTCACCCAGAGCGGAACGCCGGCCCCGGCGTCGAGCATCCCCGCCGAGACCAGGGCGATGGTGATGATGTCCATGGTCTTCTGCGCGTCGTTGTTGCCGTGGCTGTATGCCATGAACATCGACGAGGCGACCTGCACCTTGTGGAAGAAGGAGTTCGCATGGTGGGTGGTGACGTCTGCGAA
The DNA here is from genome assembly GCA_947253595.1 of uncultured Olsenella sp. Lineage (GTDB taxonomy): Bacteria > Actinomycetota > Coriobacteriia > Coriobacteriales > Atopobiaceae > Olsenella_I. The sequence continues at coordinate 14,220 of CAMXZR010000025.1, read as the reverse complement.
GACCTCGAAGGCCAGGTTCATGAAGACGAAGCCCAGGGCCAGGCCGATGAGGGGCGAGGTGAAGAGCGGGACCACGACCTTGTCGAGGAGGCCTTCCCAGATAACGTCCTGGGGCCCTCCCGTGAAGACCATGGTCGCGCCGATGAGGCTTCCGATGAGGGCGTGGCTCGAGCTCGAGGGAATCGAGAACCACCAGGTGAAGAGGTCCCAGGCGACGGCGCCCAGGAGGGCGGCGAGGATGACGTGGAGCCCCAGCTGCACGCTCACCAGGCCTGTGGCTATGGTCATGGCGACCTTCTCGCTCGTGAGCGCACCGACGAAGTTCATGGCCGCCGAGCTCAGGATGGCCACCCGGGGAGAGAGGGCGCGCGTGTACACCGTGGTCGCGATGGCGTTCGCCGTGTCGTGGAAGCCGTTGATGAAATCGAAGGCGAACGCGATGACGAGCAGCGGGCTAGGCATTCTTCATTACCACGCTATGTGCGACATTGGAGACGTGCTTGCAGTTGTCGAGCGCGTCCTCCATCTTGTCGAGCAGGCTCTTCCACTTGAGAGTGTGGATGGGGTCGTCGTGGGCAGTGAAGACGGTGCCAAGCGCCTCCCGGTAGACGACGTCGCCTTTGTCCTCGAGATCGTTGACGCGTCGCATCTGCTACGTGACGACGGGATCCTTCTTGAACCTGTCGAAGTGCTCGAAGAGGGTCTGGAGCTCGCGGGCGGAAGCCAGGGTGAGGTCGGCCATGTCCTTGGCGGGGGCGATCATCACGTTGACGTCGTAGATGGCGAAACGCGCCGAGACCCCCTCCATGCCGTCCACAATGTCGTCTAGGAGGGTGATGAGCTGGAATACGTCGTCGCGATCGAAGGGTGTGATGAAGGAGCGGTTGAGCTCGTCCATCGCCTGTCCGATGAGCTCGTCGTGCCTGCTCTCGAACTCCTTCATCCGGGGGATGAGGGGCTTGGAGCTCGGCCACCCCCCCCGCGATTCTGTCAAAGAGCTCCGCGGCGTCGACAATCATCTTCGACGACGTCCTGAAGTGGTCGTAGAAGACGGCTTCCTTGCGACTCACGCGGCTCATAGGCCCCTCTTCCAGAGCGCGTGCCCATCTCGATCTTTTGACTAGCCGTTGGATTCTACACCCGTAGCAGAGCGCCCCGCCCCCGCAAGGTGCCAGGGCGCTCTGATCCGTCTGTGGCAGGCAGGGGCTCGCAGGCGGCAGTGCTATGCGAAGTCGGCGATCTGGCTCTTGATCTGCTCAACCGCCAGGCCGAGCTCCTCCCGCTGCTGGCGCTTCTTCTCTATGACCTCGGGTGCCGCCTTGGCCACGAAGCCCTCGTTTGAGAGGGTGCGGACGACGGACGCGAGGTCCTTCTCGGCCTTGGCCAGCTCCTTCTGGAGGCGCCTGGACTCCGCGGCGAGGTCCACGAGCTCGCCCACCACGACGAAGGCCTCGAGGCCGCCGTCGGCCACCGAGACGGAGCCCACCGGACGCTCCTGGCCGGCATCGAGCATGAGCTCGCTCACGCGACCCACCTTGCGAATGAAGCCCTCCTGCGAGGAGAGGACCGCGAGCTCGCCCTCGCTGGCACGCACCGCCACGGCCAGCTCGGCCTTGGGCGAGAGACGATACCGGGCCCGGGTCGAGCGGACGACGGAGATGAGGCGCTTGGCGAGCTCGAAGTCCCCCTCGGCGCGCTCGTTGATGAAACCCGCGAGCACCTCGGGCTCGGGCCAGGCGGCCGTCATGAGGAACTCGCTCGAATGGTCGTCCAGGGCGGATGCGGGAAGCATGTCCCACACGCTCTCGGTCACGAACGGCATCGCCGGGTGGAGCAGACGCATGCTCACGTCGAGGACGAAGACCAGGTTGCGCTGGACCTGCAGGCGCTCCCCGGCGGCACCGTCCAGGAGGCGGCCCTTGCAGAGCTCGATGTACCAGTCGCAGACCTCGTTCCAGAAGAAGGACTGGATGTCACGAGCGTAGTCGCCAAACTCGTAGGCCTCGAGCTGCGAGGTCGCCGTGCGCACGGCGCGAGCGAGGCGGCTGAGCATCCAGGCGTCCTCGGGGGTCTGTGCGAGCGCGGGGCCCGGCTCGTAGCCATCGAGGTTCATCTGGACGAAGCGGCTCGCGTTCCAGATCTTTGTCACGAACCCGCGCGCCTGCTCGGTCCGGGGGCTGTCCACGAGCGTCTTGGTCTTCTTGTCGATGTTCGCGTCGAACTTGACGTCCTGGTTGTTGGTGATGAGCGTCAGCAGGTTGAAGCGCATGGCATCGGCACCGTACTTCTCCATGAGCTCCATGGGGTTGACGCCGTTTCCCTTGGACTTGGACATGCGACTGCCGTCCTTGGCCAGGATCGTCGCGTAGATGTACACGTCGTGGAAGGGCACCTCTCCCGTGAAGTAGAGGGAGCTCATGACCATGCGGGCCACCCAGAGGGCGATGATGTCGCGCGCGGTGACCAGGACCTTGGTGGGGTGGTGTCCCTCCATCTGCTCCGCTTGGTCGGGCCAGCCCTGCGTGGCGAAGGTCCAGAGCTGGGAGCTGAACCAGGTGTCAAGAACGTCCTCGTCCTGGTGCACGTGATGCCCGCTGCAGTTGGGACACACGTCCACGTCCTCCATGAGGGCGTCCTGCCAGCCACAGTCGTCGCAGTAGAAGACGGGGATGCGGTGGCCCCACCAGAGCTGGCGGCTTATGCACCAGTCCTTGAGGTTCTCCATCCAGGTGAGGTAGGTCTGGGTCCAGCGGTCGGGGTGGAACGCGACCTCGCCGTCCCTCACGACCTCGCAGGCGCGCTCCTTAAGCCTGTCCACGGCCACGAACCACTGCTCGCTGAGCCAGGGCTCGAGGGCGGTGCCGCAGCGGTAACAGTGCATGACGGAGTGGTCCAGCTCCTCGACGTGGTCGAGCAGCCCATGCTCCTCGAACCAGGCCACGATGGCTTCGCGGCACTCGTCGCGGTCCATGCCGCTGAACTCGCCGTAGCCCTCCACCACGTGCGCGGTCTCGTCAAAGATGTTGATTTGCTCGAGGCCATGGGCCTGGCCCATGGCGTAGTCGTTGGGGTCGTGCGCGGGGGTCACCTTGACGAAGCCGGTGCCAAAGCCGGCGTCGACGTGCCAGTCCGAGAAGATGGGAATCTCGCGGTCCATAATGGGCAGGACGACCGTCTTGCCCACGAGCCCTGCCTTCTCGGGGTCGGAGGGACTCACGGCGATGCCGGTATCGCCCAGCATGGTCTCGGGGCGCGTGGTGGCCACGGTCACGTACTCGATGCCGTCCACGGGCTCCGCAAGGGGGTAGCGCAGGTACCAGAGGTGGCCCTTCTCGTCCTGGTACTCCGCCTCGTCGTCCGAGATGGCGGTGCGGCAGCTGGGGCACCAGTTGACGATGCGCTTGCCGCGGTAGATCAGCCCGTCGTGGTACCAGTCGACGAAGACCTTGCGCACGGCCTTCGAGAACTCGGGGCTCATGGTGAACTTCTCGTCGGCGAAGTCAATCGAGCAGCCCATGCGACGGATCTGGCTCACGATGGTCCCGCCGTACTCGTGCGTCCAGTCCCAGCAGGCGTCGAGGAACTTCTCGCGTCCGATCTCCAGGCGAGAGATGCCCTCGGACTTGAGCTTCTTGTCTACCTTGGTCTGCGTGGCGATGCCGGCATGATCCGTGCCCAGGATCCAGCGGGTGGAGCGGCCCCTCATGCGGTTGTAGCGCACGAACGCGTCCTGGATGGTGTCGTCCATGGCGTGCCCCATGTGCAGGATGCCCGTGACGTTGGGAGGCGGGATCACGACGGTGCAGTCTCCCACGCCCTTGCTGCGCTGGTAGCAACCAGCGGCAATCCAGCGATCGATGAGCTCGGGCTCGCTTGCCTGCGGGTCGTAGGTCTTGGGCATCTCTTCCACGGGCACTTCCTCTCGTCTGGCCCGGGGCACGCGTTGGCACTCGTGTCTTGAGCGCGCGCGACCTTCGGGCTTGTCAGGTCTGCGCGAAGGTCAGGCCCTCGCGGCTAGCAAAGAAGGATAGCACGCGGCGGGTGGGCCCCCCCTGCCGGGTCGACCCGCCGCACGTCGGGCTGCCTTGTCGTGCGCTATCCCACCATGCGAAGCTCGTGGGTGGACTGGGTGAAGGGATGGTAGCCATCCTCCTCCATGATGCCAAAGTCCTCGAGGCGCACCCCGAAGCGACCGGGCAGATAGATTCCCGGCTCGATGGTGACCACGGACCCGACGGGAACGGGCTTGTCGTAGAGCCTGCCAAAGCTGGGCTGCTCGTGAATCTCGAGGCCCACGCCGTGGCCCAGGCCATGCTTGAAGTAGTCGCCGTAACCGGCATCCGTGATGACCTTGACGGCCAGGTTGTGGATGTCGCTCCCGATGCAGCCGGGCTTCGCCTCGCGGGCGCAGGTCTCGTGGGCGAGGCGCACCACGTCGTAGACCCGACGCTGCTCCTCCCCCGGCTCGCCCACGCACACCGTGCGCGTCATGTCGGAGTGGTAGTCGTGGTAGCCCGCGCCGTAGTCCATGACGACCATGTCGCCCTCCCGGACCACGTACTCGCCCGGCTGGGCGTGCGGGTTGGCGCCGTTTGGTCCCGCCGCGACGATGGTGTCGAACGAGAGCGCGTCCGCGCCATGCGTGAGCATGTAGTTCTCGAGCTCGACCTTGATCTCCTGCTCGGACATGCCAGCCTTGATGAAGTCGCAGATGTGCTCGAAGGCCGCGTCGGTGATGCGCTGGGCGTGGCGCATGAGCTCGACCTCCTCAGCGTCCTTCACGATGCGCAGGCCGACGATGTCACCATGCATGCGCGGGACGAGGCAGGCGATCGACTGGCTGGCGCAGGCGGCGTTGAAGGCGTCGAAGAAGGCGAGGCTGCAGCTGTCCTCGATGGCCACGACGCGGGCATGCGTCATCGAGACGACGCGTGCCGCCCACTCCGCGGGGTCGACGAGCTCCATGTCGAGCTGCCAGGGAGCGTCGGCGCCCAGGCGCTCCTGGAAGGTGTTGAAGTAGCGGGAGTCGGTGTGGAGCCAGAGCCCGTCGGCCGTGACGACGGCCGTGTGCGCCACCTCGTCGTCGAAGGTGCGCTCGGCGCCCGTGAGCCAACGCAGGTCGGGGTTGTTCCTCAGGATCGCCGCGTCGTAGCCGCGCTCCGCCATGAGCACGCGGAAGCGCTCGACGCGTCCCGCGCAGGCCGTTGTATCTGCCATGATCTGTTCCCTTCTAAGCGTCCTCTGCCGCACGGGGCGCGAGGGCCTGCCCCGCGGCGGCGATTCAATCCGTCTATTTCTCGGGCAGGTGGGCGTCGCACCAGGCGGCCGCATGCTCGGCGAGCAGGCCCTCGTCGACGGAGGAGAGCCTCACGCGACCCACGGCCTGGGGCAGCGCCAGAAGAAAGCGGTTGCTGCGCGCGAAGCGCTCCCTCCTCAGGGCCTCCACCATTGCCTCGGGTGCCAGCTCGCACTCAAGGGGCTCGATGCCCAGGCGCTCGAGCAGCTCGTCCTGGATCAGCACGTCGTCCACGTCGAGCTTGCCCTCCCCGGCCGAGATGCGGGCGGAGAAGCGAAGCGCCTCCCCCAGGAGCTCCGCCTCGGATGCCGCAGGGACCAGCGGGCGCAGGGCGCGCACGAAGTCCTGCCCGTAGAAGAGCGACTGGCGCACTGCTACCGCCGTGGACGAGGCGAGCTTCCCGCGGGCCTTGAGCAGGGCGAGCGCCTGCTCGAGCAGGACGTCTGCGTCACCCTCCATGATTTGTGGCGTGGCGTCCCAGAGGTGCTCGAGCGCCGGCCTGGAGTCCGCCACCGCCGTGGCGACCATCAGCGCGAACGAGAGGCGCGTGGGCTCCGAGCCGAGCGAGAGGTCCATCACGAGAGGGTCGCAGAAGAGGTAGCGGATGCCCAGCCTGAAGCTGGCGACCTCCTCCCTGCCATCCACGTCGAGCGCACGAGGAGAGGCGGGGACCAGGAGCATGCCCGCCAGGTCGAGCGCCACGGCGGCCAGGGGGACCCCGCCGCACCAGACCGAGCAGGCCGCCTGGGCGAGCGAGAGCTCATCGGCGTCTCCCAGGGCGAGCACGAGGTCGTCCGAGGTGACACCCGCTTTGCCCAGCCCTGCCATGAGCTCACAGAGGGCGCCGACGTCACGGGACGAGCTGCCCGAGGGGGCGTCCACGCGCGCGGCCCCGAAGCCCGCGTCGGTGACCTGCCTGCGCAGCCGCTCGACCAGGCCCTCGTCAGAACCCGTCGGCACCACGATGGCGCAGACCTCGGGTCTGCCGGCCACCGTCTTCAGAACGGAGCCCAGCCCCTCGACGAGCTCGCGGCCCACGCGCACGTCGCAGGAGCCCCCGGGCACCGAGACCCACTGCCTGACCAGCTCGGGCACCTCTTCGCTCATAGCAGCCCCTTCTCCCAGAGCAGCTGGGCCGTGTCGGCGCAGACCTGCTCGAACGTCCTGTTCCTGATGTCTATCGTGTAGTCGGAGACTTCCTCATAGAGGGGCCGCCTCCGGCTGTGGAGCGTCCTGGCACAGTCCGCCGTTGCGAAGTCGGGCCTGAGCTCGGGATGCCTGAGCTGGCGGAGGGAGTCCTCGACGTCCCCGTCAAGGTAGACCACCGCGCCCATGCGATGCATGAGCTCGCAGCTCTCCCGTCCCTCCACGATGCCGCCGCCGCAGCTCACCAGCAGAGACTTGCGGTCGAGCAGGCCCCTCAGGACCTTGGCCTCGTTCCGGCGAAACGCCGCCTCGCCCTCCCGCTCGAAGATCTGGCAGACGCTGAGTCCGCGCATGCGCTCGACCAGGCGGTCGGTGTCCACGTAGTCACGGCGAAAGAGTCCACCCAGGTTGCGCGCCAGGGTGGACTTGCCAGCTCCGTGAAAGCCCACGAAGAAGATGTGGTCGCAGCCCTCGTGGACCACGTACCCGCCAGCCGATGCCATAGAGCCTCTCGAGAGGAAAGATGTCTTTCGTGACGATTCTAGCATCCGGCCCCCGGGCTATTCCCCTCTGAACCGGCGATCTCCCAAGACGGCACGCTCCGCGACGCGCAGGAGCTGTGTATACCAGAGGTCCCGGGTGGACTGGGGACGGACCAGCACGGTGCGCACGCCCGCAAGGTTCCCCGCCACGACGTCGGTGAACACCTGGTCGCCCACGAGCACCGCCTGCTCGGCGGGGACACCCACCTTGCGCAGGGCGGAGCGGACAGCGAAGGGCAGGGGCTTCATGGCGTGGTGCACCACCTCGCAGCCCAGCTCGCGGGCCGAACGCTCAACCTCGGCGGAGTGGAAGTTGTTCGAGACGACGCAGGTCGCCATGCCCGCCTCCCGTACGCGGCCGAGCCAGTCCAGAACCTCCGGGGGGGCGACCTTCGTGTCGCGGGGCACGCAGGTGTTGTCCCGGTCCAGGAGCACGCAGCGCACCCCCTCGGAGGCGAGGCGTCCGACGTCGACGAGGTCCACGGAGGCGACGTAGGCCGTAGCAGCAAAGAGGCTACGAGGCATTGGAGATCGCCTGCAGGTGCTGGTCGTAGGTCTCAGAGAATACGTGCTCGTTCTGGGTGATCCAGAAGTAGAGATAGTTGGTGCTGGGCGGGTCCATCGCGGCCTTGATCGAGGCCAGGCTGGGAGAGCAGATGGGGGTCGGGGTCAGCCCCGCGTTCAGGTAGGTGTTGTAGGGGCTCTGGGTCTTGAGGTCGTCGGCGCTCACAGCCCCGCCCGTCACGTACCCCATCGTGGCGTCGCTCTGCAGGGCCATGCCCTCCCTCATGCGGTTGTACATCACGGACGAGATGTTGCTGCGGTCCTCGTCGTTCAGTGCCTCCTTCTCGATGATGGAGGCGAGGGTGAGGATGCCGTAGTCGCTCATGTCGATGCCGTACGTCTTCTTGATCCGCGCTTCGGCCGAGGCGAGGTCGAGGCTCGCGACCTCCTGGCCGTACTGGTCGAGCATGGCACGGATGACGGAGTCCGCCGTCGTGGGGCTGCCGCCGAAGTCGTAGGTCTTGGGGAAGAGGAAGCCCTCGAGCGAGTCGTTGGCAGCCCGTGCGAGGAAGGGGTAGTCGACGACGTAGTTGGAGACCTTGGCCTGGGCGAGGAAGTCCTCGGCCGACACGCCGATGCCGCTCGCGCCGACTGCCTCGGCCGTCTTCTGGAGGGTGAGCCCCTCGGCTATGGTCAGCTTGCCCGCCGCGGAGTTGGGCCCGCTCACGAGCTGCCTCACGACCTCGGACACGTTGGCACCGGTGAGGAAGTCGTAGGAGCCGCTCTTCATGCTCGACGCCGCGCCCTGGGCCTGAACGGCCTTGAAGAACTCTCCACTGTCGCCGATGACGCCCGCGTCGAGGAGGATCTGGGCTATCTGGCTGCCGCCCGAGCCCTCCGGGATGGTCACGGTGACCCTCTGCCCGGCGGCGATGGAACCGACCACCTTGTCGGATGGCGTGAAGTGGCGCCAGGCGAGGAAGCCCGCACCCACGAACAGGCCACAGACCACCAGGACCATGAAGGCGACCTTGGGCCAGCGGCGGCGCGCGACGCCGGTCCTCTCCCCGCGGGCATGCGAGCCGGCGTTTCCGGCAGCCCGCCGGGTCGCACGGGCGCTTCGCTGCGAGACGCCTCCCGCATAGCCGGCCCTGCGATCGGGGGTGGAGGGTCCCTGCGAGCGCCGGGCGTCGCCACGGGCAGACCGGGAGCCACGCTTCGAGGACTCGGGCGAGAAGTGCGATCCGTTGCGGGTCGGGTTGTCAGACATCAGGGACCTAATCTACTCGGGCGTCCAGCCAGGACTGCAGGAACAGGGACGCTGCCACCATGTCGACGCGCCCGCGCATCGAGCGCTCGTCGTACCCCTGCTCACGAAGGATACGCTTGGCCTCCCTGGAGGAGAGGCGCTCGTCGGCAAACTCCAGAGGAAGGCCGCAGGACGCCGCGATCCCCCTCGCCTGCTCCATGACACGCCCAGCCTGGGGACCCTCCTCCCCCGCAAGGGTCAGGGGGCGACCGCACAGCAGAAGCTCGGGCTCGTAATCCTCCAGGATGCGCCTGAAGCTGCGCGCGTTCTGGAGGACCTCCTGGGCCGGGAGCACCTTGACGGGAGAGGCGACGCTCCCGCTCGCGTCGCTTGCCGCGACGCCGATGCGCACCTCCCCGATGTCGAGGGCGAGGACCCGCATACCGCTAGGCACCCAGCAGCTCTCGGGCGGCCCTCAGCGCCGCATCGATGCCAGAGGCGTCCGAGCCGCCGGCCTGGGCCATGCTTGCCCTGCCACCGCCACGGCCGCCCACCAGCTGCGCGACCTCCTTGACCACCTTCCCGGCCGAGAACCCCAGCGAGACGGCGTCGTCGGTCGCCGCCGCGAGCAGAGCGACCTTGCCGTCGGGCGCCGCAGACGCGATGACGCAGGCAGCCTTCTGCCCGCCCATGCCATCGCGGATGGTATCCCAGGCGCTGCGGAGCTCCTTGCCCGAGAGTCCCTCGACGCGCGCGATGGCGCAGCGGTAGCCACCTAGGTCGACCGCAGAGGAGATAGCCTGCGCCAGCTGGTCGCTGGAGGCACCGACCTTGGCCGCGTCCAGGCTCTTGCGAGACTCGCGCAGCTCCGCCTCCAGAGTCTCGACGCGCGTCTTGAGGTCGGACGGACGGCACTTGAGCGATGCCGCGACGTCTTCCAGGAGCTGCAGTCGCTCGTCCACGTACTCGATGGCTCCGGCGGAGGTCACGGCCTCGAGCCTGCGGGCGTTGGACCCCACGGAGCTCTCGCTCACGACCTTGAAAAAGCCGAGGTCGGCGGTGTTGCGGGCGTGGGTGCCGCCGCAGAGCTCGCGGGAGAAGGGCCTCTCGGACTCGCCGGTCGAGACCACGCGCACGACATCGCCATACTTCTCGCCGAAGAGGGCGACTGCACCGGAGGCCTTGGCCTCGTCGATGCCCATGACCCTGGTCACGATGGGCTCGGCGGCGAAGATCTGCGCGTTGACCAGCCCCTCGACGCGCTCGATCTCTTCTCTGGTCATGGCCTCGAAGTGCGTGAAGTCGAAGCGCAGGCGGTCGGGCGCCACGAGGGAGCCCGCCTGGCTCACGTGCTCGCCCAGAACCTGCTTGAGCGCTGCATCCAGGAGGTGAGTTGCGGTGTGATTGCGGCGGATGAGCTCGCGACGGCCGTGGTCGACCACGGCACGGAGCACGCAGCCCTGAGTCACCTCGCCCGCAACGACCTCCGCCACGTGCCCCACGAGACCGCCCTCGTGATGGCGGGTGTCCGCGACCTGCAGACTCAGGCCCTCGGCCAGAAGCCTGCCGGTGTCGCCCACCTGGCCACCCATCTCGGCATAGAAGGGCGTGCGGTCGAGCACGACCTCGACCCTCTGCCCCAGGGTGGCGGAGGGGACCTCCTCGCCGTCGAGGACGATGGCCAGCACCCGGGCACCCTCGAGCTCGTCGCTGTCGTAGCCCACGAACTCGGTCTGGGCGACGCGGTCAGAGAGGGAGACCCACACGTTGTTGGCCTTGCCCCAGGCGTCACGGTTGGCCGTGGCGCGGGCGCGCTCGCGCTGGGCGGCCATGGCGCTGTCGAAGGCGGCCATGTCGATGCCGTGGTCGGAGTTGTCGCAAATCTCGCGCGTAAGGTCGATGGGGAAGCCATAGGTGTCATGCAGCCTGAAGGCAACGGCACCCGAGAGGTCCTCGCCCTCGCCCAGGGACCCGAGTTCGCCCTTGAGCATGGCCTCGCCCGCGTCGAGCGTGGCACCGAAGCGATCCTCCTCGGCGTTCACGATACCGTCAATCAGGGCGGCGTTCTCTACCAGCTGCGGATACACGTCCGCCATGAGGTCCGTGACCTCATGAACGTAGCTGGTGAGGAAGCGTCCCTGGATGCCCAGGAGTCGCCCATGGTAGACGGCGCGTCGCAGCAGGCGACGCAGAACATAGCCGCGTCCCTCGTTGGAGGGCAGGATGCCGTCGCCAATCATGAACGAGACGGCGCGGCTGTGGTCCGCGACGATGCGCAGGCTCTTGTCCACGGAGTCCGACTCGTGGTAGGTCACGCCAGCGAGCTGCTCGCCTACGCCGATGAGGGTGCGCAGCACGTCCCCCTCGTAGTTGGAGCCCTCATGCTGCATGATCGCGGCTATTCGCTCCAGGCCCATGCCCGTGTCGATGTTGCGGTGGGGCAGCTCGGGCATGGAGCCGTCCTCCTGACGGTCGTACTGGGTGAACACGAGGTTCCAGAACTCGAGGTAGCGGTCGCCGTCGTCGCCAGGCGCCTCTCCCTCGAAGTCGGGGCCCTGGTCGAAGTAGATCTCGGAGCAGGGGCCGCATGGCCCGGTGGGACCGGCCGCCCAGAAGTTGTCCTCCTCGCCCAGCCGCGAGATGTGGTCATAGGCGACGCCCTGTGCGTGCCAGAGCTCGACCGCCTCGTCGTCGTTCTCGAAGACGGTCATGTAGAGGCGGTCCGCAGGGAGCCCGAGGTGCTCGGGACTGGTGATGAACTCCCACGCCCAGGCGATGGCGTCGGCCTTGGTGTAGCCGCCGAACGAAAAGTTGCCCAGCATCTCGAAGAACGAGAGGTGGCGGGAGTCGCCGATGTTGTCGATGTCGTTCGTGCGCAGACACTTCTGGCAAGAGGTGGCGCCTATCTCCCTCATGGTCTTGGTGCCCTGGTAGTACTCCTTGAACTGGTTCATGCCGGCGTTGGCAAGGAGGAGCGAGGGGTCCTCGGGGACGAGTGAGGAGGACGGATAGAGCTTGCAGCCCTTCTCCTCGAAGAAGCGCAGGAAGTCGCTACGAATCTGCGCGGTGGTCATAGTCTTGTATTCAGAGCTGCTCATGCTTCTCCTTGTGATTTTCCTTGTGGCGGTGATGCCGAGCCAACCCATATATCATACGTGGCGCGCCCTTCGAGCGCGGCTGGAAATTGCCACTCAGCTACTTCTCTTCACCGTCCGACCCATCCTCGCCGCGCACGACGCCCCGCGCGACGTCGCGCACGCGCGCCCCCAGCCCTCTCCCGACCGCTTCCGGTCGCGGTTCGGGACGCACGGCATGCAGGCCCTCGGGACTCACCAGCCGCGTGCTCTCGAAGAAGCGGTCGTCGTCCAGGGCATCGAAGGAGGGCTCGATTCGCCCCTCCTCGTCGCGGAAGGGAGTGCTCCTGAACAGCGCCCCGTCGTACGAGACGAGCTGCCGCCCGCTCTTCGACTCGAAGAAGTACACGAAGACGCTGCGGGCCGCCGCGGTGAGCGGAATCGCCAATGCCATGCCCAGAACGCCGCCCAGGGTGTTGCCGATCACGATGCCCAAAAGAGAGAGCGCCGGGTGAACCTTGACCGACGACTGCATGACCAGGGGAGAAACAACGTTGTCCGTCAGATTCTGCACCACCGCCGACACGAGCAGGGCCTCGAGGGCGAGCACGGGGCTCACCGAGAGCGCGAGCAGCACGGCGAGGGCGGAGGCAATCCAGGGACCCACCACGGGCACGAAGTGGAACACGCCCATCGCGATGGCCATCAACCCCGCGTAGGGGTGTCCCATGAGTGCGTAGCCCACGAAGGCGAGAAGCCCGCCCACAAGCGAAGTGACGGTCACGCCCCTCATGTACCCTCCCACGGACCGGCTCATCACGGCGAGCAGGACCGAGAGGTCCCTGCCGTGCGCGGGGCCGGCGATGACCATGAGCTCGCGGGCGATCCGCGGGTAGTCCTTCGCGAACCAGTATCCCAGGACGAGACCGAGGAAGAGGGTGAAGAGGCCGCCCACGGCCGAGACGGCATTGCGCACGAGGCCGCTCGAGAGCCGCTCGACCAGCTCCGACGAGGTGTTAAGTCCCAGGTTGGAGATGGCGGTCACGAACTGGTCGATGCTCTGCTGCACCTCCACGGTCTTGTCGCTGCCGAAGGACTCCCAGAAGCCACCCAGGGCGGAGCGCAGCTGCGAGACGTACACGGGCATCCTCTGGAGGACCTCGACGAGCTGGCTCATGAAGGAGGGACCGAGGAGCACGAAGACGAGGGAGACGACAAGGAGCACCACGAGCAGGGAGGCGAGTGCCGCGAGCGCGCGGCCCACGCCCCTCCCCTCGAGCCAGTTCGTGACGGGACTGCAGACGAAGCCCACGACCACGCCCACGATGAGGAGCTCGACCGCAGGCCACACCATCACGAGCGCGCGGGTGGCCAGCCAGACGGCGAGCAGGCAGCTCACGACCGCCCAGGCGCGCAGAGCGACCCTGCGCGCCCTCTCCTCGCCAGGACCACCGCTGCGAGAGTCGGCCTGGGACATGTGACCTCCCTTCGGGGGCTAATGCATGAGCCCCTCGGGGTCGATCTTCTCCTGGACCTTCTTGAGCGTGCGCCTCAGGAGGCGCGACACCTGCACCTGGGAGATGCCAAGCTTCTTCGCTATCTCGACCTGAGTGAGGCCGTCGATGAAGCGCATGCGTATGATCTCCTGCTCTCGCGGGGAGAAGTCACGGATGGTGTCCTCGATGACCATGCGGTCGTCAGAGGAGGCAAGCTCCTCGTCCTCGCTGGCGTAGTGGTCCAGAACCGAGGGGCTGTCGTCGTCCCCACCCGAGCTCGGCGCCTCGAGCGAGACCGAGCTGTAGGCGCTGGAGGACTCCATCGCCTCGAGCACCTCGTCCACCGTGGAGTCGAGCTCGCGGGCTATCTCCTCCACCGAGGGGCTGCGCTGCAGCTCCTTGGTGAGCTCGTCGGTTACCTGGTTGACCTTGGCCGAAAGCTCCTGCAGGCGACGGGGCACGCGCACCGACCAGCCCTTGTCGCGGAAGTGACGCTTGATCTCTCCCGTGATGGTGGGCGTGGCGAAGGTCGTGAACTCGAGGCCGCGCTCGGGGTCGAAGCGGTCGATGGCCTTGATGAGGCCGATGGAGCCCACCTGGATGAGGTCGTCCAGCGGCTCGCCGCGGTTCTTGAACTTGGACGCAAGGAAGCGGACGAGGTTGAGGTGGCTCTCGATGAGCTGCTCGCGGGCCTCCTCGTCTCCCTCCTCCTTGTAGCGACGGAAGAGCTCGCGCGTGCGCTCCTTGTCCCAGGCGAGCTTGCCATGGGTGAGGCGTGCCGAGCTCCTGCGACGGCGGCGCTCGGCCGAGGCGGACGTGGCGTCGAGGCTAGGCATGGGCAACGACCGTGCCCTTCGAGAGGTGCAGGACGCCCTCCTCGGTGATGTCGAACTCGTCGCAGATGGCCGAGAGG
>CAMXZR010000024.1 GCA_947253595.1 uncultured Olsenella sp. | reverse complement strand
CGGCCATGAGCTCGTCCACTGAGGTGGGGAAGAGAGAGAAGGCCGCCCCGCCCGCTCCGGCAAGCTCCTCGAGCCTGTCCGCCCCCTCGACGCCGCCGACGAAGCGGATTCTCTCGCTCGTGCGCGGGTCGTCGATGCCCAGGATCGGTCCCAGGACGCGGTCCTGGAGGAGGCCCGCGTCGAGCCGTGCGACGGGGTCGTCCGGAAGCGATTCGGGGTCCCTGAGGCGCAGGCCGTGCCAGGAGCCGCCCACGAAGAGGCCGAACTCGTGCCTCGCGCCCGGCGTGGCGAAGGAGGGTCCCTCTCCCATGCGCTCGAAGCCCGCCTCGCCGAGCCTCTGGAGGAGGCACGCTGGCGTGAGGCCCGCGAGGTCGAGCAGGATGCGGTTGTAGGGGAGTATCCTGAGCTGGCTTGCGGGGAAGAGGACCGAGAGGAAGAGGTCGTAGGGCCTCTCTTCCGCCTCGGAACACGGTCCCTCCGGTCGTCCGTCCGCGCGCCGGCGCTCGAGGCTCAGATGGACGGCACTCGCCGCCCGGTGGTGGCCGTCGGCTATGTAGGCGCAGGGAACGGTCTGGAAGCAGGCACGCAGCGCCTCCACCGCGGCGGGGCGCGCGATGCGCCACATGGTCTGGCGCACCCCCTCGTCGTCCGTGAAGTCATAGAGGGGCGTGGCTTGCGTCGCGGCGTGGACGAGCACGTCGACGGCGTAGCTGTCGCGATAGCAGAGGAAGATGGGACCCGTCTGGGCGTCCGTCGCGCGGATGTGCTCGACGCGGTCCGCCTCCTTCGCCGCGGTCGTGCTCTCATGCCGGCGGATGGTGCCGTCGAGGTACTCGTCCACCGCGCAGGCGCAGGCGACGCCGGTCTGGGCGTGCCCGTCCTGCTCCAGGCGGTAGACGTAGTAGCAGGGCATCGCGTCGCGCAGGAGGGTGCCATCCTGCGCGCGCTCCCTGAGCAGTGCGGCTGCCCTGGCGTACACCTCGGAGGCGTACATGTTCTGCTCGGGCGGGAAGGAGGTCTCGGGCCGGTCGATGGCGAGGAAGGAGTCTGGATGGGCGGCGACGTAGTCGGCGGCACCCATCCGGTCGAAGACGTCGTAGGGCAGGCTCGCGAAGCCGGCGGCACGCTCCGGGGTGGGGCGCAGGACGCGCATGGGCTCGGCTCTCATCTTCTCTCTCCCTCGGGTCTCGTTCTTGTATGCCTCTGCACCGCGCTAGGCCCGGGCGGGCCTGATGACCCTGATGCGGTACACGCCCGGGATGGCGCGCAGGCGCTCGTAGGTCTGGCGATCGAGAGGGGAGTCGGTGTCCACGAGCGTGTAGGCATGCGCCCCCTGGGAGGCGTTGCTCATGCGCTGGATGTTCGTGTCGGTCCCCGCGAGCGCGGCCGTGATCTGGCCGATCATGTTGGGAACGTTGGCGTGCAACGCGGCGAAGCGTCCCTGCCCCTGGCAGGGCCCGAGGTCGCAGTCGGGGTAGTTGACCGAGTTCCTGATGGTGCCGTCCTCCAGGTAGGCCTTCATTTCTCCCACGGCCATGCGCGCGCAGTTCTCCTCGGCCTCGTCGGTGCAGGCACCCATGTGGGGTGTGATGAGGGTGCGGGGCATCCTGGTGGTCTTGGGGGGCGCGAAGTCGCAGACGAAGCTGCCAAGCTTGCCCGACTCGAGGGCGGCGGCGACGCCGTCCTCGTCCACGATGTCGGCACGGGCGTAGTTCAGGAGCATCGCGCCGTCCGCCATGAGGGCGATCTGGTCCTTCCCCAGCATGCGCACGGTGTCCTCCTTGGAGGGGACGTGCAGCGTCACGTAGTCCGCGTCGCGGCAGAGCTCGTCGAGGCTGTCTACGCGCTTGACCTCGCGCGAGAGCTGCCAGGCATGCTCGACGGAGAGGTAGGGGTCGTAGCCGTAGACGTCCAGGCCCAGGTTTATGAGGGCGTTCGCGACCTTGGAGCCCACGGCCCCCAGGCCTACGACCCCCGCCTTGCGACCCAGTGCCTCGTGGCCTACGAAGGCCTTCTTGCTGCGCTCGCTCGCCTTGACGATGTCCGGGTCTCCCGCATTGCTGCGCACCCAGTCGATCCCGCCCGCGGTGCCACGGGAGTTGACCAGAATCATGCCCACGACGAGCTCCTTGACGGCGTTGGAGTTGCCCCCGGGGGAGTTGAAGACCACGATGCCGCGCTCGGCGCACTCCTCGAGCGGGATGTTGTTCACCCCGGCGCCCGAGCGCGCGACGCAGCGCACGGACGGACCGAAGTCGATGCCGTGGATATCGCTCGCACGGACCAGGATGGCGTCCGCCTCGTTAATGTCGTCGGTCTTCTGGTACCCCTCGCCCAGCTCGGCGACGCCGTCGCGGGTGATGTCCCTGGCTATGTTGTCCATTACCTTCACGTAGCGCATGTCTTCTCCTCGTCGTACGCGATCGTCTCATGCGTGGGGGCGCGACGCCCGTAGGTGCCGGATCGGCTCCGGCTAGATAGATCGCCGCTGCGTCAGGTGCCTTGCCTCGAAGTCGGACATGCACTCCAGGAGCGCGTCGACCGCCTCCCTGGGGACTGCGTTGTAGCAGCTCGCGCGTATGCCGCCCGTGAGGCGATGCCCCTTGAGGCCTACGATGCCCCTCTCCGCCGCGTGCGCAACGAACTCCGCGTCCAGCGCGGTGTCGCCCGTTCTGAAGCAGACGTTTGCGATGGAGCGGTGGCCGGCGATGACGCCGGGAGAGAAGAGCTCGCTCTGGTCGAGGTAGTCGTAGAGGGGCCCGACCTTGGCGAGGTTGCGGGCCTCCATCGCCCCGAGGCCGCCCTGCTCCTCCACCCAGCGGAAGACCTTGCCGCAGACGTAGACGCCCCAGCAGTTGGGCGTGTTGAGCATGGAGCCCTTCTCGGCCTCGAGCCTCAGGTCCATGTAGCTGGGGCAGGTGGCGAGGGCGGGCCCGTCCTCGATGAGGTCGCCCCGGACGATGACCACGGTGACCCCCGCAGGGCCGGCGTTCTTCTGCACCCCGGCATAGACCAGGCCGAACCGACCCACGTCCAGGGGGAGCGAGAGGAAGCAGCTCGACACGTCGGCAACGAGGGGCACCGAGCCACCCTTGGGGAAGTCGCGCATCATGTTGCCGAAGACGGTCTCGTTCTGGCAGAGGTAGAGGTAGTCGAGGTCCTGGTCGAGCTCGGCGGGAAACGCCGGCACGCGGTCGAAGCCCGTGTCCTCGCTCGTGGCCACGACCTCAGCCTTCCCGTACCTGCTCGCCTCCCGCCAGGCCTTCTGCGACCAGTTACCGCTCACGACGTATCCCGCCCTGCCATGGCGCATGAGGTTCAGGGGGATACCCGCGAACTGGAGCGTCGCCCCGCCCTGCAGGAAGAGGACTCGGTAGTTCTGGGGGACGTCCAGGACGCGCCTGAGCGTGGCCTCCGCGTCGTCGATGATGGACTGGTAGAGCGGGGAGCGGTGGCTCATCTCCATGACGGACATGCCCGAGCCCCGGTAGTCGAGCATCTCCTCCGCGCACTCGCGCAGCACGGGCTCGGGAAGGGCCGCGGGGCCCGCAGAGAAGTTGAAGACGCGTGCCATCTGTCCTCCAGACCTGGATGCAAACTTGTGCAATCACTCCAATCGTAGCGCGTGCGGTGGGTCCGTGTCGCGCCATGTCGCAGGGCGAAGGCAGCTTGTAACCTTGCCCTGGGCAATGGGCTTGGAGCCTGGCGGGACGTACGTGCGAGTGCCGCTGCCCAGACGCTATGATGGACGGGCAGGGCCGAGGAAAAGGGGAGCCATCGATGCAGAAGCACAGGGTCGCCGTCAGGGGAGCGTCGACGAGGGGGTGCGCCATCGCCGAGCGCGGCTGCGTACTCTTTGACTTCGACGGCACGCTTGCCAACTCCAAGCCCATGATCGTAGGCACGGCCACCAGAGTGCTGCGCGACTTCGGGCTTCCAGAGGACGAGCTCGCGCGTGCGGGTGAGCTCGTGGGCCCGCCCTTCCCCCAGGCCTTCAGCATGGTCTTCGGTCTCTCCGAGAGGGACGCCGAGGAGGTGACCCGCCGGTACCGGGAGATCTACGAATCCCTGGGCGTCGAGGCGTGGCCGGTCTTCGACGGCGTGCCCGAACTCCTCGAGGGCCTGCGCGCCGCGGGCAAGCGCCTGGGCATCGTCTCGTCCAAGCGGACCCGTCTGCTCAAGAGGGCCGTGGCCGATAACGGCATCTTCGAGCTCTTCGAGGCCATAGAGGGCAAGGACGCAGACCATGGCATCTCGAAGGCGCAGACCCTGAGGGACGTGCTCCAGAGGATGGGGTTCGGCTCCGGGGACGCCGTCATGGTGGGAGACCGGCGCTTCGACGTGGAGGCGGCGAGCGTCTGCGGAGTTCCCTGCGTGGGCGTGGTGCTGGGCGGCACCGGAACCGTCGAGGAGCTCGAGGGCGCGGGCGCCACCGCCGTCGCCCGAAGCGTGGGCGAGCTCGGGGCGCTGCTCTTGGGATGGGGCCGTACGTCGACGAGATAGGTCTTGCACCCGGCCAGCCTGGGTACAAGAGCGACATGTTGGAGGGGCGCGCGTGCGCCCCATGGCGAAAGGGGTTCGCTATGGCAGGGATTGACGACTTTGGCGAGGTCGTTCGCAAGGCGTTTCTGGTCGGCGTCGGCACCGTCGCCCTGGGGGCCGAGAAGTCCCAGGGCATAATCGAGGACCTGGTCAAGAAGGGCGAGCTGACCGTCGAACAGGGCAAGGCCCTGAACGAGGAGCTCAAGCGCAAGGTGGACCAGGCGTCGAGCGAAACCTCCGACGCACTCCTCAGGGCGAAGCTACGCTCCATGAGCCCGGAGGAGCGCGCGGCCTGGCTGGCCCACGCGCAGGAGGTGGCGGACGACATCGAGGCGCAGCGCGTCGAGGTCGAGGTGGAGTCCGAGGAGGTCGTCGAAGACGCCTCCGAGGGCGACGGGGAGACGCCCACCAACGAGTAGGAAGGCCCTCATGGCGCGAGGCGAGGGGGACCGTGACAGGCAGACGAAGGGGGCCGCGGGAAGCTGCGGCTCCCTTGACGGCTGGGAATCCTCGGGGGAGGGTCCCCGGTCGTCCATGCGCGACGACACCATCGGCCTCTTGGGAGGGCTGCCGGGCGGCACCCGGAGGTACCGCATCTCTCGCCTGAGCAAGGTCGCCCGCCTGCGCGAGATCCTGGCCATCGCGAGCCGCTACGACATCCTCCATGGCCTCACGCCGCTCAGCTTCAGGCAGCTCCTCGAGGAGTTGGGCCCCACCTTCGTCAAGGCGGGGCAGATTCTCTCCATGAGGTCAGAGATACTGCCCGAGAGCTTCTGCCAGGAGCTGACGCGGCTTCGGACCGACGTGGAACCCATGGACCGCGAGCTCGTGCTCCAGACCCTGCGCGCGGAGTACGAGACCCCCATCGAGGACATCTTCGACGCCATAGACGACGTCCCCCTGGGCTCGGCTTCGGTCGCCCAGGTCCACAAGGCCCGCCTGGCCAGCGGCGAGGTGGTGGCCATCAAGCTGCAACGCCCCCACGTCCAGGAGATCATGGCGCAGGACATCTCGATCATGCGCTCGCTCGCCCGGCGCGCCCAGGGCCTCATGGGGAGCGACCAGTTCCTCGACCTGCAGTCCGTGGTGGACGAGCTCTGGCAGTCCTTCCGCGAGGAGACGGACTTCCTGGTGGAGGCCCACAGCCTCGAGGAGTTCCGCAGGAACAACGCGGACTGTCGCTTCGTCGACTGTCCGAGGCCCTTCCCCAGGCTCTGCACCGAGCACGTGGTGGTGATGGACTACGTGGAGGGCACTCCTTTCGACGACCGGGAGGGGCTCCTTGCCCAGGGCTACGATCTGGAGGAGATAGGGACCAAGCTAGTCGACAACTACACCCAGCAGATGATTGACGACGGCTTCTTTCACGCAGATCCGCACCCCGGCAACCTCGTGGTGCGCGACGGGAAGATCGTCTACCTCGATCTGGGGATCATGGGCAGGCTCTCGTCGCACGATCGCTCGGCCATAGCGGACATGGTCGCTGCGGTGGCCGCACGGGACAGCGCGGGGCTCAAGGCTGGTCTCCTGCGCTTCTCGGTCTCGGATCTGAGGGACGTGGACCACGCGAGCCTGCTGGCCGACCTCGACTCCATCATTGCCGACTTCGGCGAGGCGGACCTCTCCGAACTGGACATAGGTGCCTTCCTGGGCTCGCTCATCAACATGGCGCGGAGGAACGGAATAGAGCTTCCCGGCACGGTCACAATGCTCGCACGCTCCCTCGTCACCCTTGAGGGGACGGTGGACAGCTTCCTGCCCGAGCGCAGCATGGTGGACATCGTGCGAACGCACGTCGAGGCCCACACTACCCCCCTCGACCTCGCCAGGGGGGAGGTTCGCTCCTATCTCAGGGAGTCAGCCTCCGCCTCCCATGGCCTCCTCCGGGCGGCCTCCCAGGCCGACACCGCCATGGAGATGCTCACCCGCGGCCAGCTGCGCATGAACCTCGACCTCCCCGGCACGGAGAACCCCATCAGCGACATGGCGCACGCAGCGGACCGCCTGACCATGGGCATCATCATCGCGGGGCTCTTCATCGGCTCCTCGGTGGTGTACTACGCGCGCATCCAGCCCGTCATCTTCGGCATTCCTGTCATAGGCTTCCTGGGCTACATGGTCGCCCTGATGTTGGGCCTCTGGCTGGTGCGGCAGATCATGAGGGAGTCGAGGCGCTAGGGCGCATCCGCTCCGCCCTGCGCTCTGCGCGCCCGTTCATCACGATTCGCCTGAGCGCAGGGATGCGTGCGGGGTCCATCGCGGGCACGCCCTCAAGGCGATAGCCCAGGCCGAGCCGACGATACTTCTCCCGTCCCATGGTGTGGTAGGGGAGGAGGTCGAGGCCAATGACGTTGTCCCAGTTCCCCAGGAGCCTCCCCAGGCCCCTGAGCTCCTCCTCCACGTCGGTGATGCCAGGCACTACGACGTGCCGCACCACCATGGGCACGCGTCGGCGTGCCAGCTCGTCCGCGAGGGCGAGCGGCCCCTCGGGACCGAGCCCGCAGAGCTCGCGATGCCCCTCGGGGTCGCTGTGCTTGACATCCAGGAGCACGAGGTCGCAGTTGTCGAGAACGGGCGAGAAGGGCTCGGGGCGTCTGTCGTCGTAAATCGCCCCCGACGTGTCGAGACAGCAGTGAATGCGCCCGCGGGGGCTCTGATGCGCTGCACGGAAGAGGTCCGCCACGAAGCCAGGCTGGGCGAGGGGCTCCCCTCCGCTCAGCGTGATGCCACCCCTCTGGTAGAAGGGCCGGTTCCTCTCGAAGCGCTCGAGGAGCTCTGCCACGCTCGCCTCGCTGCCACCCGCAAAGTCCCAGCTGTCGGGGTTGTGGCAGTAGGCACAGCGCATGGGGCACCCCTGCAGGAAGACGACCATGCGACAGCCTGGTCCGTCTACCGTCCCCATGCTCTCGACGGAATGGACCCGCCCGCGACTGACGAGCGGGTCCGATGCGGGTGCCGTCAGCCTTTCCCCGCCTGCGTCCAAGGCCTAGAGGGCCTCGTGGAAGGTGCGGCTGATCACGTCGTCCTGCTGCTTGCGGGTGAGCGAGTTGAACTTCACCGCATAACCCGAGACGCGGATGGTGAGCTGGGGGTACTTCTCGGGGTGGGCCTGGGCGTCGAGGAGGGTCTCCTTGGTGAAGACGTTCACGTTGAGGTGGTGCCCGCCCTCCTGTACGTAGCCGTCGAGCATGCCGACGAGGTTGTCCACCTGCTCCTCGGGGATGTCAGAGCACTTCATAGCAATCCTTTCTTCGTTGGTCATTCGGGGGCGTCGGTCCTTGCGTGGCGTTGGCTACGGACGGAGGTCCTCCTGGTCCTTGCCTGCGGACGCGTCGGCGCAGCAGGCGCAGTCGACGCCGGACTCCAGCGAGAACTCGGCCTTGGAGAAGTCGATTCCCGCGATGTCCACGTCTCCCAGATCGAGCTCGTCAGGCGAGAACATCACGCCGCCCCGCTTGCCCAGGGCGTCGGGCACGATGGAGAAGGTGTTCGAGATTCCGTCCTGGGCGTCCCGGAAGGGAAGCTTGGCCACGGACGCCAGCGAGGCGACCGCGCCGTGGGTGTCCCTCCGGTGCATGGGGTTCGCGCCGGGTGCGAAGGGCTGGCCGGACCTGCGGCCGTCCGGGGTGTTGCCCGTCGCGCTGCCGTAGACGACGTTGGAGGTGATGGTGAGGATCGAGGTCGTGGGCACCGCCTTGCGGTAGGTGTCGGTCTCGCGCACGTACTTCATGAAGACCTCGACCACGTCGTGGGCGATCTGGTCCACGCGGTCGTCGTCGTTGCCGTACTTGGGGAAGTCGCCCTCGACCTCGTAGTCGGTGACGAGGCCCGTCTGGTCGCGCACCACGCGCACCTTGGCATATTTGATGGCCGAGAGCGAGTCCGCCACGACGGAGAGGCCGGCGATGCCCGTGGCGAACCAGCGGTGCACGTGCTCGTCGTGCAGGGCCATCTGGAGCCGCTCGTAGCAGTACTTGTCGTGCATGTAGTGAATGATGTTGAGGGCGTTGACGTAGACGCCGGCAAGCCAGGCCATCATGTTCCGGTACTTCTCAACGACGTCGTCGTAGTCGAGGTACTCGCCCTCAACCGGACGGAACTTGGGGCCGATCTGCTCGCCGGTCTTCTCGTCGCGCCCGCCGTTGATGGCATAGAGCAGGCACTTCGCGAGGTTCGCACGGGCACCGAAGAACTGCATCTCCTTGCCGATGCGCATAGAGCTCACGCAGCAGGCGATGGCGTAGTCGTCGCCGTGGTAGACCCGCATGAGGTCGTCGTTCTCGTACTGGATGGAGCTGGTGGCGATGGAGATCCTGGCGCAGTAGCGCTTGAAGGGCTCGGGCAGGCGGGTGCTCCAGAGCACGGTGAGGTTGGGCTCGGGGCTGGTGCCCATGTTCTCGAGCGTGTGGAGGTAGCGGTAGCTCGTCTTGGTGACCATGGAGCGGCCGTCCACGCCCATGCCGCCGATGGACTCGGTGACCCACTGGGGGTCACCGGAGAAGAGCTCGTTGTACTCCGGCGTGCGCGCGAACTTGACCATGCGCAGCTTCATGACCAAGTGGTCGATGATCTCCTGCACCTGGGACTCGTCCAAGAGGCCCTGGGCCAGGTCCCTCTCGGCATAGACGTCGAGGAAGGCGGAGTTGCGACCGATGGACATCGCTGCGCCGTTCTGCTCCTTGACGGCGGCGAGGTAGCCCATGTAGAGCCACTGCACCGCCTCCTGGAAGTTCTGGGCGGGACGTCCCAGGTCGAGGCCGTAGATGCGTCCGAGCTCCCTGAGCTCCTCGAGCGCGCGGGCCTGTTCGGCCAGCTCCTCGCGGTGGCGAATCACCGCCTCGGTCATGTGCTTCTGGGTGCCCGCCTTCTCGGCCTTCTTCTCTGCCACGAGGAAGTCGACGCCATAGAGGGCGACGCGGCGGTAGTCGCCTATGATGCGCCCGCGACCGTAGGCGTCGGGAAGTCCCGTTATGACGTGAGAGTGGCGGCAGGCCCGCATCTCGGGCGTGTAGACGTCGAAGACGCCGGCGTTGTGGGTCTTCCTCCGCCTGGTGTAGAAGTCGACGATCTGGGGGCTCACGTGGTAGCCGTGGCTCTCGCAGGCGGCCTGCGCCATGCGGATGCCGCCGTCCACCATGAGGGCGCGCTTGAGCGGCCGGTCGGTCTGGAGGCCTACGACCCTCTCGAGCGGCTGGTCGATGTAGCCCGCCGCGTGGCTGGTGGTAGTGCTGACGACCTCGGTGTCCATATCGATGACGCCGCCGTGTGTCCGCTCCTCCTCGAAGAGCCCCATGACCTCGTCCCAGAGCCTCGTTGTGGCCTCGGTGGGCCCGGCGAGGAACGACTCGTCCCCGTCGTAGGGTGTGTAGTTCCTCTGGATGAAGTCCCTGACGTCTACGTGGCGCTCCCAGTTGCCGCCAACGAAGCCTTCCCATGCCTTCTGCATCGCACGCTCCCAAGGGTCCGTTTGCGTGCTCCTCCTGCGGCGCACGCATGTTAGCCTTTTCTAACCTAACCTATCAGAGTCCTTTGTGAGGGGTAGGACTCAGTCTAAGTCAGTCCATCTGGGATGTACACAACATATTGCTATTTAATTGCAATGAAACACCACATGAAGTATGAGAATCGGGTTATGTGGTTCAGAGAAAAAATATGGGGAGAGATCTGCGTCCCCACGTCGTCCCGCGTGGCCAGCATCAGGTGTGCATGGGGTGAATCTGCCGGCCCTTGCCTAGGGTCAGGCTTTCTAGGTAGAACCAGCAGGTGAAAAATTCGCGCGAGAGACGGTTGGCATGCTTCAGCTCAAGAACATCCGCAAGGCCTACGTCACCGACTCCTTCACCTAGGTAGCCCTGGACGACGTGTCGGTGGCCTTCAGGGACAACGAGTTCGTGGCCATCCTGGGCCCCTCAGGGTCGGGCAAGACTACCATGCTCAACATACTGGTCGGTCTCGATCACGCCGACTCGGGAGACATCGTGGTCAACGGCACCTCTACCAAGGACTTCGGCTCGAAGGACTGGGACACCTACCGCAACCACCGCGCGGGCTTCGTCTTTCAGAGCTACAACCTCATCCCGCACCAGAGCATCCTCTCCAACGTGGAGCTAGCCCTCACCCTGGCCGGGGTGGGGCGCTCGGAGCGTCGCGCCCGCGCGAAGGCCGCCCTCGAGCGCGTGGGATTGGGAGAGCACCTCCACAAGCGTCCGAGCCAGCTCTCCGGTGGGCAGATGCAGCGCGTCGCCATCGCCCGCGCGCTGGTGAACGACCCCGACATCGTGCTTGCGGACGAGCCTACCGGTGCCCTCGACAGCGAGACCGGCGTGCAGGTCATGGACATCCTGAAGGAGGTGGCGCGCGACCGCCTCGTCGTGATGGTCACGCACAACCCCGACCTCGCCGAGGCATACGCCACGCGCGGCGATGCGCGTGCGCGACGGGCGCATCGAGGACGACAGCGACCCCCTGCCCACGGGGGAGCCGGAGGCCGTGCCCGCGGCCGCAGGGGCTCCTGACGCGGACGGGTCGAGGGCGACGGACGCCAGCAAACCCGGCAGGCGCGCCTCGATGTCGTTCGCGACGGCACTCTCGCTCTCGTTCAACAACCTCATGACCAAGAAGGGCCGGACCTTCCTCACCGCCTTCGCGGGCTCGATCGGCATCATCGGCATCGCAGCGATTCTGGTCCTCTCGAACGGTGTGAACGGCTACATCAAGGACACAGAGGAGCGCTCGCTCTCGTCGTACCCCCTCACCATCACCAAGAGCAGCTTCGACATGTCGAGCCTGCTGAGCGGCGGAGTCATGGGAGAGGCTACGGGCACCGGCTCCCAGCAGGCTTCCGTGGACGGCGGGACCATCGGCCAGGACAAGGTCATGACCGACATGTTCGCCCAGGTCAAGAACAACGACCTCTCGTCCTTTAAGGCATACCTCGAGGGGGGCCAGAGTGGGATCCAGCCCTATGTCAATACCATCAAGTACTCCTACGGCGTGACCCCCCAGATCTACAAGGCGGACACGAGTGCCGGTGTCACGAGGCTCAATCCCTCGGAGGTCACCGCCAAGGTGTCAGGCGGGGTCATGGGCTCGGCGCTCACGGGAGGTGCCACCAGCTCCTCGTTCAGCGAGCTCGTGAGTGACCAGAAGATGCTCGACGACCAGATGGACGTCGTGGCCGGAAGCTGGCCCAAGAGCGCCGACGAGGCGGTGCTCGTGCTCGACTCCAACGGCAGGATCAGCGACTACACCCTCTATAGCCTGGGCTTCTATGACACCAAGATCATGAACGACATGATGAGCCAGGTGCTGAGCGGCCAGGAGGTGCAGGGGCCCGACGACTATCGCGACTTCAGCTATGACGACGCGCTGAGCATGAGCTTCAAGGTCGTTCCCTCGTCAGCCCTCTACCAGAGGAACGGCAGCACGGGGGGTTGGACCGACATGTCGGGCGACGCCGCCTCCCTGCGCTCTGCGGTCGACGCCGGCCTGACCCTGAGGGTCGTGGGAGTGGTCAAGCCCAAGAGCGCGAGCTCCTCCAGCCTCGTGCGCGAGGGGATCGGCTACACCTCGGCGCTCACGGACGAGCTCATCCAGGACGCGGCGGACTCCGACATCGTGAAGGAGCAGATCGCCAATCCCGACACGGACGTCTTCATCGGCAAGAGCTTTGAGGAGCTGCAGCAGGGGCAGGGCAAGGAGCTTGACATGGGCTCTCTCTTCACGGTCGACGAGGCCGCCCTCAAGAGCGCCTTCTCGTTCGACGCGGGTTCCCTGTCCGGGCTCTCGTCGGGCATGGACCTGGGGTCGCTCGACATCTCGGGGTTCGCTCCAGACTCCTCGGGCTTCGACATGGGCTCCGTCAACCTCGACACGAGCCAGTTGTCCGGCATCTTCAACGCCCAGAGCATGGCGGCCCTCATGGCGGGGGCACCGAAGTTCGACCTCGCACAGAGCGGCATCGCCGACGCGCCATCGGGCCTCACCGACGAGCAGAGGACACGGCTGGCCAGCGATGCCAACAGGCTCGCCTCTGGCTTCGCAGCCTGGGCGGGAAGCAGGCTCGTCCCCTCGGGGGGGCAGGTGGACTATGCCGCCCTCGTCCAGGAGTACCTGCAGACCGACGAGGCCAAGTCCATCCTCGCCGACCTGAGGGAGGGCTACGACTCCAGCTTGGGCGACGTGGTCGGACAGGCCATGCAGAGCTACCTCCAGGAGCAGCTCGCGCCCTACTTCTCGAATGCCCTGCAGGGCCTCGTGAGGCAGGCGGCACAGGTCATGGCCACCCAGCTCGCGAGCCAGCTTCAGACCCAGGTGGCCGCAGCGACCTCCAAGCTGGGGACGCAGCTCTCCAGCGCCATCGCGGGCAAGCTGCAGAGCCAGATGTCGTCCCTCTCGTCCGCCCTCCAGAGCGGCTTTTCGGTGGACGCCGGTGCCTTCTCGCGGGCCATCAAGCTCAACATGAGCCAGGACGACCTGAGCTCGCTCCTGCAGAACTACATGAACGCGGGCGACCTGAGCTATGACGCGAACATGAAGAGGCTCGGCTATGCCAGGCTCGAAGACCCCGAGTCAATCGGCATCTACCCCCGTGACTTCGACGCCAAGCAGGCGGTCCAGGACATCATAGAAGCCTACAACCGGGACGAGGAGGCGGCGGGGAAGCCAGACTCGGCCATCCAGTACTCCGACCTGGTGGGCACCCTCATGAGCTCCGTGACCGACATCGTGAACATGATCTCGACGGTCCTCATCGCCTTCGTGTCCATCTCCCTGGTCGTGAGTTCGGTGATGATCGCCATCATCACCTACATCTCGGTCCTTGAGCGCAAGAAGGAAATAGGCATCCTGCGTGCCATGGGGGCGTCCAAGCTCAACGTCGCGAACATCTTCAACGCCGAGACTGTTATCGAGGGCCTGCTCTCGGGCGTCTTCGCAGTTGGCCTCGTGTACCTGGTCTCGGTGCCCGTGAACGCCTTCATCCTGAGCTGGAAAGGCGTACCCAACATCATGGTCCTGCCCTGGCAGAGCGCCCTCTCGCTCGTCGCCATCAGCGTGGTCCTCACCCTGGTGGCAGGACTCATCCCCTCGAGTATGGCTGCCCGGCGCGACCCGGTTGAGGCGCTCAGGAGCGAGTAGGCCCTGGCATGGGATGTCGGCACCTTGCACGGGGCCGATGTCCATGCGACCATGTCACGACGGCATCCGAGAAGGGCGATGGGGAGCTTAGATGACAGAGATGCAGGAAGGCAGTGTGGCTCAGGCGGAGAGGGCCCGCAGCCTCTTCGTCGACACGCCCCCGCTCAGGCTCTTCTTCACGGCTGCCGCGCCCGGTGCGGCGAGCATGCTCGCCTCCGCCCTCTACAACCTAGCGGACGGCATCTTCGTCGGACAGCTCCTGGGGCAGCAGGCATTCGCCGCCGTGAACCTGGCCATGCCCTTCGTGATCCTCAACTTCGCCTTCGGCGACATGATCGGCGTCGGGTCTTCGGTGCCCATCTCCATCAGCATGGGCAGGGGGGACGACGCGCGCGCCAACAACATCTTCAGCTGCTCCGTCCTCCTCAACGTCCTCCTGGGCACCTTCACGGGTGCCCTGCTCTTCCTGGCCGCCCCCGCCGTCATGGCCGCCATGGGTGCGACCGGCGAGCTTGCCGCGATGGCGGTGACCTTCCTGCGCGTCTACGCGGCCCTCTCGCCACTCACGGTGGGCATGTTCGCGGTCGACAACTACCTCAAGGCCTGCGGGATGATTCGCTCGTCACTCTCCCTCAACGTCTTCATGGCGGTCTTCGGGGGCGTGGTCGAGTTCTCGCTGATGTACTTCCTCCATCTGGGGATCCTGGGGGCCGCCCTGGGATATGCCCTTGCCATGGCGGTCTGCACGCTGTTCGCGCTTTTGCCCTTCGCCCTGGGGAGGATGCAGCTGCGCTTCGTCAGGCCCCGCCTGAGCTGGGCCCTCGTGCGCGAGATTGCGGTCTCGGGCATGCCCACCTTCCTCAACAACGTCGCGGGTCGCGTCACCTCGATCGCGCTCAATGCCGCCCTGCTCCTCCTGGGCGGGGAGTACGCGGTGTCGGCCTACGGCCTGCTCATGTATGTCGACGGTTTCGTCTTTCCCCTGATCTACGGCGTCTGCGACTCGCTCCAGCCCTCCGTGGGATACAACTGGGGGGCGCGCAGGCGGGATCGGGTCCTAGCCATAGAGCGCTGCGTCTTCGTCGCGACCGCGGCCATCTCCCTCGCCTCGGGTGTCGCCATGGCGCTCTTCCCGCGTGAGCTCACCCTGCTCTTCATCTCTGACCCCGCCCCTGAGCTCGTGGGGCTCGCGACCGTCGCCTTCCGAGTGTTCGCCGTGTCGTTCCTTGTGAGGTGGTTCTCGTTCGCCACCCAGGCCTTCATGACGGCCATCCAAATGTCCAAGCTGGCGTCCGTCCTCTCGGTCTGCAGCGCCCTGGTGTTCCCCCTCCTGGAGCTCCCGCTCCTCTGGCCGCTCGGCCTCACGGGGCTCTGGCTCAACTACCCCGTGATGTCCTTCCTCTCGCTCGCCCTCTCCCTATGGGCCCTCTTCTCATTCAGGCACGAGCTCGGGCCGAAGGATGCCTAGCATGGCCGGCGAGGGGAAGCTGGGGCATCGTGACTACGCGCGCTTCGCGAGAAAGGACGTGGGGCAGCTCGTGCGGGAGTGCTCAGTGGACGTGTTCCGGGCCACGGGGCCCGGCGGCCAGGGCGTGAACACCACGGACTCCGCCGTGCGCATGAGGCACCTTCCTACGGGCATCGTGGTCACCAGCAGGGAGTCGCGCAGCCAGCACCAGAACCGCCTGCGCTGCCTCCAGAAGCTGAGGCGGGAGCTCCGGCTCAGGGCCGTCCCGCCCAAGCAGCGCCACGCCACCAGGCCCAGCCACGCCGCCCGCCAGAGGAGACTGGACGAGAAGCACCGGCGCTCCCGGCTGAAGTCGCGCCGCCGTGCGCCGGGGACTGACGATTGAGCTTCCGTTATGGGAACATGCGTTCTATACTGTTGAGGCGAGACAAAAAGGGACGAGGAAGGGGAGGCCTACATGCTCAGACAGGCAAGCGGGTACCGGGTGGCGGCGTTCTTTGCCGAGGGCTTCGAGGAGTGCGAGGGGCTCGTGGTCTCTGACCTGCTTTTCAGGGCAGGCATTCCTTGCGACAAGGTCTCCATCGCCCCCGAGCGCTCGGTCGTCTCGAGCCACGGCGTGAGCGTGGGCTGCGACCGCAGCATCTTCGACGAGGCCTTCGACTTCTCTAGCTACGACCTGCTCTTCCTGCCTGGCGGCATGCCAGGGACGAGGAACCTGCGCGCCTGCGAGCCCCTGTGCCGCGCCCTCGTGGAGCATGCGGGCCGTGGTGGCGACGTCGCGGCCATCTGTGCCGCTCCCTCGGTGCTGGCCGAGCTGGGGCTCCTCGAGGGGCGCAGGGCCACGGGAAACCCCGGCTTCCAGGAGGTGCTCGTGGAGCACGGTGCCCAGCTCCTGCAAGACGCGGTCGTGGAGGACGGCAATCTCGTCACGAGCAAGGGGTTGGGTACGGCCCTCGAGCTCGGGCTCGTCCTGGTCCGCCGGATTCTGGGCGAAGAGGCCCGGGAGAAGGTCAAGACCGGCATCGTGTACCAGGGCTAGCCTTCCGTGGAAGCAGCCGTGACCCCCGCTTCCGTCCGGGGGAGCGAGGGCGCTTCTGACAGCCTGCGCCGCCAGTACCTGGTCATCGACCTCAAGAGCTTCTACGCGTCGGTGGAGTGCGTCGAGCGCGGGCTCGACCCCATGACCACCAGGCTCGTGGTGGCCGACCCCGCGCGCACGAGCAAGACGATCTGTCTTGCCGTCTCTCCCGCCCTCAAGGAGCTGGGGGTCCGCAACCGCTGTCGCGTGTTCCAGATCCCGTCCTCCATCGACTACCTCATGGCACCGCCGCGGATGTCGCTCTACATCGAGCGCTCGGCAGACATCTATGCCATCTACCTGCGCTATGTCTCTCCCGATGATATCCACGTCTACTCCATCGACGAGGCCTTCCTAGACGTGACGGGCTATCTCGAGCTCTACGGGTGCAGTGCCCGCGAGCTGGGCGAGCACATACGCGAGGACGTCGTGAGGACGACGGGCGTCCCTGCCGCCTGCGGCCTGGGCACCAACCTCTACCTCGCCAAGGTGGCGCTGGACATTACGGCGAAGCACAGCCCCGGCTTCTTTGGCGAGCTGGACGAGGAGAGCTACCGTTCCACACTCTGGAACCACCGTCCGATCACCGACTTCTGGCGCGTGGGGGCTGGCACGGCCCGTCGCCTCTCGGAGCTGGGAATCCATACCATGGGCCAGGTGGCCAGCTATCCGAGGGAGCCCCTCTACCGCGTCTTCGGCATAGACGCCGAGCTGCTCATAGACCATGCCTGGGGGAGGGAGCCCGTTACCATCTCGGACATCAAGGCCTACCGCCCCCAGAGCAGGAGCCTGAGCAACGGCCAGGTCCTGGGCGAGGACGTGGGCCTCGAGGGTGGCCTGGTGATCGCGAAGGAGATGGCCGACGCCCTCGCCCTCGAGCTGGTGGAGAGGGGCCTCGTGGCCTCGACCCTCTCCCTTACCCTGGGGTACCGCCTCGACGGGAGGGGGAAGGTGGCCCCCCTGCCTGCCCATGCCTCGGGGGAGGTCGAGGGGGAGCGCGGGTCCCAGGTGCGTTGGGGGGAGTCTGCCGACGGTGGGTCCGTGCGCCTGCCCGGCCCCACGAGCTCCCTGAGGCAGATATGGGCCGCCCTCGAGCCGCTCTACCGGCGCATCGCTGATCCGCGGCGTCCCATACACCGGCTCACCCTCGTGCTGGGCGAGCTGCGCGACGAGGGAGGGCAGGGCCTTCAGCTGGGCCTCTTCCAGGAGGTCGCGGAGTCGCCGCGCGAGAGGGCCCGGCAGGAGGCGGTGAGCGCGGTCAAGCAGAGGTTTGGCAAGAACGCCCTGCTGAGGGGGCTCGACCTCCTGCCTGACGCGACGGCGCGCGAGCGCAACGCGCAGATAGGCGGGCATCGCAGTGGATGAGTTCTACCTGAGGCACCCGCGCATGCCCCTCTCGGAGCGCGCCAAGATCTTCATCCCGTTCGAGCCCCTCAAGGGCTTCAGGGCGGCCCTGGCCGAACGCGAGCGCCAGCTCACCCTGAGCTCCCTGCCCGAGCTCTCGGAGGAGCTGAGAATCGACCTCTCCCATCGACTGGCCGGGCTTGAGCGAGGGGAGGGCGTGGTCGTGCGCTGTCACGAGGAGGGGG
>CAMXZR010000023.1 GCA_947253595.1 uncultured Olsenella sp. | reverse complement strand
GCACCACCAAGGGCATCACCGCCATGCAGATGGACAACAAGGCCACCGGCCTCACGCCCCAGATCCTGCGTCAGGCGCTCATGCAGGCGCATGAGGGACGCATGTTCATCCTCGACGCCATGCTCGAGCAGATTCCTGCGCCCCGCGAGTCCACCAAGGAGAACGCGCCCCAGATTATCAGCCTCCAGATCCCGACCGACAAGATTCGCGACGTCATCGGCAGCGGCGGCAAGGTCATCCGCGGCATCCAGGACGACACGGGCGCCACGATCGACATCCAGGAGGACGGCACCGTCTTCATCGCCGGCACCAACGGCGCGGGCGACGAGGCCGCCGAGCGCATCAAGGCAATCGTCAAGGTCCCCGAGGTGGGCGAGGAGTACAACGGCCGCGTCGTGGGCATCCAGCCCTTCGGTGCCTTCGTGGAGCTCCTCCCCGGCAAGGACGGACTGCTGCACGTTTCTCGCGTGGCCAAGGGTCGCGTAGAGAAGGTCGAGGACGTCCTCAACATCGGTGACGAGGTCAAGGTCAAGGTCCTCGAGGTCGACGAGAAGGGTAAGATCAGCCTGGATCGCCTGGACAAGCCCGAGGCTCCCGCCCGCTCCTCCAGGTCCCACGAGCACGAGGGAGAGAGGCGCGAGCGCTCCGGCCGCCGTCCGGGCGACAAGGGCGGCTCCTCGACTCGTCAGCCCCGTCGCCACCACGAGGGCTAGTCCGTACGAGCAAAATCGCCCCTCACGCGCGAGGGGAGGCTTTGGGGACCCGCTGGCGACTGCCAGCGGGTCCCCTTCTTATGCGCGAGCCCATTGCGAACCCAAGATGTGGGATGCGTCCTCTTTGTCCTCCACAGGAGCGAGGGGTGTTGGCGGCGGCTACAATGGGTAAAGGAATGCCTGGAACGTTTCCCGCAGAGGCGGGTCTCATATATACGCATCACACGCCGCACCACGAAAGGAATCAAGCGCACATGACAAAGAAGCAGAGTCCCCTGAGGATCATCCCCCTCGGGGGCCTGGACGGCATCGGCAAGAACATGACCGCCTTCGAGTACGAGAACGACCTCGTGCTCGTCGACGCTGGCCTCATGTTCCCGGATGACGAGCAGCCTGGCGTAGACCTCGTGCTGCCCGACTACTCCTACGTGCTCGAGAACGAGGAGAAGCTCCGCGGCATCATCATCACCCACGGCCACGAGGACCACACCGGCGCCCTGCCGTACCTCCTCATGGATCTGGGACGCAAGGTGCCCATCTACTCCAGCAAGCTCACCCTGGGCTTCATCGAGGGCAAGCTGGCCGAGCACCGCATCAACTCCCCCAAGTTCCGCGAGGTGACCAATGGGGCCCACCTTAACCTCGGGGCCTTCAGCATCGACTTCTTCGCGATGACGCACTCCATCCCCGGTGCCATGGGCGTCTACATGCGCACCCCCGCGGGGTCGGTCATGCACACCGGCGACTTCAAGCTCGACCAGACCCCCATCGACGGCGTGAGGCCTAACTACCAGGCCATCAGTCGCTTTGCCACGCTGGGGATCGACCTGCTCCTCTCGGACTCCACCAACGCGACCCGCCCGGGCTTCACGCCCTCGGAGTCGGCGGTGGGGCCGCAGCTTCGCCATATCATCAAGAACGCTCCCGGCAGGGTCATCGTCGCGTCCTTCTCGAGCCAGATCCACCGCATCCAGCAGGTCTGCGACGCTGCCGTG
Organism: uncultured Olsenella sp.; assembly: GCA_947253595.1. GTDB lineage: Bacteria > Actinomycetota > Coriobacteriia > Coriobacteriales > Atopobiaceae > Olsenella_I. The sequence goes on along the minus strand of CAMXZR010000023.1, from coordinate 16,134 downwards.
GCCGTGGGACGCAAGGTGGTCGTCACCGGGCGCTCCATGGTCACCAACACCCGCGTCGCCCGCGAGCTGGGCTACCTCAGGATTTCGGACGAGGACATCATCGACGCCTTCGACCTGACCGACCTCCCCGACGACAAGATCGTCGTCATGTGTACCGGCAGCCAGGGGGAGCCCATGAGCGCCCTGGGCCGCATGGCGACGGGAGACCACAAGTCCATCACCATCACGCCGGACGACACGGTGATCATCTCCGCCACCCCCGTTCCCGGCAACGAGAAGAGCGTCGCGGGCATCATCAACTCGCTCTCGAAGATCGGCTGCACCGTCTACGACCGCTCCAACACCCTGGTTCACGTCTCGGGCCACGGCAGCCAGGAGGAGCTCAAGCTCATGCTGGCCATGGCCAAGCCCCGCTTCTTCATGCCGGTCCACGGCGAGGCGGTCCACCTGCGCGCGCATGCCAAGCTCGCGACCCAGATGGGCATTCCCGCCGACCACGTCTTCATTGCCGATAACGGGGACTCCCTCGAGATACGCAACGGCAAGGTGACCTGGGGGGGACCGGTCGAGTCTGGCATAGTCTACGTCGACGGCCTCTCCGTCACGGATGCCGATCCCGTCGTCTTCCGCGATCGCCAGAAGCTTGCGACGGACGGGCTCGTGACCTGCGTCATCACCTTCGAGCGCAGGGGTGGTCGCGTCCGCGACATAGAGATCGCCTGCAGGGGGGTCGCGTTCTCGGGCAACGAGGCGCTCATCGAGGAGGCCCAGGATAGTGTCAGGGCCCAGATGGAGTCCAGCGTGAAGAAGGACGCTACCAGCCTCGAGCAGCTTCGCAAGGCCCTGCGCAACAGCCTCTCGGGCTTCCTCTGGACAAAGACGCATACGCGACCGATGGTTATCCCGGTCGTGATGGAGGTCTAGATGCCCTTGAACCGCAGCTCAAACGTACAGAAGGGTAAGCGCAAGAAGAGCGGCGGCAGGCAGGCTGGAGGAAGGCCGTCCTCTCCGCAGCGCCTGCTGCCCGCAAAGGGGAGCGTGGGGAGTGACGTCCTGGGCGTGGTCCTGCTCGTGGTGGCCATAGCGCTGGGAATCTCGGTCCTCCTCCCGTCCTCGGCTCCCGTCACCCGCCTCTGCGGCGAGGTCCTCTCGCTCCTCTTCGGGGTGGGGGCCTTCCTCCTGCCCCTGGCGCTGGCGATCTTCTCGCTCACCTTCTTCGTGGACGGGGAGGGACCCATGGGCAGCCGCGTCGCCCTCGGCCTCCTGCTCGTCATACTTGCCGTGCTCGGGCTGCTCTCGGCCAACCTCCCCCTTGCCTCGCAGGACCCCGACCTCGTGCTCGTCGCGGCCAACGCCACGGCGCGAGGCGGATACGTGGGCGGGGGGATCGCCTGGGCCCTGCTCTCGACCCTGGGGCGCACGGTCGCGAACGTCGTCCTCGTGGGCGTCGCCGTGGCGGGGGCCATCGTGTGCGGTTTCTCCGTCTCGGGCGCGGTGTCGAGGCTGCGCGACGCGGGTCAGTCCGCCCGCGAGGGCCTGCAGGAGAGGCACCTGCGCCATCGGGAGGGGCGCTTCGTCGTGGGCGGGGAGGATCCCCATGCAGGCCATGCGGACGCCTTCGTGCCCGAGGAGGTTGTCGAGGGCGCAACGACCTTCCTCGGTGCCCGCAAGACGAGCGTGCTCACCCGCGGCACCCGCGGAGGCTCCCTCCAGGCCGAGGCCGCGCCCGAGGAGGCGCAGGGAGAGCAGAAGACGACGCTCCTCAGGAGGCTTCGCCACCCCAACATCGACCTCGACGTCGCCCGCCCCGCCGGGGAGGGGGCGATGACCGCCCCCATAGAGGGGCTCGAGTCCGAGGCCGGGTCCGAGGACGTCACGTCCGCACCGGCTTCCGACGAGCCGGAGGGCAGGGGACTTGCGGAGGAGGTGGCCGTCCCGGACTTCCTGCAGGCCGTGGCCCCCACCCAGCGCCTCCAGGGCAGGAGGCGCGGCACGCGCCGCTCCGAGGACGGCAGGCCCACGCCTCAGAAGCCCGCCCTCACCGCCCTCACTGCGCCCGTCTCGCGCGCAAAGAAGGCCGTCCACGCCCCGGTCGCCGCGCCGCTGACCCGGACCCGTCCCGTCGCAGCGCCCGCACCTGCCAGCAAGAGGCCGGGGGAGGGCGAGGAAGGGTACCAGCTGCCGCCCCTCTCCATGCTCAGCTCGAACCCCAACAGCGCCACCAGCGCCGCGTCCATCGCGGAGCTCTCCGAGACCAAGGACCGCCTGCAGGCCACGCTCCAGGAGTTCGGTCTCAGGAGCCAGGTCGTCGACTACGTGTCCGGACCCCTGGTCACGACCTTCCGCGTCGAGATGGGGGAGGGCGAGCGCGTCAACAAGATCCGCAACCTCGAGGACGACATCGCCCTCACGCTCGCCGCCGAGAAGGTCCGCATCTTCGCGCCCATCCCCGGCACCTCCTACGTTGGAATCGAGATCCCCAACAAGGAGCGCGAGAACGTGCACCTGGGGGACGTGCTGCCCTATGCCAAGGGCGGTCCCCTCGAGGTCGCCATCGGTCGCGACTCGGCGGGCAAGCCCGTCGTCACGAACATTGCAAAGATGCCGCACATGCTGGTCGCCGGCACCACGGGCTCAGGCAAGTCGGTCCTCATCAACTCGATGATCATGTCCCTGCTCATGCGCACCACGCCCAAGCAGGTACGGCTCATCATGATCGACCCCAAGCGCGTCGAGTTCGCGGGCTACAACGGCCTGCCCCACCTCTACGTCCCGGTCGTCACCGAGCCACGCCAGGCCGCGAGCGCCCTGCAGTGGGCCGTGTCCGAGATGGAGAGGCGCCTCAAGGTCTTCGAGCGCGCGGGCGCTAGGGAGATCCGCGCCTACAACAAGATGTGCGTCTCGGGCAAGCTGTCCGAGATGGACAACCCACCCGAGCCGCTGCCCTACATCGTCGTCGTCATTGACGAGCTCTCGGACCTCATGATGGTCGCCGGCAAGGATGTCGAGGCATCCATCGTCCGCATCGCCCAGCTCGCCCGTGCGGCGGGCATCCACCTGGTCATCGCCACGCAGCGCCCCTCGGCCAACGTCGTCACGGGCCTCATCAAGTCGAACATCGACTCCCGCGTGGCGCTCAAGGTGTCCTCGGGAATCGACTCCCGCGTCATCCTGGACGAGACGGGCGCGGACAAGCTCCTGGGCAACGGCGACATGCTCTTCAAGGACCGCGGCCTCTCTCCCAAGCGCGTCCTGGGCTGCTACACCTCCGACCAGGAGATCAACGAGGTCGTCGACTTCATCCGCAGCCAGGGTGAGCCCGACTACCACGAGGAGATCCTCTCTCAGGTGATTCCCGGCCAGCCCTCCGGATCGGCCATGCCTGACGGCGAGGAGGGGGACGACCCCCTGGTATGGGAGGCTGCGCAGATAGTTGTGGACTCTAGGCTCGGTTCTACCTCGGGCCTGCAGCGTCGCCTGAAGGTGGGATACGCTAGGGCCGGCCGCATCATGGACATGCTCGAGAGCAAGGGCGTGGTGGGACCACCCGACGGGTCCAAGCCGCGCGAAGTCCTGCTTGACAAGGAAGGGCTCGAGGATCTGAGGGTCCAAGAGGAGAGGTACCGGGAGGTGTAGCATGCCGCGTCCTCGCTTCAGCGAGATGCTGGTCAACAGAAGGCGGCAGCTGGGCCTCTCCGTGACCCAGGCCTCGCGCGTGCTCCGCCTGCGCGAGGACGTGCTCATTGCCTTCGAGAACGGCGACTTCGGCCGCATGCCCAAGAGCGGCTACGCCCAGGGCATGCTCTCGTCGTATGCTCGCTACCTCGGGCTCTCGTCGCGTGCCGTGGTGAACCAGTTCTCCGCCGACCTCTTCGACTACGAGCATGGCCGGGGCGGCAGGCGCAGGGGAGAGGAGGCCGCCTACGAGCTTCCAGGAAGCTCCGGCCCGAGGGAGGGCTCGCGTGGCCTCCTGCCGACTTCCGGCGGCTTTGCGGGTGACGTGACGGGCTTCGCAACGACCTCGCCCACACGCTCGCGCCAGCAGGCGAGCCCACTCGTGAACCAGCGGCAGCACCCCCTTCGCTACCAGGAGTCGGAGTCCCGCGACCAGGATGGCCTTGAGCCAACGAGGCGCTACACGGGCCGCGACGTCAGCTCGCGCACGGGCTCGCGGGCCCGCGGGCATCGCAGCCGCCGTCCCGGACAGGGGCGTGAGCTCCCCGGAAGCTACCGCGAGGACGTGGCGGTGCCCCGCGGCAACTCCGACCGGGTGACCACCCGACGCGTCGACGCGGACGACTACACCGACGACCTGCGCTATGGCAGCGCCCGCCCCTACGAGGCCGCATCAACGCGCACGGGCAGGCGATCGTCCCGCAACATCGCGCGCGCCGATCGTCCCAACGTGAGGCGTCGCGGCGGAGAGGGCAGGGAATCCCTCAGGGAGCGGGGGAGGGGCCGCATCCCCCGCCGCTCCGGCATAGCCGGCCTCATCGAGGCGTACTTCTCGGATGCGAGGCGCACCCTGGCCACCGTGGTCGTGGCGGGCGCACTCGCGCTCACCCTGATAATCATCGGCTCGGTCAAGTCCTGCGTGCGGACCCCCGCCGCCACCGACGCGCGCTCGGTCGCCGTCACGACGACCGCGCAGTCGACGAGCTCGGGCTCCGGGACGTCGGGCACGAGTGCGACGACGGAGTCCGGCAGCCAGGCCGCCGACGAGGCGGCGAAGGCTGCGGAGGACGCGAAGGCCCAGAAGGCGGCAAAGGAGGCCGAGACCGAGACAAAGGTCGACGTGAAGGTGGCCGACGGGGCCACCACCTGGCTCGAGATCGAGAGTGACGGCACGAGCGTCATCGCCGAGCAGGTCACAGGGCCCTGGGAGAAGAGCTTCGTCGTGACTGAGTCGATCACCGTGCAGGTGAGCGACACCACGGCAGCGACCGTGACGAAGAACGGAACCCAACAGTCCTTCAGCTCCAAGTCGTCGGGCATCGGCACCATCACCATACAGGGCACGAAGCCCAGCGCGAAGACCGGCGACGCCACCTCGACAGGCGAGGGCGGCAGCTCTGCCGACTCGTCTCCCTCTGGCTCCGCCGCCGCGTCGGGCGAGTCCGCGACTACGGACGCCGGCACCGACGAGTCGTCCGACACCTCTGCGGAGTAGGCTCCATCCACAGGAGTCAATCGCGCTCACCCACCAGGAAAGGGGAGGAAGCATGGCCAAGGAAGCTAGCTTCGACATCGTCTCGACCGTCGACCTCCAGGAGGCCGACAACGCGTACCAGCAGGCCGCCCGCGAGCTAACGCAGCGCTATGATCTCAGGCAGACCGGTGCCACGATAGAGTTCTCGAAGAAGGAGGGCACGTTCACCATATCCGCGCCCTCCGAGTTCGTGGCCTCCCAGGTCGTCGACGTCATGGGGTCGAAGCTCGCCAAGAGACAGATTGACCTGGCCGCCCTGCGCTGGGACAGGCCCGAGCCCGCCGCCGGCTCCTCCGTGCGGCAACGCGGCAGGCTCGTCCAGGGCATCGACCAGGACGTCGCCAGGCGCATCGCCAAGGACATCCGTGACCTCAAGCTCAAGTGCAGGCCCACGGTCGAGGGAGACAAGCTGAGGGTCAGCTCCGCCTCCCGCGACGTCCTCCAGGAGGTCATCTCCTTCCTGCGTGGGGGCGACTACGGCCAGCCCCTCCAGTTCACGAACTACAGATAGGAAACCATGAGCAACTGCCTGTACGTCACCCTCGGGTGCGCGAAGAACGAGGTGGACACCGACCGCATGCGCGCCCTCCTCGCCGCGGCGGGGTTCGGGGAGGCTGACGGCGTGGAGGACGCCGATGTGGCCATCATCAACACCTGCTCCTTCCTCGCGTCTGCCACCTCGGAGTCCATCGACGCCACCCTCGACCTCGCCGAGCGCTCGAGCGAGGGGGTGAAGGGGCTGCCCATCGTCATGTGCGGCTGCGTCCCCTCCCGCTACGGCGACAGCCTCCCCTCCGAACTGCCCGAGGTCGCGGCCTTCGTGCGAGCCGACGAGGAGGACGGAATCGTCCGCGTCGTGAGGGACGTCCTTGGAGAGGAGGTCCCCGATGAGGAGCTCGTCCTGGGAGAGGGGCGCGTGCTTCGCACCATCGAGGGGGCCAGCGCCTACGTCAAGATCTCTGACGGCTGCGACCGCTTCTGCGCCTTCTGCGCCATCCCCTACATCCGTGGCCGCTACTTCTCACGACCTCAGGAGGAGATTCTTACCGAGGTAAGGGGGCTCATGGAGGGCGGCGTCCGAGAGGTCGTCCTTATCGGCCAGGACACCGGTATCTGGGGAAGCGACCTGGGGGAGGGGCTCACCCTCGCCTCGCTCCTGAGGTCTGTGGCGAGGGTCGTTCGTCCCTACGGTGGCTGGGTGCGCGTGCTCTACCTCCAGCCCGAGGGCATGACGGACGAGCTCATAGCCACCATCCGCGACGTCGACGAAGTGCTCCCCTACATAGACATTCCCATCCAGCACTGCTGCGAACGCGTCCTCTCGAGCATGCGCAGGAGCGGCTCCGCGCCCGAGCTCCGCGCGCTCTTCGCGCGGCTCAGGGAGCAGATGCCCGGCATGGTGCTCAGGACCACGGGACTCGTGGGCTTCCCCGGCGAGACCGAGGAGGAGTCCGATGAGCTCCTCGACTTCGTCCAGGAGCTCGAGTTCGACTACACCTCGGTCTTCTCCTACTCCCGCGAGGAGGGGACGCTCGGCGCAGGCCTTCCTGGCCAGGTGGACGAGGCGGTCAAGCTCGAGCGCGCCCAGAGGCTGCTGGACGTCGCCGAGCAGCTGGGCTTCGCCGCCACCGCGCGCCACGTGGGCGAGACCTGCGACGTCATCGTCGATGGGGTCGAGGAGGGCGAGGACGGCCCCGAGCTCATAGGTCACGCCTGGTTCCAGGCCCCCGACTGCGATGGTGCCGTGCACATTCCCTACGGCGAGGCTGCCGTGGGAGACGTCGTGCGCGTCCTCCTCGAGGACTCGTTCTGCTACGAGCTCGTCGGAAGCATCGTCGGATAGCGGAGGTTTCCCATGCACAGCGCCAGGAAGTCTATATGGACGCCCGCCAACGTCGTGACCTGCGCCCGCGTGGCGCTCGTTCCCGTATGGCTCCTCGTGGCGGAGCTCTCCCGGGAATGGGGGGGCGAGTCTGGCAGCTACGCCGCGGCTTTCGTCGTTGCCGTCTTCTACATCCTCCTCTCGCTGACCGACAAGCTAGACGGGTACCTGGCGCGCAGCAGGGGAGAGGTGACCACCTTCGGCAAGTTCCTCGACCCCATCGCAGACAAGCTGATCGTGATCGTGTCGCTGTGCTACCTCCTCGAGGTCCAGATGGTGAGCCCCTGGGTCCTGCTGGTGGTCGTGGCGCGCGAGTTCCTCGTGTCGGGCCTGCGCATGGTCGTCGCCTCCAAGGGCGTCGTGATCGCCGCGAGCGGGCTGGGCAAGTGGAAGACCGCGACGACCATGGTCTCCATTTCGGGCCTCCTCCTCTTGAGGGCCGTCCCCATCTCTGGGGCGGCCTTCGCGCTCTCCGCCGTCTCCTTTGTGCTGCTCTGGGTGGCAGTGGTCCTCACCGCGTGGTCGGGCGTCGACTATTTCGCGAAGTCGTGGAGGTACATTGCGGAGGACGCGGATGACTAGACAACGGGACGTTGCGCTCCCCACCGAGGAGGAGCTGCGGGAGGAGGCCGCGTCCGCCGTCGCCGCGGCCATCGATGCGGGCTGCAGCCTCGGCAGTGCCGAGTCCTGCACGGGAGGCCTCGTTGTTGCCGCCCTCACCTCGGTCCCCGGTTCCTCCGCGGTGGTCATGGGTTCCGTCGTGAGCTACGCGGTCGACGTCAAGCGCAAGGTCCTGGGCGTCACGTCCGAGGTGCTCGACGAGCCCTCTTTGGGAGCCGTGTCCTCCGAGTGCGCCCAGATGATGGCAGGGGGTGCTCGGCGCGTGCTGGGCGCGGACGTCTGCGTCTCCGTCACAGGCATTGCCGGGCCGGGGGGAGCCAAACCCGGAAAGCCGGTCGGCACCGTATGGTTCGGCCTCAGCGCGGGCGACGTCTGCGTCTCGCGGGTCTACCATCTCTCCGGCTCCCGCGACGAGGTCCGCGCAAAGGCGGTCCGCGTCTCGCTCGCCCTCCTTCGTGGCGCTATTGTGAATCCGCCCTCCTCCTGGTAGCCGTCTGGCCTGCAGCGACGTCTTTGCTGGCACACTCCCGCCCAGCTCGCGCCGGGTGCGCGCGACTTGCCCGCAGCTGGTGCCAGACTGCCGGCAGCTGCGGGCAAGCCTCCTGCGACCCCAGGGTCGTAAGCTTTTCTCGTCACATTGACCACGAACGCGTGTTCGTATACCATTCACTTCGAAGACGAGCGAGGAGAATTCATGGCAAAGACCAAGGGCGCGACGCGTGAGGTGCACCAGAAGACCTATGGCGAGGAGAGGGACAAGGTCCTCGACGCCACCACGTCAGAGATAGAGAAGAAGTTCGGCAAGGGTGCCATCATGCGCTTCGGCGACGGAGGTCCTGACCTCGAGATTGAGGCGATCCCCACCGGCTCACTCGCCCTCGACGCGGCATTGGGAATCGGCGGCGTCCCGCGCGGCAGGATCATCGAGATATACGGGCCAGAGTCCTCCGGCAAGACGACCCTCTCGTTGGAGATTCTCGCCGAGGCTCAGGCCCTGGGTGGCGTCGTGGCCTTCATAGACGCCGAGCACGCCCTCGATCCGGGCTATGCCGCACGTATCGGCGTGGACATCGACGAGGTCCTCATCTCGCAGCCTGACACAGGCGAGCAGGCGCTCGAAATCTGCGACATGCTCGTTCGCTCGGGTGCAATAGACGTCGTGGTCGTGGACTCCGTCGCCGCCCTCGTTCCCAGGGCCGAGATAGAGGGGGAGATCGGCGACACCACGGTGGGGCTGCAGGCGCGCCTCATGAGCCAGGCGCTCCGCAAGCTCGCTGGCTCGCTCTCGAAGTCAAAGACAACCTGCATCTTCATCAACCAGCTGCGCGAGAAGATCGGCGTCATGTTCGGTAGCCCCGAGACGACCCCCGGCGGCCGTGCGCTCAAGTTCTTCTCCTCCGTGCGCATGGACATCCGCAGGATCGATTCCATCAAGCGCAGCGGAGAGAACGTGGGCAACAGGGTCCGCGTCAAAATCGTCAAGAACAAGGTGGCTCCTCCCTTCAAACAGGCCGAGTTCGACATCATGTACGGCACCGGTATCTCCAAGGAGGGCTCGCTCCTCGACATGGCGGTCGACTACGAGGTGGTCGAGAAGTCCGGTGCCTGGTACACCTACGGAGTGGAGAGGCTCGGACAGGGCAGAGAGGCCGCAAAGGACTTCCTCGCGGCAAATCCCGACCTCATGGAAGAGATCGACCACAAGGTCCGCATGGCCTGCGGCCTCGAGCTCGACGACGAGCGTGTGGGGGAGCCCATCCCGCCCGTTGCCACGCCCCAAGGCGAGCTCCCCCGGTGACGTCCGAAACGGAAGGCTCGCGGGAGGGGGAGGCTGGCCTCAGCTGGAGCCTGACCCTCCCCGAGCGTCGCGCGGCGTCCCTGGGTGCCAGGAGGACGCGCGGCCTGTTGAGCATTCACTCGGCGCAGGGAGAGGAGGCCATCCCCCTTCCCGCGTCGGCAGCGCGATCCCTCGAGCGTTCCCTCGCCGACCGCAGTACCCCGCCCTCGTCCAGGGCCGAGTTGCTATACGTATTGTCCCAGGTGGAGGGTGCGTGCGCGCGCCATCGCGTTGAGTCCCTGCTTGAGCGGAGGGACTACTCCTCCCACGAGATGGAGGGCAAGCTCAGGGACGACGGTTATCCAGGGAGGCTCAGCTCCGAGCTGGTGGCGCGCTATGTCGCCGGAGGGCTCATCGATGACAGGCGCTACGCCGATGTGTTCGCGAGGTCGAAGGTGTCGGCGGGCTGGGGGAGGCGACGCATCGAGCTGGAGCTCGGCCGCCGTGGCATCCAGGTGGACGAGCTTCCCGGATGGCCGTACGACTACCTCGATCCCGAGGACGAGGATGCGCGCGCATTCGATCTCGCCTCGAGGCGCTCCTTCAGAGGCAGGGACCCCTATGCCCAATGTGTGCGCTTTCTCATGGGACGAGGCTTCTCCGGCTCCGTCGCCGTTGCGGTCGCGCGCAGGGTCCGAGACGGAGACGAAGAGGGTCTCTGACCCATCGAGCGGACGCGCAACCCACCACGGCCGGCCTTGCTCGGCAGGGAGTGGCAGAGAGCGTCCATCGTACGCCTGTTTGACGCACGGCCCGCCTAAACATATGATTTATCTTGCCATTTGAGTTGCCTCTCGTCCGTCGGACGCCCGACAGACGTCTTATATGAACCTTTCTGTCAGAGCCTCTGCACGCCAGCTGGACGAGCTGCCCCTTGGATGGCGGGTTCCCCTAACACGGGGTCTCCTGAACCCTACGCAAACGCACGACCATCAGAGGAGCAACCATGACGATCATAATCGGGGCGATCTGCCTCTTGCTGGGGGCCGCCGCAGCCTGGTTCTATGCGAACAGCCAGAGCAACGCCAAGGTCATTGCGGCGAAGTCGGCCATCAGCGAGGCCGAGGCCGAGGCGCGGCGCATCGGCGAGGACGCACGACGCGACGCCGACTCCGCGAAGAAGTCCGCGCTCATCGAGGCCCGTGAGGAGATTCTCCAGCTCAAGCAGCGATCCGAGGCCGAGGAGAAGGCACGCAAGGCCGAGCTTCAGGCGCTCGAGGGGCGCATCATGCAGCGCGAGGAGTCCCTCGACAGGCGCAACGACTCGCTCGACCGCAAGGAACACCAGCTGTCGAGCCTCCAGGGGCAGCTGGACAAGCGCAAGGTCGAGGTTGACGGCCTCGTCGCTCGCCAGTCCGCCGAGCTCGAGCGCATCGCCGACCTCACGCGCGAGGACGCCCACCAGGAGCTCCTCGACCGCGTCCGCGCCGAGTCCGTGCGCGAGGAGGCCCAGATCCTGAGGGAGTCAGAGCAGCGCGTGCGCGCACAGGCGGACAAGACCGCCCGAGAGATCGTGACCACCGCCATCCAGCGCTGCGCCGCCGACCAGGCTGGGGAGATCACCGTCACCTCCGTGCACATCCCCTCCGATGACCTCAAGGGCCGCATCATCGGTCGCGAGGGCCGCAACATCCGCACCTTCGAGCAGGTCTCGGGCGTCTCCCTCGTAATCGACGACACGCCCGAGACGGTCATCCTCTCGAGCTTCGACCCTGTCCGCCGCGAGACCGCCCGTGTCGCCCTCGAGAACCTCATCGCGGACGGTCGCATCCACCCCGCCCGCATCGAGGAGATGTACAGGAAGGCGGAGTCGCTCGTCTCGGAGCGCGTGCAGGAGGCCGGTGAGCAGGCCGCCTTCGACTGCGGCATCCACGACCTGCATCCAGAGCTGGTGAAGACCCTCGGCGCCCTGCGCTACCGCACCTCCTTCGGCCAGAACGTCCTCTCCCACTCCGTCCAGGTGGCGACCCTCTGCGGCATCATGGCGTCCGAGCTCGGCATCGCCGAGGCGCCCGCAAAGCGTGCCGGGCTCCTCCATGACCTTGGCAAGGCCATCGACCACGAGGTCGAGGGACCACACGCCGTGATCGGTGCCGACCTCTGCCGTCGATACGGCGAGAGGCCCGAGATAGTCCATGCCGTTGAGGCCCACCACGCCGACGTCGAGCCCAACACCGTCCTGGACGTGCTCGTGCAAGCCGCCGACGCCATCTCGGCCGCCCGTCCCGGTGCGCGCAGAGAGTCCGCCGAGACCTACATCAAGCGCCTCGAGAAGCTCGAGGAGATCTCCAACGCTCACGACGGCGTCGAGAGGACCTATGCGATGCAGGCCGGTCGCGAGCTCCACGTCATGGTTGAGCCCGAGAAGATCTCCGATGCGGAGGCCGTCGTGCTCGCCCACGACATCGCCCAGCAGATCGAGGACGAGATGCAGTATCCCGGCCAGGTGCGCGTGGTCGTCATCCGCGAGTCCCGCGCCGTCGGCGTGGCCAAGTAGGGACCAGGCATGGCCCAGGACCCCTCCAACCTCGCGAGCTTCGTCGCCTCCCATGGGGGCGACCGCTCCCTAAAGGTCGAGGAGAGCCTGGGGGAGGGCTACGTCCGCCTCCGCGTTGCGGAGGCGGAGCGGCGTCAGGCCAAGCACGACATCCGCTGGGTCGAGGACGCCGTCATAGAGATGCTCCGCAACGCCCGGGATGCGGGAGCCCGCCACATCTACCTCGCGAGCTCCCGCGAGGGCAGCGTTCGGACCCTCACCATGCTGGACGACGCCGCTGGCATACCGCGCGACATGCACGAACGCGTCTTCGACGCTCGCGTCACATCCAAGCTCGACTCCGTTCGCCTCGACCGCTGGGGTGTGCACGGACGCGGCATGGCGCTTTACTCCATCAGGGAGAACGCCCTCAGCGCCCGCGTGGTTGACTCGGCACCGCAGAGGGGGTCCAGCATCCAGGCGGTCTTCGACGTGGGCAGCCTCCAAGAGCGTAGCGACCAGTCCAGCTGGCCGACCCTCGTTATGGACGAGGAGGGAAACCGCGGCTTCAGGGGGCCACGCAACATCATCCGCTGTTGTTGCGAGTTCGCCCAGGAGGATCGCGCCTGCGAGGTCTACCTCGGATCGCCTGCGGAGGTGGTTGCCACGGCGCGCAGCAACGTCCGACTGAGCGTCGAGGGGAGCGCCCTGCTCTTCATAGACTCCCTCGACGAGCTCCCCGTCCTCGAGCGCCTCAAGCTGGCCGCGGATGCAAGCGAGTTGCTCCAGGTCTCCGCCTCCCTCGGGCTCGACATGTCCGAACGCACGGCACACAGGATCCTCGCCGGTCAGGTCGCCCCCGTGAGGAGCGTGGGAGCCCACTTCCGCCGGGCCTCCCGGGACGCGAGGTTTCCTCGCAAGGTGGACCTCGCGCGCGACCGGAGGGGACTGCGCATCTCTCCCCAGGACATGGGGGAGTTCGCCCGGACGATGGAGAGGGACTTCGCCTTCCTGGCCGATCGCTACTACCTCAACCTTGCCTCCGAGCCGAAGGTTCGGGTCTCGCGCGGCAGAGTGACCGTCACCTTCGAGGTGGACGAGGGAGACTAGAGACCCTCCTTTCGCATCTTCTGCGAAATCCCTAGAATATGCCCTACAAGCAAAACGCAGCATCCCGCGTCCAAATGCGACACCCCCGTATCACAGGAGTTAGTTAATGGATTTTCTGAAGGTCTCGAGCAAGTCGTCGCCGGCGTCGGTCGCCGGCGCGGTCGCTGGCATGGTCAAGGACGGCGTGCCTGTCAACATGCAGGCAGTGGGGGCCGGAGCCGTGAACCAGGCAATAAAGGCCCTTGCCATCGCCCGCGGCTTCCTCATCCCCACGGGGGTCGACATCTCCTGTGCTCCCACATTCGCGGACATAGAGATCAATGGCGAGATGCGCACGGCCATCAGGATCGCGGTATACGTCCACAGGCTCGTTCCGCAGGCTTCAGCCCACGTGAGCCCCGAGCCCCAGGAGATGGTCTCCTAGTGGCGCGCGTGCCCCAGCTCGTAGGCCTCAACTACCACGTGAGGACCTTCGGTTGCCAGATGAACCTCCACGACTCCGAGCGCGTCTCGGGTCTTTTGGACGACTGTGGCTGCATTCAGGTCGACTCCCCGGAAGAGGCCGACATCGTCCTCTTCATGACCTGCTCGGTGAGGGAGAAGGCAGACACCCACCTCTATGGCGAGGCATCCAATCTTGTTAGGCTCCCCGTGCCTCCCAGTGGCAGGCGCGTCGTTGTCGTGGGGGGCTGCATCGCGCAGCGCGACGGGGCGGCGCTCGCACGGAAGATTCCCAACGTGGACGTGGTGTTCGGCACCTCCGCCCTCGCCTCCCTGCCCCAGCTCCTCTGTGAAGCCCTGGGACGTCCCGGCGAGGTCGAGGTGGACGTCACCGAGAAGGGAAGGGGCTTCTCCACCGACCTTCCCAGCAGGCGAGCCCAGAGCTTCCACTCCTGGGTGCCCATCATGACGGGATGCAACAACTTCTGTACCTACTGCATCGTGCCCTACGTTCGGGGGCGCGAGCGCAGCCGCGTCCTCGAGCGCGTCGTCGCGGAGTGCGCCTCCCTGGTCGAGGACGGCGTGAGGGAGATAACCCTCCTGGGCCAGAACGTGAACTCCTATGGCCGGGACCTCTACGGGGAGCCGCGCTTCCCGGAGCTCCTGCGCGAGGTGGGGAAGAGCGGGGTCGAGCGCGTTCGCTTCACCTCCTCCAACCCCAAGGATCTCTCTGCCCGGACGATCGCCGCCATGGCGGAGGTTCCCGCCGTCATGCCCCAGCTCCACCTTGCCGTGCAGAGCGGCAGCACGCGCGTGCTCAGGGCCATGAACCGCAGCTACAGCCGCGAGGAGTACCTTGCGCTCGCGAGCGACCTCCGGGCCGCCATACCCGACATCGCCCTCTCCACCGACCTCATCGTGGGTTTCCCGGGCGAGACCGAGGAGGACTTCCAGGACACCCTCTCGCTCGTGCGCGAGGTGGGCTTCTCCTCCGCCTTCACCTTCATCTACTCCAAGCGCCCCGGCACCCCCGCGGCAAAAATCGAGGACGACACTCCCCGCGAGGTCATCCAGGACCGCTTCGACCGCCTTGCCGCCCTCGTCGAGGAGCTCGCCTTCGAGGCCAACCAGAGGGAGCGCGGTCAGGTCGTCGAGACCCTCGTGGAGGGGAGCTCCAAGCGCAACGACGCCGTGATGATGGGTCGCAGCCCAAAGGGCCAGACCGTGCTCTTCCCCCTTCCCGACGGCGCTCGCGCCTGCGACCTGGTGGGCAGGATCTGCGACGTGCGCGTGGATGAGGCGAGGACCTGGTACCTGCGTGGGCCCATGGTGGGCGAGGCCCGATGAGGCCAGCGGGTCCCGTGCTCGCCATCGTGGGGCCCACGGCCTCGGGCAAGAGCGGACTCGCCGAGCGCGTCGCCGTCGAGCTGGGCTCTGCTGTTGTCTCGGTCGACGCGATGCAGGTCTATCGAGGCATGGACGTGGGCACCGCGAAGACTCCGCCCGACCGGCGGCGCTGCCCCCTGCTCATGGTGGACGTCTGCGACCCCTGGCAGGAGTACTCGGCAGCCCTCTTCCAGAGGGACGCACGTCGCTGCGTGGACAGACTCCTGTCCCGGGGGAGTGTCCCCGTCCTCTGCGGTGGCACGGGACTCTACCTCGACGCCGTCATCGACCAGATGGACTTTCCCTCGGGCGGTCCAAGTCAGGGCAGGCTGCGCTGGGAGGAGTATGCCCGCGCGCACGGGCCAGAGGCGCTCCATGCCGAGCTCGTGCGGCTCGACCCCCAGAGCGCGGAACTCGTGCACCCCAACAACGTGAAGCGGGTAGTGCGTGCCCTGGAGCTCCACGACCTCGGACGGTCCTACGCAAGGGGCCACGAGGGACTCCGGGAGCACAGCCCCCACTACCGAACCAGGATATTCGCCATGCGGATGGACCGCGCGAGGCTCTACGCGCGCATCGACGCCCGCGTCGACCAGATGATGGGCGCGGGGCTCCTCGACGAGCTGCATGCGCTCCTGGCCTCGGGACACCCCCTCTCCAGGACCGCGAGCCAGGCCATCGGCTACAAGGAGTTGATCGAGCACCTACAGGGCGAGCGCACGCTCGAGGAGGCGGTGTCGACGATCAAGCAGCGCACCCGTCGCTACGCCAAGCGCCAGATCTCGTGGATCAGGAGGGACGGCCGCGCGACCGAGCTTGACCTCGACCGGATGGACGAGGGGGCGGCTGCAGGGTTGGTCGTCGCTTCGCTGGAAGGGGAGGGGTAGCCGTGAGCCGCTTCAAGGCCCTCTCCACCGCTCCCGTTCCCGAGCGGGCAATCCTTGTGGGGGTGGATCTCGGAAGGGGAGACTGGCCCCTCGGGGATTCCCTGGCGGAGCTAGGCAGGCTCGCCGAGACGGACGGTGCCGAGGTCGTCGGCACCGTCGTCCAGCGCCTCGACGCACCCGTTCCACGCACCTTCGTCGGCAGCGGCAAGGCGGAGGAGCTTGCGGGCCTCGTCAGGAATCTCGACGCCGACGTCGTCATCTTCGACGACGAGCTCAGCCCCTCCC
>CAMXZR010000022.1 GCA_947253595.1 uncultured Olsenella sp. | reverse complement strand
CCTCGGCGGAGTAGGCTCGGGGTTCTCGCCTGGCTGCGGTCGCCCCGAAACCCCCGCCCCTCGATTGGCACCGTCTGGCGTGAAGGCTCCGAGGGCCTCGGCGCGCTGATATATAGTTGCGGGCACGCACGTACCGCGCGCTGCGCCATGAGGCCGTCGCGCGCCTTCGTCTTACTGGGATTCTGTCCAAAGGGAGGATTCGGGTGCTGGGAGCTTACTTCGCCCATCTGGCAGAGGTGACCGCGGGCTGGAGCGCGCAGGCGGTGTTCCTTCGCATGGCGCTCGCGACGCTGGTCGGCGTTGTCATCGGCCTCGAGCGAGAGTACAAGAACAAGGGTGCGGGCATAAAGACCCACGTGCTGGTGTGCCTAGGCTCGGCCATGTCCATGCTGGTGGCGCAGTACGTGATGGTTGCCTTCCCCGACGCGCGCGCCGACATGAACCGCATCGGGGCGCAGGTCATCAGCGGCGTGGGCTTTCTGGGCGTGGGCACGATCATGGTCACCGGCCTCAACGAGGTGCGCGGCCTGACCACGGCGGCGGGCCTCTGGGCCTGCGCGTGCATCGGGCTTGCCGCCGGCATAGGGTTCGTGGAGGGCACGCTCATCGCGCTGGTGTTCGTGCTGTTCACCTTTGCCGTGCTGTCGCGCATCGACGCGCAGGTGCGCAGCAAGTCGAAGAACTTCGACCTCTACGTGGAGTTCGAGGACAGGAGCGGCGCCAAGAAGATGCTCAAGATGCTGCACTCGTGGGACTGCACCTACAGCGACTTCACCCTGACGCGCGGAGAGTCGGGCGAGAGGGGCATGGCGGCGACGATTTCGATCCACCTCTTCGAGCTGGACCAGAAGGAGCCGTTCATGAACTCGATCCAGAACCTTGACTTCGTCAGCTACTGCGACGAGATGTAGGTGGGCGCGCGACGGGGGTGCGCGGCGCGTGGCGTTGGGCTGGGGCGCTGGGCCGTGACGACGTCTGACGCGCGTGGGGCGGCCGCGACGGTGCCGAACATGTGCGGAGCGATCGCGGCTACGTCCAATGCGTTTATCTCGCCTGCAATGACGCCCAACGTGCGCGGTACCGCAACGACGACGCCCAACGCGCGTGGATTCGTCGCGAGAGCGTCCAACGCGTTTTCTCGCCATGTTCCAACTGGGCAAACGTAACGTTTTCAGACGTGTCCGACGTATTGGGGACTTATTGAGACGCAGCGGACGTTGTCGTGGGTATTGCAGCAACGTCAGGCTGCCTCAGTAAGTCAGCAAAATATGAGATTTGCTGACTGGGTCTTACGCGAGCTGGGCAAACGCTGAAGAAGTCAGCAAAATACGTAATCTGCTGGCTTGTCATCACGCTTCGGCATGGCAGGAGACGCAGGCGAGAAGGAAGGGCGTCCGGAACCTTTGCTCGCTGCCATGGATGAGTCGATGTGGCGAGAAAATATCTGTTGCACGCCGGAGTGAGTTCCTCTATAGTAGCTAACGCGCTGCGCGAACCCCCATGCGCGGCAGACATATTCGGGCGTTTAGCTCAGGGGGAGAGCGCTTCCCTGACACGGAAGAGGTCACAAGTTCAAATCTTGTAACGCCCACCACAAAGTCGCAGGTCAGAGGCTATGCTCTCTGACCTGCTTTCTTGTGCCCGCCAGATTCTTAGTCGACGTCTACTGGAACCTCAATTCGCCGTTGGCGTTATCGGATCACCGGCTGCGCACGGGCTGCGTGAGGCAGGAAACAAGGTCATCGCTGTCACCAAAGGGCATGGGAGATAAGTGCAGGAAAACATGGGCTTCGGATCAACTGCGGCAGAAGGGAATGGACGGGACATCCGGGGGGATTCTTGCGAGTAGCTCTAAGTTCCGCGTGGCGCTCGATCTGATGGCCGAGTCCGCGCCGACCAGGAGTCCGAGCGCATGACTGACGAGTCTACCGGGTCTCCCAGGTGTTCCGCGTGCGGAGAACACGTCGACGAGGCGTATGCGCCCGCGAGATGCTTGCGGCAGAGCCTGGCTTTGCCGCCGCCGATGTGTGTCCTTACGCCGCCCTCAAACGAGCCGCTGCCCTGCAGCAGTGCGACTGCGTTGGTGCAAGCTGCTATGCTCTGTGTCAGGCGACAGGCCTCCGTCTTGGGCGGCTGACCGGTAGAAACGAGGGACGAAATGAGTGTCTTCGGGTGGATGGACGCAAACGGCGACGGCATCCCCGACAACATGCTGTACTACTCCTTCTGCATGGGGAAGATGGACGCAAAGCCTGTGGAGCCGTCCCGGCCGATCGGTGAGGCGGACGGAGGGCCCAACCTCGGAAAGGTCAAGCGGATTCGGTCTGGGCACGTTCCCGACAGCCTGAGGCATCCGTCGGGTCAAAGGTGAGCCTCCGCTCACATTGATCGGGGAAGACCTATCCATCGCGCGAGCGTGGCAGCGCACGACTGCCGCGAGCGTCCCCGCCCACGGCATGAGCGCGTCACCACTCTGCTACAATCGCCCCAGCTCGCAGTAACGCCCGCCGGCGCCCACATGCCAAGCGCCCGCATCGCAGAAAGGCCAGGTACATGAAGTTCTAGACGCTGCCTTGTCGTTCGCTCGCGCCACGTCGCGCGGTGCGCCACTCATGCAACGTCTAGGAGGTACCATGGCCCAGCAGCTGCGGCTTTCCCGTGTCTCTTACTCATACCCCGACGCCGCGAACCACGTGCTCGAAGACGTCTCGCTCACGTTTCCCCAGGGCTGGACCGGCATCGTGGGCACCAACGGTTGCGGCAAGACCACGCTCGCATGCATCGCGGCGGGCATGCTGGAACCGGCTTCCGGCTCCGTCGCCCCGCATCTCTCGTCCGCGTATTGCGCACAGGACAGCGGCGTCGAACCCGAGGGGCTCCTCGACTTCGCCTGCGACTACGCGCCTGATGCGGTCAGGCTCCGCCGCCTCCTGCGCATAGACGACGACATGCCCTGGCGCTTCTCCGAGCTCAGCTGCGGAGAGCAGAAGAAGGTGCAGGTCGCGGTCGCGCTGTGGCGTGGGCCGGAGCTCCTCGTGGTCGACGAGCCCACGAACCACGTTGACGCGGAGTGTCGTGTCCAGCTGGCGCGTGCGCTTCGGGACTTTCCCGGCATCGGCCTGCTCGTCTCGCATGACCGCGAGCTCCTCGACGACCTCGTGAGTCAGTGCGTCTCTTTCGAGGGCGGCTCCGTCGTGCTGCGTCCCGGCAGTTACACGGCAGGACGGGACCAGGCTGCCATCGAGGCGCGGACTACAGCCCGCCTCAGGGGCAACGCGAGGGCCGAGCTGGCCCGACTCACGGTCGAGCAGCGGGGACGTCGCGAGCAGGCCAGCAGGGCCGACGCCAGGCGAAGCGCCCACGGCCTCGACAGGCATGACAGCGACGGGCGAGAGAAGCTGCGCAGGGCGATCGTCAGCGGTCAGGACGGCAAGGCGGGGTGGCTCGCGACGAGGATGGACGCCCGCGTCAAGCGCGCCCGGGACCAGCTGCAGCAGGCGCGCGTCGAGAAGCGCTACGAAGGAGACCTCTGGGTCGACTCCGCCCCCTCGAGGCGCAAGACCCTGCTGCACGTGCCTGCCTGCGAGATTCCCTGCGGTCCCGATGGCACGCTGCGCATTCCCGAGGTCTTCGTGGGCAACACGGACCGTATCGGCATCGTGGGTGCCAACGGGGCAGGCAAGAGCACGCTGGTCAGGTACATCATCGACCTGTTGGGAGAGGCCCAGGGCCCACGCATGCTCTACATCGGGCAGGAGCTGGGGCCAAGTGATCGGGCGCGTGCCGTGACGCTGCTCGGGAGTCTCCCTGCGGCCGAGCGTGGGAGGCTCCTCTCCATCGTGGCCCAGCTTGGGTCCGATCCCGACCGGATCCTGGACGGACACAGCGCGAGCCCGGGGGAGCTGCGCAAGGTCGCCATCTCGTACGGCTTCATGCGGAATCCCGAGCTCGTCGTGCTCGACGAGCCGACGAACCATCTGGACCTGCGCTCCGTCGAGGCGCTCGAGAGCGCGCTGGCAGGCTACCGAGGCGCGCTCGTGCTCGTCAGTCACGACACGCGCTTCCTCGACGCGACGACCTCAATCAGGCTCGAGGTGGCAGGCGGTGTCGTGACCCTGCGGCGATGAGCGGCCGGGCACGCGTGCGAGCGAGGCAGAGCATGCGGCTGCCGACAATCAGTTGCGGAGGTCGTTGTCCCGTCCAAGCCGCTTCGCCAGGGACGGCGGCCCGACTTTTTCTCCGGTCTCGCCGGCTTCCGATTATGCGCCACTCACGCGGGGCAGAATCATCGGTAGCAATGCGTGCCGACACGGGGAGAGGAACGAGCCATGGAATATCGCGAGGTCATCGCCAGCAGGTACTCGTGCAAGAGGTATGCCGAGACGCCCGTCAGCGACGAGCAGCTGCAGGCGGTCCTGGAGGCGGGGCGCCTTGCGCCCACCGCAAAGAACACGCAGGAGCACCACGTCTACGTCGCTCGCACGCCGGAGGCCCTGCAGAAGGTCGACGAGTTCACGCCCTGCCGCTACGGCGCGCCCGTTGCCCTCGTCGTGACCAGCAACCCCTCCGTCGCGTTCACCTACCCCGGCGGGTCGAGGAACTCTGCCGAGGAGGACGCGGCCATCGTCGCGACCCACATGATGCTCGCCGCGACCGACGCCGGGCTCGACAGCTGCTGGGTCAACTTCTTCGACCCCCAGAAGGCGGCCGAGGTCCTCGGGCTTCCCGAGGGCGAGGAGGCCGTCATGGTCCTCGACCTGGGCTACGCCGCCGAGGGCACAGGTCCCCTGGCGAACCACACCAGCCGCAAGGAGCTTCTGGAGACGGTCACATACCTGTAGGGGCGTGGCCTAGGAAGCAGGCCTGTCTCTTGGTGTACATCGCTTGAAGGGACAATCGATAATCGGCTGCGGACTTCGAAGGCCAGGAGTCCGCGGCCGTTCTGCGCTACGGGAAAACTTACAAGCGCCATGGCTTCAGGGGTGCGCCGGGTACGACGAGGACTTCGCCCTCTCCGCCGTATTATCAGCGTGTTGCACCCCGGCCACGAGCTTGCCCCGACGGCTCCGCTGCGAGCACAATGCCATGTGTGCGAATGCCAGGCCAAACGACAAGCTGACCGCCGAGGAGCGCAAGACATGTCTCTCTACCTACCCGAGCAGTACGACCCCAAGATGAGCGTCCGCCAGACCGAGGACGCCATCAAGTACATCCGCGACACCTTCCAGCGCGAGATGGGCCGCGAGATGAATCTCACGCGCGTCTCGGCCCCGCTCTTTGTGGAGAAGGGCTCCGGCCTCAACGACAACCTCAACGGCGTCGAGCGCCCCGTCAGCTTCGATGTGCCCTGGAAGCCGGAAGAGACCGTGGAGGTCGTGCATTCCCTGGCCAAGTGGAAGCGCCTGGCGCTGCATAGGTACGGCTTCCAGCCAGGAGAGGGCATCTACACCAACATGAACGCCATCCGTCGCGACGAGGAGCTGGACAACCTGCACTCCTGCTACGTGGACCAGTGGGACTGGGAGCGCGTCATCTCGCGCGAGCAGCGCAACGAGGACACCCTGCGTTCCACCGCCGCCGAGGTCTTCCGCATCATCAAGCACATGCAGCACGAGGTCTGGTACAAGTACCCGGACGCCTTCTACCGCCTGCCCGACACCATGCACTTCGTGGACAGCGAGGAGCTTCTGCAGAGGTATCCCGACCTCAGCCCGAGGGAGCGCGAAGACGCCATCACGCGCGAGCTGGGCTGCGTGTTCCTCATGCGCGTCGGAGACAGGCTCTCAAACGGCGAGCCGCACGACGGTCGCGCGCCGGACTACGACGACTGGCAGCTCAACGGCGACATCCTCTTCTGGTACGAGCCCCTGCAGCGGGCGCTGGAGATCTCGAGCATGGGCATCCGCGTGGACGCCGCCGCGCTGCGCTCCCAGCTCGGGAAGGCGGGCTGTTTCGAGCGCGCCGAGCTGCCGTACCATCGCGCGGTGCTGGCGGACGAGCTGCCGTTCACCATTGGAGGTGGCATAGGCCAGTCCCGTCTGTGCATGCTGCTCCTCGGCCGCGTCCACGTGGGGGAGGTGCAGGCCAGCATCTGGCCCGAGGACATGGTGCGCGCCTGCGAGGAGCACGGGGTGCGTCTTCTCTAGGCGCCGCCCGATGGCCGGCGACCTATAGTGGTGCCCGGCAGCAGCGTCCGAGAGCGGGTACCAGGCGTTGGGTCCCGACATGAGCGCGATGCACGCGGAAGCCCGGTGGCCAAGCGATTGCCGGGCGCCTGCGCGTGCTACGCTTGCCCCAACGCGAACGAAAGGGATGGCACTCGAGCAGGGGAGGACCCACCGCTCAAAGCGTGCTAGCCAGGTGAGCTCATACGCAGGCAAGGAGCCCGAGTGGTTCAGGGCGGGCGTCGAGGCTGCCCTGCTCGCCCCCACTGCCATCAACCGCCAGGCGTTCACGCTGGAAGGTTCGGGCCGCACGGTGCGTGCGACCTATGTGCCCGGCGTGCTCTCTGGCGTCGACCTGGGCATCGTGAAGCATCACTTCGAGCTGGGTGCAGGTAGGGAGAACTTCGACTGGGCGTAGCATGGCACGTCTCGGGTGACCCAGGGGTCGGCCGCGTCTCGTGCGCTACCTTGCGGACGCGCGCTCCTGGGCGGCGACCACGAAGCTCTCGACCAGTCGCCTCTGGCGCCAGTCGTTGGCAAACATGAGCTCCGGGTGCCACTGGACCGCCCACACGTAGCTCTTCCGGGGCATCCACACGGCCTCGACGAGGCCGTCGTCCGACCATGCCATGGGCTCGACTCCCGGGGCGAGCTCGCGCAGTGCCTGGTGGTGCTTGCTGTTGACGCCCATGGACTGCGCATCGTCGAGCAGCTTGCTGAGGGGGCTCCCTCCGACTATGGTCACGTCGTGCCAGGGAGCGTCGAAGGGCGGCTCCATGAAGTGGGTGTGGCTCTGGGGATGCTGCGTGGGAATGTCCTGGATCAGGTTCCCGCCCAGTGCGACGTCGAGGATCTGGATGCCGCGGCAGATGCCCAGGATGGGAAGGTCGCGGTTCACGGCGCGAGGCACCAGCGCCATCTGCAGGGCGTCAAGCCGCGTCTGGGGCGCATCCACCTGGGGGAGGGGGTCCTCTCCGTACAGCCGGGGATCGACGTCGTAGCCACCGGTCAGCAGGACGCCGTCCACCTGGCCCAGGAGCTGGCCTATGTCTGCGTCGTCGTCGGTGTAGGGCAGCATGACCGGAATCGCCCCGCAGGTGGCCAGCGCCTCGAAGTATCCGGGGCGGATTACCGTCTCCTCCGTGTCGGGGTTGGTGAGGGGGGTCACTCCGATGATTGGCTTCATGCTCGCATCCTCGTTCGATTGGCAACCTATTGAGCATAGACCACAATTGCGCATGCGGTCCGCAATTGACAAAGTCGAAAGACTGTTGCCGCCGAGCCGCGGCTTGGCTAGGGTGGGCGTGACAGGCGTGACGGTGCCCGCCCCCCTTGGGGAGCAGGGCGAGAGGGGTGGGAGGCTTCCATGGCAGACGGGAACCACAGGGACGACCGGCGCGAGCGGACAGGCGGTGCTGCCGGGCTCGACGAGCACGAGCGTCGCGTCACGCAGGTGGGCAATCCCGCCCGTCCCGAGGGCAGCTTTGGCGCACAGATGCTACGGCGCATGAACCTGAGCCACGAGTGCCTCACCAACTGGGCGCTCGACTTCCTGGACTTCGCGCCCGACACCCGCGCGCTGGACGTGGGCTGCGGAGGAGGGGCCACCATGGGCCGCCTGGGACGACGCATCGCCGCGGCGGGCGACGGCGCCATGCGCGGACACGTGACGGGCCTGGACTACTCCGAGGTCTCGTGCGAGCAGTCCCGCCTAGCCAACGTCGAGGCCATCGCGGTAGGTGACATGGACGTCGTCTGTGCGTCGGTGGCAGAGCTTCCCTTCGCGGACGCGAGCTTCGACGTGGTGACCACAGTCGAGAGCTTCTACTTCTGGCCCGACCCCGAGGCCAACCTGCGCGAGGTGTCGCGCGTCATCCGCCCTGGAGGCCGCTTCCTCCTGGTGGCAGACGTGTACCTGCGGAAGGGACTCGACCCCGACACCCTGGCCAACATCCGCAAGTACGACCTGACGGTCCTCTCGCCCGAGGGATATGAGGAGCTCGCGCTGAGGGTGGGGTTCTCCTCCTGCCGCTGCCATCTGAGCGACGAGGGATGGATTGCGGTGGAGGCCGTGCGTTAGGCGCGAGCCCCGGCCTGGACACAAGGTCGATCGATGCCAGGGCGGCGGGTCCCAACGGACCCGCCGCTCCTTCCGTGACCGCTGCCCTTTTGCCCTCCTGCGCGCGCTTGGGTGCCGCCTGCAAAATGCCGTTCTTTCTCGGTGGAACCATAGGTATTATCTGGTATACCTTAGGCATACGAAGTAATACAACTGAAGTAGATAAACGCAGCAGCAGGCAGCCCGTAGAGGTGAATATGAAGGAAAAGCTGACGCCCGTGGTGGCCAAGGTCCTTCCCGACGAGAAGGATCGCTTCTTCGAGGCTACCGAGCAGATTGGGACCACGCCGTCAAATGCGATTCGAATGTTCATCTCGGCCTTCAACCGAGCCGGTACGTTTCCGTTCGAGATAGTCGCCCCTAAGGCGGGGGATGGAGGGATCGCCGATGCGCGCGGAGATACGGTGGCGCTTTCTTAGGGCGTCCATCCTGCTTGCGAGGGTGCTCCCCTGCACGATGACCTCGCGCATGCGCAGCGCCTACGTCTCGAACTCGCTGCGTTGCATGTGGCATTAGGCGGGGAAAGGCGTCGGCTCAAGGCCTCGCGTGCGAATGGTCCGGCGCATAGTCCCGGTGTGCAGGGAGCCGAACCCGGTGGCCCAGTTCTTCCATGCGGCCTTGGCGCATAGTCCCGGTGCGTCAGGAGCCGAAGCCTAACATGCGGATGGTTATGCCGCCAAATCTGCCTGTCGTTGGCACATCGGGCGGGGTTTCAGGCAAGGGCAGCTGGTCGTGACGCCTGCCATCGCGACACAGAGTGGGCGGGGCGGCCCGAAATCGGACCGCCCCGCCTGACGTGCGGATCTGACGTGCAGCTCGTCGCAGACTCTACTGGATCTGGGACACCATGGCCATGTTGGTCGAGGTGATGTAGTCACCCTGGGAGGGCGAGGTCTGGGGGTCGCCGGCGGTGATGACCACCAGGTCGCCCTTCTCGACCAGCCCCTGCTCCTTGGCCACGGTAAGCGCGTTGTAGCAGGTGGCCGAGAGTGATCCCTGCTCGGTGGTCTTGTAGGCGTGGACGCCCCACTGGAAGCAGGTCTTGCGGATGGCGTGGTTCGAGGGCGACATGGCGTAGATCGGCAGCTTGGGACGGAAGTTGGAGATCAGGCGCGCGGTGCGGCCGGAGTGCGTGGGGCAGATGATGCACTTGGCGTTGACGCGGTCGGCGATCTCGACCGCGGCCAGGCCGATGGAGGCGTTGACGTTGCGCAGCCCGCCGCGGTCGTGGAAGTTGTGGCGCTCGAGCAGGTAGCGCTCGGTCTCCTTGCAGATCGAGGCCATGGTATTCACCGCCTCGATGGGGTACTTGCCGGCAGCGGTCTCGCCCGAGAGCATGACGCAGTCGGTGCCGTCGTAGACCGCGTTGGCGACGTCGTTGACCTCGGCGCGGGTGGGACGGGGGTTGCGGATCATGGAGTCCAGCATCTGGGTTGCGGTGATGACGGGCTTGTAGGCGTCGTTGCACTTCTGGATGATGGTCTTCTGGACGTGGGGCACCTGTGCCGCGGGGATCTCGACGCCCAGGTCGCCGCGGGCAACCATGATGCCGTCGGAGACAGCCAGGATTTCGTCGAAGTTCTTGACGCCCATGGCGCTCTCGATCTTCGGGAAGATGTAGACGTTGCGCATGCCGCTCTCGGCGCAGAGCCGACGAATCTCCTCCACGGCACCGGCGTTGCGGATGAAGGAGGCGGCGATGGCGTCGATGCCCAGCTCGCAGCCAAACATGATGTCGGCACGGTCCTGCTCGGTGACGGAGGGCAGACCCACTTCGACGTTGGGCACGTTGACACCCTTGTGCTCGCCCAGCTCGCCGCCGTTGGTGACCTTGCAGTACATG
This sequence comes from uncultured Olsenella sp., assembly GCA_947253595.1. Classification (GTDB taxonomy): domain Bacteria; phylum Actinomycetota; class Coriobacteriia; order Coriobacteriales; family Atopobiaceae; genus Olsenella_I. The sequence goes on along the minus strand of CAMXZR010000022.1, from coordinate 8,575 downwards.
TCCTCGCCCACGACGTGGTCGACCTCCAGGCCGATGAGCCCGTCGTCGATCAGGATGGTGGAGCCCTTCTCGACCTCGTGGGGAAGCTCGGCGTAGTCGAGCGAGAAGCGCTCGGCCGTGCCCTCGATGGAGGTGTCGGTGGTTACGATGACGTCGTCGCCGGTGCTGAGGGTGACCTTCTGGCCGTCCTTGAGCAGGCCGGTGCGGATCTCGGGGCCCTTGGTGTCGAGCATGATGGCCACGGGGATGGACAGCTCGCTCGAGATGCGGCGGACGCGCTCGATGTTGTTGCGGTGGTAGTCGTGGCTGCCGTGGCTGAAGTTGAATCGGGCCACGTTCATGCCGTTCTTGATGAGCTCGGTCAGCACCTCGTCGCTCTCGGTAGCGGGACCCATGGTGCAGACGATCTTGGTTCTCTTTGCGGACATGCTCTTTCCTCTCGGTCTTCCTATGTGACTCAGGCTGGCCCGGAAAGGGACCAGCCTGGCTTGGGCGTCAACAAAACTGACAACCGACGATTATAGGACGTCTGCAGATGCGTCATTGACAAATGAGCAACTTTGCTAGCAAACGACGCTGCGCTCCACAAAATCGGTACCGTTGGCGTAGGCGCGGGCGTTCTGGAGCGTGACCGCGGCTATCTGACCCAGTGCCTCCTTGGTGAAGAAGGCCTGGTGGGAGGTCATGACCACGTTGGGGAAGGAGCAGAGGCGGGCGGTGATGGAGGAGCCCAGGATCTGATCCTCGCGGTCCTGGTAGACGTTGGCGTTCTCCTCTTCGTAGACGTCGAGGCCCGCCGCGCCGATCTTGCCCGACCTGATTCCGCGGATGAGCGCGTTGGAGTCGACCAGGCCACCGCGACCCGTGTTGACGAAGATGACGCCGTCCTTCATCTTGGCGATGCTCTCGTCGTTGATCATGTGGTAGCTGTCCTCGTTGAGGAAGGCGTGGAGCGAGATGAGGTCTGCGCGGGCGTACAGCGTGTCGTAGTCCACGTACTCGTCGATGATGTGCTCGTCGTCGACGAGGCTCTGGTTGGGATAGAGGTCGGAGCCAAGGACGGTCATGCCGAAACCCTTGCAGATGCGGCAGAGCGCCGCGCCGATGCGACCGGTTCCAATGATGCCTGCGGTCTTGCCGTGCAGCGTCACGCCCACGAGCCCCTCGAGCGAGAAGTTGTTCTCGCGCACGCGGATGTAGCCCTTGTGGATGCGCCGGTTGGCGGTGAGGGCGAGGCCCATGGCATGCTCGGCGATGGCCTCCGGCGAGTAGGCGGGGACGCGCGTGATCTTCATGCCCAGGGACTTGGCGAACTCCACGTTGACGGCATCGAAGCCGGCGCAGCGCATGAGGATCAGGCCGACCCCCAGGCCGCGCAGCACCTCGAGCGTCATCGCCGAGATGTCGGCGTTGACGAAGGCGCACACCGCCTCGTAGCCCTGCGCCAGGGTCGCGGTGAGCGGCGTGAGGTTGGTCTCGGTGAAGTCGACCTTGAGCTCGGGGTAGTCGGCGAGGATCGAGTTGAACGAGGACTTGTCGTAGCTCTTGGTACCGAAGACGAGAACGTTCATGTGACGATTCCTTTCTCTGGGAGCCGCAGCCCCGATCCAAGTGCGCCCTGGTGTCTTGATTCTAACGCAGGTGAGGGGTCCTGGACCGCCGTTCGCCCGTTAGGTCGCGCGCGAGCGGGAAGGAGCCGGTGAAGCCGCGCGCGAAGTCGTCGCGCGCGCCCGAGGATGGTGAGCGCGCGCGATGCCGGCGCGCGATGCCGACGAAGTTGTTTGCGGTTCTCGCATACAACTGCAAATCCAGGCAAGCGTTTTACCTGCATATATATAAGTATTAAATAGTTGTATGCGTTTTCTGGCGAGAAAAACCGCATACAACTCCGGAGGGACGGCGTGCAGGGCCGCGCGTAGGGTCACCGAAGGCTCATGCAGGGGCGGCGAGTCCGTGCAGGGGTCTAGCACCTCGTCCTCACCCCTCACGCGAGAGCATGCGCCAGAGCGTGGTGCGCGAGATCTGGAGCATGCGGGCGGCAAGGCTCTTGTTGCCCTCGCATCGGAGCACCGCCAGAGAGGCGATTTCTCGCTCGGTCTGGGCGAGCGGCTTCAGGAGGTCGATGCCCTCGCGGCTGAAGATCACGCCGGCACCATCCCTCACCTGTTCGTGGGCGATTGCCTCACGCACCTGCCCCTCGCCCACGACTCCGCCCCCGCTGAGCGCCCAGGCGCGGTCGAGGACCTTCTGCAGCTGGTAGTAGTTCCTGGGCCAGCTCGCCCTGAGTAGCTGGTCCTGGGCCCCGGGCTCGATCCGGGCCGCCGCAGTGGTCCCGCCCCTCTCGTCCGCCTCCTTTCCCGCGTCGGCAAGCGCCGCGAGGTAGCCGTCTGCCGCGTCAAGCAGTGCCGTGCCGTCTTCCCGTAGAGGCAGGGTCTCGAGCACCTGGCACCTGAGCCGCTCCGAGAAGGCCTGCGCCGCCTCCGACTGCGAGCCGTCGTTGGCGTCGTTGCCCGAGATGACGATGAAGTCGCGCTGGTCCGCCCTGCTCTGGATGATGGCCGCGAGGAGGTCGTGCCAGTCCTGCCGCTCCAGCGCGTGGACCCCGCGCAGGAAGACGAGCTGCCGGCCCTCGAAGAGGGGGGAGTGGTAGCTCTCCTCCAGGAAGCGCAGGCCCCTCTCGCCCAGGAGCTCGAGGTCGACGAAGACGAGGGGGGCGTCGCTCAGGGGCGACTCCAGGTAGGCGAGCCGCGCCAGGTGTTCCTTGCCCGTCCCCACCTCGCCGCGCAGGAGCAACGGCCTCCCGCTTCCCGCAAGCGAGCGCACCTCGTCCAGGCGGGCCCTCCAGGTGCCTGACATATAGAAGAAGCTCTGCTCGAGGTCCCGTCGCACCTCCTCTCGGTCGAGGTAGTCGATGCCGACGGCCGAGGTCTTGTTGAAGGGCTCCTCGTGTGAGCTGATGGCGAAGGCGACGATGGGCTCCGCGGTCGACTCGACGGAGATGGGGCGGATGCTCCACACGCGCCCCGCCCGCCTGAATGCGAGTCGACGCGACCTCCGGTCGAGGAGGTGGCGCTCGAGGAAGGGGTAGAGGACCCCCTCGTCCTCCCTTAGGTTGGAGAAGACCAGGCCGCCCCCGCGCAGGTAGATGACCAGTCCACCGGGCTGGTTCTTGGCGATTTCCCACAGCATGCGGCCACGCTCGCGCTCGAGCCCCCAGTGGCGGCAGTGGAAGAGCGCGGTCTCGAAGGCACCCCTCAGGCTGTCCGCACCGGACGCGAGGAGCCGTGCCTCGAGGCCCATGGAAAGAGCAAGCTTGCGCGAGACGGTGTCGCAAAGCACGAGGTCGAATTCCCGGTCCCTGATGCGTTCCAGGGTCAGGGGGACCTCGTCAGAGAACTCGACGGGGAAGAGTCGCACGTTTCCGGGGAGGAGATCGAGGCCGCGCTCGAGCGCGTGGAGGGCGTTGGCGAAGCCCACGATGGCGATGCGTCCACCCTGCGGGGCGAGGTCGCGTAGCTGCCGCGCCACGTCCACGACCGAGAGTTCGATCTCTACCACGGGGAGGCTCACCTCCTCGCTGAGCATCTGGGCCGTCCCCCCGCGCGAGACGATGACGTCGTAGTTCGACTGGAAGGTCTGGAGGGTCTCCCTGAGACCGCTCTCGAGATCGCCAGTGAGGACGGTCAGGTCAAGCTCCGGATATTCCCTCGAGACCTCGTTCGCAACGGGGCAGAGCTCGGGATAGGGTGCGATGAGAAGTGCCCTGGTATGTGGCATGTGGCCTGCCCTCCGTGCCCAAGGGACGTCCTGACGGTCGGCGAGTTCGTCCGCGCTCGGTTTGAGCGATATTGTTTCATATCTGGACACTATTGGTCCCGGGAGCTCCTTACCAGCCTCGCGGACTGTGGGGAGAATGTGTGCCAGCGGATTGCGAGTGATCCTGCGAATTAGAACGGGAGGTGTGACGTGGCAAGCCTGCTCGTCGTTTCCGACGACCTGACTGGTGCGTTCGATGCGAGCGTCCCCTTTGTGGGCATGGGCGTCGACGTGGTCGCGTCTCCCTCCTCCACGCACGTGGGCACCCTCTTTGCGGACGGAGGTGCCGCCGTCCTCGCCGTGAACGCCGCCTCGCGGCACATGAGCCCGCTCGGTGCCTACCTCAGGGTCTCGAGCATCGTGGAGTCGGCCTGCGAGGCGGGCATCCCCATCTTGCTGAAGAAGACGGACTCCGTTCTGCGCGGCAACGTGGGGGCGGAGCTCTCTGCCCTCTGGGGGGGCCACCGGCAGGGGCTGTGTGCACTTCGTGCCCGCCTGGCCAGCCATGGGCAGGACGACCAGGGGCGGCGTCCACCTTGTGGATGGAGTGCCGGTGAGCGAGTCCCACTTCGGTCGTGACCCCTTCGAGGCCGTCACGAGCTCCCGCGTGAGGGAGCTGCTCTCCTGCCAGTCGGACGCGCCCCTCCTCGAGCTGGGCCCCGAGTCGCTCCTGGCCTTCTGTGGGAGCGTCAACCAGGTGACGGTCGGCCAGTGCCGCCGCGCTCGGGAGGCGGGGGCCCCAGCTTCGGGCTCTCGGTCGCGCAGAAGCTCGACCCCGACTGGGTCGAGGGCCCCGAGGGCAGGGCCTTCGTTGCCGACGTCATGGGGAGCTGGGGAGAGCACCCCCTCACCGTGGTCGACGCCACCTCCTTCGACCGGGCGGATGCGGACGAGGCTGCTTGCCAGAATCGCGACCGCATCAGCCAGAACCTGGGCCGCATCCTGGCAAAGGTCTGCCTGGGACACCCCTTCGGCCAGGTGCTCGCTGTGGGGGGCGACGTGCTCCTTGCCCTCCTCGACGCTCTGGGGACGGGGAAGATCCGCCTTTTGGGCGAGGTCGCCCGTGGCGTGGTGGCGTCCGAGCTGCGCGTGCGGGACGGCATCATTCATGTTTTGTCGAAGTCGGGCGGTTTTGGGGAAGAGGGTCTCTTCCTTGAGCTCTCTGGGCCGCACGACGCGGAATGAAGGACGTAGGGCGATGCTGGAAACGTACAACCTCAAGCTCCCGAAGGCGGTCTACAGCGGCACCGACGCGCTGGGCAGGATTGGCGAGGTCCTGAAGGGTGCGGGTGCGACCAAGGTCGCCGCCTTTACCGACAAGGGCATTCGCAAGATCGGCCTCTTCGACCTGGTCGAGGAGCAGATCAAGGCGAGCGGCATCGAGTACCGGATCTTCGACGACCTGCCCGCCGAGCCCAGCTACATGGCCGTCCAGGCCGTGATCGACGAGTCCAAGTCCATGGGCGCCGACTTCATCGTCGCCTGCGGCGGCGGGTCGGTCATGGACGCGGCGAAGCTCGCCAGCGTGCTCGTTACCGACGAGTACGGCGTGAAGGAGCTCCTGGACGACCCCGGTCGCGCCCGCAAGCGCGTGCCCATCCTGGTGGTTCCCACCACGGCTGGCACCGGTGCCGAGTGCACTCCCAACGCCATCGTGGGTGTGCCCGAGCGCGAGCTCAAGATCGGCATCGTGAACGACAACCTGATCTGCGACTACGTGGTGCTCGACTCCCAGATGACCAAGAACCTGCCCCGTCCCATCGCCGCGGCGACGGGCGTGGACGCGCTCTGCCACTGCATCGAGTGCTTCACCTCCAACAAGGCCAACCCCTTCAGCGACACCTTCGCCCTCGAGGGCCTGGACCTGATCATGAGCAACATCGAGGCCGCCTGCGACGACCCGAGCGCCCTGGCCGAGAAGAACGCCATGCAGGTAGCGGCCTTCTATGGCGGCGTTGCCATCACCGCCTCCGGCACCACGGGCGTGCACGCGCTGAGCTACCCGCTGGGCGGCAAGTACCACATCGCCCACGGCGTCTCCAACGCCATGCTGCTGGTGCCCGTGATGGAGTTCAACGAGCCCGTCTGCCGCAGCCGCTTTGCCGCGGCATGGGACCGCGTGTACCACGGAGAGAAGCAGCTCGAGACGGAGGAGGAGAAGTCCCGGGCGCTCGTCGCCTGGATGGGTGACATCGTCCGCCACCTCGAGATTTCCACGAGCCTGCGCGAGTTCGACGTTCCTGCGGAGGACCTCGAGGGCCTCGAGGGCCTCGTGGCGGCCGGCATGGAGGTCACGCGCCTCCTGGTCAACAACATGCGCACGATCACGGCCGACGACGCACGCGCCATCTACCAGAGGGTCATGTAGGACTTCCGCAAGGGCAGGAGAGGGGAGCACGCCATGAGGGACGTGGACGTAAAGGGCATCATCGTTCCCATAGTCACGCCGTTCAACGAGGACGAGAGCGTGAACGTGGACGAGCTGCGCCGTCAGGTGGACCGCCAGGTCGACGCGGGCATCCATGCCATCTTCTGCTTCGGCACCAACGGCGAGGGATACATCCTCAACGGCGAGGACAAGCGCCTCGTGCTCAAGACCGTCATCGACCAGGTCGCGGGTCGCGTCCCCGTCTATGCGGGCACGGGCTGCATCAGCACCAGGGAGACTATCGAGCAGTCCAAGATGGCCGCGGACCTTGGTGCCGACGTGCTCTCCGTCATCACGCCCTCCTTCGCGAAGGCGAGCCAGGCCGAACTCGTCGCCCACTACGAGGCCGTTGCCGCGGCGGTGGACATGCCCATCGTGCTCTACAACATCCCCATGCGCACGGGTAACGCCATCGAGCCCGCCACCGTCGCCAGGCTCGCCGAGGTCGACAACATCGTGGGCGCCAAGGACTCCTCGGGTGACTGGGACAACCTCAGGGCCTACATCGACCTCACCGCGGGCACGGGCTTCTCCGTGCTCTCGGGCAACGATGCGCTGATCCTGCGCGCCCTGCGACACGGTGCCACGGGCTCCATCGCCGGCTGCGCCAACGTGTACCCCAGGAACATGGTGGGAATCTACGAGAACTTCGTCGCCGGTGACCTCGAGGCGGTCCAGGCCTGCCAGGACGCCGTAGCCAACCTGCGCGGCGTATTCAAGTACGGCAACCCCAACACCGTGGTCAAGTTCGCGGTCAACCTGCTGGGCTACCCGGTGGGCAAGTGCCGCGCCCCCTTCAACCAGCTTTCCGACGAGGGCATGGATGCCCTGAGGAAGGCCCTCGAAGAGGACCGCACGAATGGGGTGTGCTAGAGATGGCCCAGACCTACCTGCCCATCGTGGGCATAACCATGGGAGACCCTGCGGGCAACGGCCCCGAGATCACCGTCAAGGCGCTCTCTGACCCCTCCCTCTACGAGCGCTGCCGCCCCATCGTGGTGGGCGACGCAAAGATGTTCGAGCAGGCGAAGGGCCTCGTTAACCATCCCGAGATTGCCGTCAACCCCGTCTCTGGCATCGGCGAGGCTAAGTTCGAGGCAGGCACCATAGACGTCTACCAGCTCGACCTCGTCAGGGACGTCAAGGAGTTCAAGCTCGCCGAGGTCAGCGCGGAGGGTGGCAACGCCGCCTTCCAGAGCGTCAAGAAGGTCATCGAGCTCGCCATGGCGGGCGAGGTTGACGCCACCGTGACCAACGCCCTCAACAAGGAGGCCATGAACCTGGCCCTCGCGCCCCAGGGCATGCACTTCGACGGCCACACAGAGATTTACGCCACCTACACGGAGACCAAAATGTACACCATGATGCTCGCCCACCACGACTTCCGCGTGGTGCACGTCTCTACCCACGTGAGCTTGCGCGAGGCCTGCGACCGCGTGAAGAAGGCCCGCGTCCTGGAGTGCATCGAGCTTGCCAACCAAGCCTGCCTCGACCTGGGCATCGAGAGGCCTCGCGTTGCCGTGGCCGGCCTCAACCCGCACTGCGGGGAGCATGGGCTCTTCGGCAGGGAGGAGATAGACGAGATCTCCCCCGCCATCGAGGAGGCCAAGGCCAGGGGCATCAACGCCATCGGGCCCGTCCCACCCGACTCGGTCTTCTCCGAGATGAACGGCGGCTGGTACGACGTGACGGTCTGCATGTACCACGACCAGGGGCACATCCCCACCAAGGTCCTCGGCTTCGTGATCGACCGCGCGACCAACCAGTGGAAGGCGGTCGAGGGCGTCAACATCACGCTGGGGCTGCCCATCATCCGCACTTCGGTCGACCACGGCACCGGCTTTGCACTCGTGGGCAAGGGCACGTCCAACGAGCTCAGCCTCGTGAACGCCATCGACTACGCCCTGCGCATGGCCGCAGGCAGGGCCGCGCACGCCAAGGCCTAGGCAACGGAAGGTCTGCTTCAAGATCCTGGCCGACGAATTATGGGATTAGGACGAGTGGCAGGAGGAGGTGGTGCCGGGGCGTGGTGACCGCGCCGCGAGTCCCTCTTGCCGCACGTCTAGCCGCAAGAGGGATGGCCAGACATCTAGCCGCGAGAGGGACGATGTGGGTGTTTCATCTGCCACTTAAGGCAAGAAGTGGGTGGCTCCGGGCGCTTCTCGCCGAGAAAACCACCCGCATCGAGCTTTCTGTGGCACGGCGACGCTCCCGTGGCACGGCGAGCTGCCTCTCGCATGTACAATGTCTTGCTTATAAGGTGCCTGGCACGGCAACCTTGGTGAGCCCTTGCCCCTCCTGGGGAATTATGATCGGGCATCAATCTGCCAG
>CAMXZR010000021.1 GCA_947253595.1 uncultured Olsenella sp. | reverse complement strand
GGTCCTGCTTGTAGGTGATCTCGTTGGGGGCGTGGGCCTGGGACTCGGCGCCGGGACCGAAGCCGACGCAGGGGATGCCGTAGCGACCCTGGATGGAGACACAGTTGGTCGAGAAGGTCCACTTGTCGACCAGGGGACGGTGGCGCTTGTCCATCGAGGGCTCGCAGCCGATGCGCTCGTCGCCGAAGAGGGCCTTGTGCGCGTCGACGAGGGCCTTGACGTGGGGAGCGGACTCCTTGTTGATCCAGGTCGGGAAGTAGCACTCGGTCTCGTAGACCTCTCCGGTCCAGGAGGGACGGTCGTACATGTACATGGAGACCTTGACGTCGTCGCCGTACCTCTTGACGGCAGGCAGGTTGCGAACCTCCTCGAGGCAGGACTCCCAGGTCTCGCCTGCGGTCATGCGGCGGTCGATGGAGATGGCGCAGGAGTCTGCGACGGCACAGCGGCTGGGACTGGTGAAGAAGATCTGCGAGACGGTGCAGGTGCCGCGGCCCAGGAAGCGGGCGTCCTCGAAGTGCTCGGGATTGTACTTGGGATCAAGCATCTTGACGAGACCCTTGATGTCGGTGGACTCGTCTGCGCCGTTGTTGTTGAGGGAGCGGACGTCGGCGATGATGTCGGCCATCTTGTAGATGGCGTTGTCGCCGCGGTCGGGGGCAGAGCCGTGGCAGGAGACGCCGTGGACGTCGACCCTGATCTCCATGCGGCCGCGGTGGCCGCGGTAGATGCCGCCGTCGGTGGGCTCGGTGGAGATGACGAACTCGGGCTTGATGCCGTCCTTGTTGTAGATGTACTGCCAGCACATGCCGTCGCAGTCCTCTTCCTGGACGGTGCCGACGACCATGACCTTGTAGCCCTCGGGGATGAGGTCGAGGTCCTTCATCATCTTGGCTGCGTAGACGGCAGAGCAGACGCCGCCCTCCTGGTCGGAGCCGCCGCGGCCGTAGATGAGCTCGTCGGTCTCGTAGCCCTCGTAGGGGTCCGCCTCCCAGTTCTCGAGGTTGCCCACGCCGACGGTGTCGATGTGGCCGTCCATGCAGAGGATCTTCTCGCCCGTGCCCATGAAGCCCATGACGTTGCCGAGGCCGTCGACGCGGACCTCGTCGAAGCCCAGGCGCTCCATCTCCTCCTTGATGCAGGCGACGACCTCCTTCTCCTGGCAGCTCTCGCTGGGGTGGGAGATCATGGCGCGCAGGAAGCGGTTCATATCCTCGCCGTAGGCCTGCGCGGCCTTCTTGATCTGATCGTAGTCGAGCTCCTTCATGTCCTTTCCTCCCTGTCTCGTTCCCTTGGGAACCCTCGCTTGGGTGCAGGCAGATGGTCGGACCTTGGGCCGTCCTCCCCTGCCTGCGGCGGAGGGCGGCTCGCTGGGAAGGCTACTCGGTGGGGTAGGCTCCGCCCCAGACGACCTCGCGATAGCGAACCGGGTCGGTGTCGCCCTCTGTCGAGAAGAGCAGGACCTTGGAGTCCTGGTTCAGCTCTAGAAGTTCGCGCAGGTCAGCGTAGTCGGGGTCGCTCATGATCGTGGAGATGACGCCCATGCCCACGGCACCGGACTCGCCGGAGGTGACGCTGGGGTCTCCCTTGCTGGGGGCCGCAAGCATGCGCATGCCCTTCGCCGCCACCCAGTCGGGGCAGGAGAGGAACGCGTCCGCGTGGTTGCGCAGGATGTCCCAGCCGATGGTGTTGGGCTCGCCGCAGGCAAGCCCGGCCATGATGGTCTGCAGGTCCCCACCCACGATGCGGGGATCGCCGTCAGCGGCCAAGGCGCCCTTGTACAGGCAGTCCGCGGCCTCCGCCTCCATGATCACGAACTTGGGGGGACAGCTGGGGAAGAGGTTGGCGAAGAAGCCGACCATGGCGCTGGCGAGGGATCCCACGCCGGCCTGGACGAAGACGTGGGTGGGACGGTTGACCTCAAGCTGGCGGAGCTGCTCGGCAGCCTCGGCGGACATGGTGCCGTAGCCCTGCATGATCCAGGAGGGGATCTTCTCGTAGCCGTCCCAGGCGGTGTCCTGGACGATGACGCCATGCTCGGTCTCGGCCGCCTCTTTGGCTGCCAGACGAACGCAGTCGTCGTAATTGAGCTCCTCGATGGTTACCTTGGCGCCCTCCTTGGCGATGTTGTCGAAGCGCGTCTTGGTGGAGCCCTTGGGCATGTGCACGACGGACCTCTGGCCAAGCCTGTTGGCAGCCCAGGCGACGCCGCGGCCGTGGTTGCCGTCGGTGGCGGTGAAGAAGGTGGCCTGGCCGAAGTCCTTCTGCAGCTGGTCAGAGGTGAGATAGTCGAAGGTCATCTCGGACACGTCACGGCCGGTCTCGTCGGCGATGTAGCGGGCCATCGCGAAGGAGCCGCCCAGGACCTTGAAGGCGTTGAGACCGAAGCGGTAGCTCTCGTCCTTGACGAAGAGGCCGCCCAGCCCGAGTTGCCCGGCCATCCCCTCGAGGTCGGCAAGGGGGGTCACCGAGTACTGGGGGAAGCTGCCATGGAAGGCACGGGCCTTGGCGACGTTGTCGAGCGACATGACCGGCAGGTTCGTGTCGTCGCTCTTGGGCATCCTGTTGGCAACCCACTTGATCTTTGGCTCCATGCTGCGTCCCCTCCTGGACTTCCATGACCCCGATACTTACTTACTGTACGCTTACCAAACTTTTTGTTTGGTACCAATAAATATAGGCCCTTTTTCGCGATTGGCAAGGGGCTTCGCAAGGAGTCCGCCGCAGGCGGCAGGCCGTTCGACAAACGGCCCCTCTGGAGCTTTGAGCGTCGTTATCCTCTTTTTCATATAACGCAGTCCACCGACCAGCCATCGCCTGCTCCACCGAAGCAGGCCCTGCGGAGGCGCGTTGGGACAAGGCAGTCAGAGGGAATCCGTCCCCCCACGGGACCCACCTCCCTGATACCTAACAAAAAGTGAGGAGAAAGGCAGTCCCGCGCCGCCAGCATGGCGACCCCTACGGTTCCGGCGTGGCGTGCCTCGGGCCGGATGACGGGCTCGCCCCATCGCCGTCCAAGGACGTCGCACGTGAGACGGGCCCGTCGGGCATGCGAGGCATGCCCGACGGGCCCCTTGCGCCCTCGCTCCATGTCGGCGGGGTTGCTCTGGCAGCCTACCTCACACGCCAGCCCTGGGCACGCTGACGGTCCGCCCAGAAGCTGCGGTAGCGGCCTTCCTGGGCAAGAAGCTCCTCGTGCGTCCCCAGCTGGGTGACGCGGCCGTCCTCCAGCATGGCAATCTGGTCCGCGCCGGCGATGGTCGAGAGCCGGTGGGCGATCGCGATGACCGTCCTGTCACGCGCGAGCTCGTGCATCGCGTCAACGATGGCCGCCTCGTTCTCGGCGTCGAGTGCCGCGGTCGCCTCGTCGAAGAGGACTATGGGCGCGTCCTTCAGCAGTGCCCTCGCAATGGAGACGCGCTGGCGCTCGCCGCCAGAGAGCCTTCCGCCCCCCTCGCCCACACGCGTCTCCCAACCGTCCTCGAGACGCTCGGCGACCTGATCGAGGCGGGCGACGCGCACGGCATGGCGCACCTGCTCGTCCGTGGCATCAGGCTGCCCGAAGCGCACGTTCTCCTCGATGGTTCCGTCGAAGAGGTACACGTCCTGGAAGACGAGGGAGACCATTCCCAGGAGCTCTTCCACAGCCATGTCTCGTACGTCCACGCCGCCGATCCGCACGGCACCCCCATCCACGTCCCAGAAGCGCGCAATGAGTCGCGTGAGGGTGGTCTTGCCCGATCCCGAGGGTCCCACGAGCGCGGTCAGTCGCCCCTCGGGACAGATCAGCGACACGTCATCGATGACGGGGCGGGACTTGTCGTACGAGAAGCTCACGTGGTCGAACTCTATGCCCGCGCCCCTGGGGTGCAGGGGAGCGTCCGTCTCGGGCAGGGGGTCCGCCGCAAGGATCCTCTCGGAGGTGTCGATGGCGTTCTGGCAGACGCTCATGGCCATGCTCTGGCTCCCCGCCTTCATGAGGGCATCGACGGAGCGCAGGGCGAGCACGACGACGAAGAGGTACTCGACGGCACCCTGCTGTCCCAGGGCCAACAGGGTCGTGGCGCAGAGGAAGGTAAGACCAAAGACCAGGTAGACGAGCAGCGTGTAGACGGTGGTGGGCCTCTGCACCATGTCGAGGGTGCGCACCGTGTTCGCGTGGTCGCGCTGGATGTCGTCCTCCAGCGCCCTCCACCCGTTCTGTGCCACACCCGTCGCGCGCAGGACGGGCTGGGCGCGCACGAACTCGAGCACGCGACCAGAGAGCTGCGCGTTCGAGCGCTCCTCGGCCTCGTGGCCCGTACCTGTGGCCTCGCCCATCTTGCGGGACCAGACCCAGAGCGCGGGCGAGACGGCCACGAACGCGAGGCAGACGCGCCAGTCCACGAAGAGGTAGATCGCAGCGATGCAGGCGGGAACCGCCACGGCGATCACCTGCTGCTTCAGGAAGATGCCCGGGAGGTTCATAATCATCTGCAGGTCACGCTCCAGCAGGGCGGCAAGCTCGCCTGCCCTGCCCGCCGTGAACCAGCCCAGAGGCAGCCTCACGATGTGGTCGCCCAGACGCTCCTGGATGCTGCGCACGATCACCACGTCGCCGATCATGTAGCCATGGGTCTCCGAGAGGTAGTTCGCGAGCGCGCAGACCACGCCGAGCGCCGTCAGGGCGAGCGACCAGCGCAGGGCGGCGGCACCGTCCGCGTCGAACAGGGCGTGCAGGAGCGGCAGGAGCATGGCGTAGACGCCACCCTCCAACACCCCACAGAGGACGAAGTATGCCATCTGCGCCTTGATGCCGGTCCTGCGACCGGCGAGCCTGTCGATTCGGTCGGTGATCATCGGGTGGCCTCCCTCGAGCCCTCGTTCGAGAAGAGCGCCACCTGCTGGGTCTCCCAGAGCCGGGCGTACCGCCCACCGGCCTCCAGGAGCTCCTGATGCGTCCCCTCCTCTATGACGCGCCCCTCCTCCAGGACGAGCGTCTTGTCCGCGCCTGCCACGGTGTTCAGGCGATGCGCTATCACGATGGTGGTACGTCCGGCAGACAGGCGGCTCAGCGCGGCCTGGATGGCGGTCTCGTTCTCGGGGTCGGCATGCGCCGTCGCCTCGTCCAGCACCAGCACCGGGGCGTCCTGCAGGATGGCACGGGCGATGGCGACGCGCTGCACCTCTCCGCCCGAGAGCTCGCAGTCCGCAGAACCGAAGACCGAGTCGTACCCCTGGGGGAACTCCATGATCCTCTCGTGGATCTGCGCGGCCTTCGCCGCCTCCACGACCTCCTCGTCCGTCGCGTCGGGGCAAGCGAGCCGGATGTTGTCACGCAGGCTGATCGAGAGCAGCATGCTCTCTTGGAAGACGATCGCCACCCTCGAGAGGAGCGTCTGGGTGGAGAGCTCGCGCAGGTCGATGCCACCCAGGCTCACAGCTCCCGACGTGGGGTCCCAGAAGCGCGGGATGAGGCGGGCAAAGGTGGTCTTGCCGCTGCCGGAGTCCCCCACCAGCGCGCAGACGCTGCCTGGCTCCACGCGCGCGCTCACGTGGTCGAGCGCGAGGGCGGCGTCGGGGGCATACCTGAAGCAGGTCTCGTCAAAGTGCAGGCCCAGGGTTCCAGAAGGGAGCGCGCAGGGCTCGACCGCCTCGGCAAGCGGCTCTGCCGAGAGGACCACGTCCAGATGCTCGAGGTTCTGCGTCGCCGTCCTGAGGAAGCCCATGCCCGCCGCCACGACCAGCATGCCGGCCGGAATGGACGGGCCAAGTACCAGGAAGGGCACGCAGTCGGCGAAGTCGAGCCAGCCCCAGCCAACGAACAGGCTGCTCGCAAGGCCGAGGAAGGCAAGCATCATGCCCGGCGAGATGAAGCCTCCCAGCAGGCTGAAGGGCCCCGCCGTGAGCTTCGTCCACTCGAAGGTGACGTCGCACAGGCGCTCCACGGCGTCGCGATAGCGCGACCCCACCCGCCTCGCGCTCCCGAAGGTCTTCACGACCTCGATGCCCTCGGCGATTTCGACCACGGCGGAGGAGAGCTCCACGTTCGCCTCGCCGTACTGCACGGCGAGCGCCTCGTAGTCGCGCGTCATGAAGGCCATCGACACCATGACGAAGACGACGACGTATGCCAGGAGGACGAGGGCCATCCTCCAGTCCGCCACAAAGAGGACCACGAGCGGAACCAATGGCGAGAGCAGGGCTCGGACCATCTCGGTCGGGGCGTGGCCGATGGTCTGGTGCAAGCCCAGAACATCGTCGGACACCGCCTGCTTGACCTCGCTGGAACTGCGCTCGCCGAACCAGCCGAGAGGCAGCCTGGAGAAGTGGTCGAGCAGGATGTGGCGCGCGTTCACGCGGAACCCCGCATCCGCCCTGTGGCAGATGCCCGTCCCACCCGCAAAGAGGAAGCGGTCCGCAGTGGCACAGAAGATGGCGGCGGCAACCATGAGCGCAAGCGCGGGCGGCTTGGGCAGGACACCCCGCAGCGCCGTCTGGGCGATGGCGATCGCGACGAGGTACGGGACGACACCCACCACGACCGAAAGCGCCGACATGACCATCCCGACGATGATGGTGCGATGAACGGGCTTGGTCAATCGCAGGTAGAGCGCCCACAGGCGGGCATTCTTCCGCTTCTTTTCTGCCTTCTTGCCCTCGGGGGTCGGCACGTGGCCTCCCTCGGTCGCCATGCCCTCCGTCCCTCCGTCACGCATGGTGCCTCCTTCCGCCGGTCGCAGCTGATAGGCATGGGTGCAGCAGCGCTGCATGAACTCGTTGTCGTGCGTGACCACCACCACGCAGAGTCCCTCGTCGCAGGCGAGCTGGAGCGCGTGGGAGACCTCCTGCATGCTGATGGCGTCGAGGCCGCTCGTCGGTTCGTCCAGCACGAGCACGGGCCTCTCGCTCATGAGCCCGCAGGCTATGGAGAGGCGCTGTCTCTGCCCACCCGAGAGCGTCATCGGGTGTCGCTCGCGCAGCTCCCAGAGACCAAGCCCGCGCAGGAGGCGACGCGCCCGCTCCCTGTGAGGCTCGTCACGCGCGACCAGGAGCATTACCTCCTCCTGGACGCTCGGCGTGAAGAACTCGGCCTTGACGTCGTTGGGGCTGTACCACACCATGCGGCGCAGCTCGCGTCGGCCACGGGCGTGACCACCCACCAGCACCGTCCCATGGCTGGGCTTCGCGAGGCCCGCCAGGACGCGGGCCAGGCTGGTCTTCCCGGTGCCGTTCGCGCCCGTCACGGCCAGTATCTGCCCTGCGGATGCCACGAGCGAGACGCTGCGGAAGACCTGCCTGTCTCCAAAGGAGACGCCCAGGTCCCGCAGCTCGAGGACGGCTTCCCTCCCCTGGTCCGGACCAGGGGAGGGAAGCCGGGGCCGCAGGGTCTTTCGGACGTCCCTGAGCCCCCATGAGAGGCGCGTCTCGTCGGGAAGGGCCAGCATCTCCTCTCGCGTGACCTCTCGCTCGACCCTTCCCCCACGCACCAGCAGGAAGCGGTCGGCCACGTCCATGAGATAGGCAAGGCGATGCTCGGCGACCAGAATCGCCATGCCCCGCTCCTTCAGCTGACGCAGGGTGCGCCCCAGGGCGTCCGCCGCCGCGACGTCCAGGTTCGACGAGGGCTCGTCCATGGCCATGAGGGCAGGTCGCGGTCCCAGCGCGGAGGCTATCGCCACCTTCTGCTTCTGTCCGCTGGAGAGGCTGTCGTTGGATGCCCCACGCAGGGGGCCGAGTGACAGCTCGTCGATCGCCCCATCGGTGAGCTCTACCACGCGATCGTGGTCGTAGCCAAGGTTTTCGCAGGTGAAGGCTATCTCTCCTGCGAGCTGGCTCGAGAAGAACTGGGCCGAGGGGTCCTGGAACACGCTTCCCACCAGCTCTGCGCGCTCCCAGAGGGCGAGCCCCTCGGCGGGATGTCCCGCCAACATGACCTCGCCCCTGCCGTTGCCAGGGTAATACCCTCCCGCCAGGCCGTTCACCAGGCGGATGATGGTGGTCTTGCCGCCGCCCGAGGGACCGCAGAGCACCACGCACTCCCCTGCGGCAACGCTGAGGCTCACGTCATCGACGGTCCGGGAAGCCCCCTTGTACGCAAACGAGACGTCGCTCAGCGAGAGGACCTCCCGCCTCGACTCGCTCACGACATCACCCCGTTCGCGACGACCGCCCCCGCGCAGGCGGCGAGGGCGGCCACGACGCAGGCGAGGTCCAGCGCCCTCGCCGGATGCTGGTAGTAGCTGCTGCGCGCCATGGGCGCCTCGGCGGCGCGCGTCACGGCGGAGGCCGAGAGCTGGTCCGCACTGCCCACCAGCGACATAAGGGCCGGAACCATCACGTACTCGTAGGTGTCCAGGGGTTTTGCGAGCATCTGGCGCCATGCCGTGAGGCCACGCTTCCTCATGGCGTCCCTCAGGAGACGCCAGCTGGCGGCAAAGGTGGGGAAGAAGCGCAGGAACACCAGGGTCCCCAGGATGACCTTCCTGGGGCAGCGCGCCCGCACGAGCGCCGCGCTGATCATGCCCGGAGGCGTCATGAAGAGCACGCACGCAGCCGACGTCACGGGAAAGAGGTGCCACATCTGGAAGACATGGATGGGCGAGATGACGATGGGGGCAACGCCCAGGTAGGTGTATGCGACGTACAGCGGCCCGAGCACGGCCAGGAAGGCCAGCATGCCCAGGGCGATGCGCTGCTCCCCTGCGACCACCAAGTAGGCGAGTGACGACAGGCTGAGCGCGAGCATGGGATACAGCCCCAGGTTCAACGAGCACGCGGCCATGGCAAGGAGGAGCACGGCCGTCTTCGTGGCAACCGTGAGTCCCGTTCCCCTTGCGTCGTCCTTACCCACCCTACAGGGCCCCGGCGCGCTCGAAGTGCCTCTTCATGAGCGCCCTGCCGATGAGGCAGCCCAGGAAGCCCGCGGCCATGGTGATGAGCATGATGGCGACAATCCATGCCGGGTTGCCGTAGTACTTGAAGAACGCATCGACATAGGCCTGGTCAAAGCCGCGCTCCTGCACGGTCTGGGCAACGTAGGCGTCCATGTTTCCCAGGTAGGGAATCAGCGTGGAGAGCAGGTATAGGCCGCTGAACGTCGTCCATGCGCCCGTCGCCCACCAGGAGCTCTGACGCCGCTGCGACGTCCGCAGGAAGACGAGGTCCAAGAGCAGCCCGCCCACCACATAGAAGGGCAGCATGAAGAGCATGTTGCCCACGGTGCAGAAGAGCAGCGCGGTAACGGTGGTGAAGACGCAGGTCACGCCAAACCTGTCGACTCGCCGCACCATGAGCATGAACACGGGTGCTGCGAGAAACACGGCCGCTCCGCCCGATGCGACCATCGCAAAGTCGTAGGAGAACATGGTGAGCATGGATCCCGCAAACATGATGACCACCGCGAGCGCGCTCAGCAGGACTGCCGTCACTACCTCACGAACTCCCCAGCCACGATTGGACACGGGGGCCGTTCCCTTCTCGGCTTCCTTCTCTTCTGCCATTCGAACACTTCCTTAAAGTTAGATACTGTTAACTAATCGAGTATACCATTGCCTCGGCGAAGGCACCCAGAGTCACCTCGCATCCGACACGAGCCGCATGCGTCACGACCATGGGGGCGCGAGCTCCCATCGGGTATCTTTATTTGACTGAGGCCGATTGCCCCTGGGGGCGAGGAAGAGAGGAGCGACATGCTCGAGGCAGAGGACGCCAGGAGAATCGCCGGCGAGGCGCAGCCGGGGCGTGAGCGCGCCGAGGCGGACACGCTGTCGGGCAACGCGCTCAAGTGGGCCATGAAGAACGCCATCGGCCAGACGGACACGCGCGTCCGTATGTATGCGACCTATGGACGCAGGTCCCTGACGGTGAAGTTCGCGCCGGGCGAGAGCGATGGAGGAGGCAGCGGGAACTCGTTCTACAACGATCTGCTGGCGAACAGCAACATGATCGTCGCGGACGCGATGAGCGACATCATCTACGGCCGGGAGCAGGCGCTCATCAGCCCCATCCAGCAGGCACGACTCCTGAACGAGTACAACACGCAGCTGGTGCACTTCATCCGCACGCTGCGACGGCTGGGCTACGACGTCAAGACCGGCACCGAGGCATCGGACGACGCCGAGGGAGGAAACGCCCATCGCGACGACAGCACCATCATCGTCAGCTGGTAGGCAGGTGCCCGTCGGCTGGCTGGCGAACATCCGCTGGCACGACGTCACCCGCGTCATCGCGCGGCATCCAGACATGCAAAGCCCGCAGCTCCTGAGAGCTGCGGGCTTCTTCGTGCTCGGGAACAGGGCTCCCTGCGGCGCTACTCGACCACGAGGGACTCGAACTGGAAGGTGTCGGTGTTCACCAGACCGCGGTTGGTGAGGCGCAGGCTGGGAATGCACGCGAGGGAGAGCAGGCCCATGGTCATGAAGGGCGAGGGCATGGTGCAGCCCATGCTCTTCCAGGCCTCCTCGACCTTCTCGACGTCCGCAGCCACGTCCTCGACGTGACGGGGGCTCATGAGGCCGCAGATGGGAAGCGCGACCTGGCCCAGAATCTTGCCGTCCTCGACCGCGCACTCGCCGCCGCCACACTCGACCAGGGTCTTTGCGGCCAGCGCCATGTCGGCGTCGTTGTCGCCGACGACGAGCAGGTTGTGGGCATCGTGGGCGACGGTCTGGGCGAGCGCACCGTGGATGCCGAAGCCCTTGACGAAGCCGTAGGCAAAGCTGCCGGTGTTGTTGTGGCGCTCGAAGACGAAGGCCTTGAGCAGGTCGTTCTGCGAGTCGGCCACAAGCTGGCCGTCCTTGATCGGCGCCTGGGCGAGGGTGTCCTCGGTGATGGTGGAGCCGGGGGCGACGACCATGGTGCGGACGGTCGCGGAGTCGCCGGCGAGCGCGTTGCCCTTGGAGTCCACCGCAGGAATCCGGAAGGTGGACTCGCTGATGTCGACCGCAACGTGCATGGTGTCGGTCATGAACTCGGGGTACTGGTAGGAGCCGGCCTCGAAGAGCGCCTTGCCGTCCTCTGCCACGACCTCGCCGTCGATGATGGTACGGATGACGTGGAAGTCCTTGAGGTCCTCGAGGAAGACGATGTCGGCGCACTTGCCCGGGGTGACGGAGCCCATGTCGGTCCCCATCTGGAAGTAGGTGGCGGCATTGATCGTCACCATCTGGATGGCGGTGATGGGGTCGATGCCCTCGCGGACCGCCATGCGCAGGATGCGGTCGAGGTGGCCGTCAGAGACGAGCGTGTTGGGATGGTTGTCGTCCGAGACCAGGTTGCAGAGGCGCGTGTCGACCTTGCCGTCCGTGACTGCGGGTGCGAGGTCGTGGAGGTTCTGCCAGGCGGAGCCCTCGCGAATCTGCGCGTACATGCCCAGGCGCAGCTTGGCGAGCACGTCCTCGGCGCGGATGGACTCATGGCAGGACGAGACGCCCGACGCGATGTAGGCGTTGAGCCCGCGGTCGGTCTCGCAGACGCTGTAGTGCCCCGTGACGGTCGCGCCGGCCTTCAGGGTCTCGTTGACCTCCTCGATGGGGTTGTCGGCACATGCGAGGATGCCGGGATAGTTCATCATCTCGCCGAGGGCGACGACGGAGTCCCAGCCCATGGTCTCCTTGATGCCGGCGGCGTCGACGGAGGCGCCGGTGTCCTCGAAGCCGGGGACGGCGGGCACGCAGGACGGCGTGGTGATCATGGCCTTCAGGGGCACTCTCTTGGCGACCTTCGCCACCTCGGCGACGCCCTCGAGACCGGTGACGTTGCAAAGCTCGTGGGGATCCCAGTAGATGCCGGTGGTGCCATGGGGCACGACGGCGCGGGCGTACTCGTCGACGCCGACCATCGAGCTCTCCACGTGGATGTGGCCGTCCATGAAGCCGGGGGCGACAAACTGGCCCTTGGCGTCGATGACCTTTGTGTTCTCGCCGATGCAGTGGTCGGCGGTATAGGGGGCGATGCCCAGGTAGGCGACGCGGCCCTCAGCGATGGCGATGTCGGTGTCCTCCAGGACCTCGTGCGTGGTGACGCTGACGAGCTTGGCATGGCGAATCACCATGTCCGCGGGCTCCTGGCCCTGCGCCACCCTGACGAGGGTACGGTTGCATTCCCACAGCGGCTTCTTGCAGAACTTGTTGAGCATGGTGCGGTCCCTTCTCACGGTGCCGTCCGCCCGCAGGCGAGACGGCTTGCCAATGCTAGACGAAGAAGTACTTGGCTACGAACAGGAGCGCTATCACGTACATTGCCACGCTGACCTTCTTACGGCGCTCGTTTCCGCCGAGCGTGTTGATGACGACGTACGAGATGAAGCCCAGGGCCATTCCCTCGACGATGCTGTAGGTGAAGGGGATGGTGAAGAGGCAGATGAAGGCGGGCATGGCCTCGGACATGTCGGAGAAGTCGATGTTGAGCAGCGACGAAATCATGAGGAAGCCGACGATGACCAGGGCGGGAGCTGTGGCAAACGAGGGAATCGCCAGGAAGATGGGCGAGAGGAGCAGCGAGATCAGGAACATGACGCCGGTGACCAGCGAGGTGAGGCCGGTTTTGCCACCGGCCGCTATGCCGGCCGCGCACTCGACGACGGAGGTCGTGGCGGAGGTGCCGGTGACCGCTGCGGTCAGGACGCCCACAGACTGGGCGACGAGGGCGTTCTTGAAGCGCGGGAACTTGCCGTCCTCCTGGAGCACGCCAGCCTTCGAGGCGGAGCCCACGAGGGCGCCGAAGGTCTCGGAGATGTTGGTGAACAGGTAGGCGATGACCACGGTGGCGAAGCCGACGCTGAACACCTGCGAGAAGTCCATCTTCATGAAGGTGGGAGCGAGCGACGGGACCGAGAGGCCGCGAGAGAAGTCGGGGATGAGGCTGCCGTAGCCGGCCGCGGGATCGGGGACGTAGATGCCGGCCAGCTGGCAGACGAGGCCGAGGGCCCAGGTGATGAGGATGCCCAGCAGGATGTTGCCCTTGACGTTGTGGATCATGAGCAGCGCGGTCACCACGATGCCGACCAGACCAAGGAGCGCGGAGATTCCTCCGGTGGCGAAGCTGCCGTCCAGCATGCTGGTGTGGAAGGGGAAGATGGTGATGAGGGTGGAGGGGCTGTCGACGACGATGCCCGCGTTCTTGAGGCCGATCAGGGTGATGAAGAGGCCGATGCCAGCCGTGATGGCGAACTTGAGGCTCAGCGGGATGGCGTCCAAGACGACCTCGCGCACGTTGGTGAGCGCGATGACGAGGAAGATGAGGCCCTCGACGAAGAACGCCGCGAGAGCGACCTCCCAGGTGTACCCCATGCTCAGGACCACCGTGTAGATCATGAAGGCGTTGAGGCCCATACCGGGCGCGAGGATGAAGGGGTAGTTGGTCGAGAGGGCCATGAGGCAGGTGCCGAACGCGGCCGTGATGGCGGTGGCTGTGAAGACGGCGCCGGGGTCCATGCCGCCGTCACCCAGGATGGAGGGGTTGACGACGAGGATGTAGGCGATGGTTACGAAGGTCGTGATGCCTGCGATGACCTCCGCCTGGATGTTGGTTCCGTGCTCCTCCAAGTGGAAGAACGACTGGATCTTGTCCTTCATGAGTGAGCGTTCCTTTCTTGGCGAGTTTGCAAGAATGTCCCTAGAGGGCGGCTGAGGTCGCCTCCTTTCTACCCTTATGCAGCGCGAAGCCTGGATTTGTATGGATGGAACCCGACCGCGTCCTGATGCGGCCCAAACATGGGGGACCCATTGTTGCCTCCCGGTCCCCGACCTGTTTTGCAAGCGAGGGTGCCTGGCGTGGTGGTGCGGCGGAACGACCACCGCACCACCCTCGCCGACTAGGCCGTGGTCGCCTCTTCTGCTCCGACGCGCTCGTGGCAGAAGTCGACGGCCTTCTCGACCGCATTCATCACGTCCTGGTAGCCCGTGCAGCGGCAGAGGTGCCCGGAGAGCAGCTTGCGCAGCTCGTCCCTGCTGTAGGTCTTGCCGGAGTTTGCTATCTCGACCGTGCTCATGATGAGCCCGGGAATACAGAAGCCGCACTGGACCGCAAACTCGTCCACGAACGCCTGCTGGACGGGATGGAGCGTGCCGTCTGCGGCCTGGAGGCCCTCGACGGTCAGGATCTCCTTGCCCTGGGCCCAGTCAGTTAGATAGAGGCAGGTGTCGGTGGCAACCCCGTCTATGAGGACGGTGCAGGCCCCGCACTCGCCGACCTCGCAACCACGCTTGACGCTGGTAAGGTGAAGACGGTTGCGCAGGGTGTCGAGCAGGGACTCGCGGGGGTCATAGCCCACCTGGACTTCCTTGCCGTTGACCGTGCACTTCAGGATTCTCATGTCCATTAGATCTCTGCCCCTCCCTTGCGCGCGGCCTCGGTGAGAGAGCGCTTCGCCATCTCCTTGATGAGCTGCAGCCTGAACTCCTTTGAGGCGCGCCAGCTGTCGCGAGGATTGGTGTCCGCCTGGGCCAGCTCTCCGATCCTCTCGACCGCATCGGCGATGGGAAGTCCGCGCACGCCGTCCTCGGCATTCCTCGCCCTCATGGGCGTGGGTCCCGCCACCCCGAAGGCGAGGCGGATGTCGTCGACGGTCCCCTTGTCGGCCGAGAGCCTGGCCAGGCAGCAGCAGCCCATGGTCGCGATCTCGAGAGCACGACGCTTGCCGTACTTGAAGTAGTGTCCGGTGAAGCCCTCGTAGTGGTCCTTGGGAATGCGAATCTTGACGAGGACCTCGTCGCGGTCCTTGGTGGAGCGACCAGGCCCCGCATACCACTCCTCAATGGGAATGGTGCGCTCTCCCTTGGGACCCCTCACGTCGAGCAGGGCACCATAGGCATAGAGCGTCGACGCGGAGTCCGCAGAGGTGGCGGCGTTGCAGACGTTGCCGCCGATGGTGCCGGACACGCGCAGCTGGGGACCGCCGGGAGTGTCGCAGGCGTCGCCCAGCGTGGGGACGGTCGCCTGAATCACGGGGCTCGTGGTCACGTGATGGAACCAGGTGATGGGCCCTATCTCCACGGTGCCGTCCTCGGCAAGGGTGACGCCATCGAGCTCGTCGTGGAGCTCGTGGATCGAGACGAGGTGGGCACCCGAGAGCTTGCCTTCGCGCACCTTCACGAGGACGTCGGTGCCGCCGGCGACGACGATTGCCTGGGGGTCGTTCGCGAGGGCCCGGACGGCGTCGTCCACACTGGTCGCGCAATGGAGCGATTCGATGTCATACATTAGATGAGACCCTCCTTCTTGAATCCCTCGAAGAGACGCTGAGGGGTCATCGGCTCCTGGTAGAACTTGACGCCGGTCGCGTCCAGGATGGCATCGCGAATCGCGGTCGCAGGAGAGATGATGGGCGTCTCTCCCACCGCCTTGTTGCCATAGGGGCCGGTGGGGTCGTCGGTCTCGACGAACTGGGCCTCGAGGTCGGGCACGTCCATCGTGGTGGGGATCTTGTAGTCGAGCAGCGTGGGATTGAGCACGCGACCCGTCTTGGAATCGACCTGGACCTCCTCGTAGAGGCCGAAGCCAATGGACTGGGCCATGCCGCCATGAACCTGCTGCTCGACGAGCTTGGGGTTGATGAGGCGACCGGAGTCCTGCACGTTGATGATCTTGTTGACCGTGACCTGCCCCAGCGGCATGTCGACCGTGACATCGGCGAAGCTGCAGCCCACGGCAATCGTGTTGGTGTGCACGTTGGCGGTGGAGCGAGCATAGAGCTGGTCATTGTGGTCGGTGTTGTAGTACGCCTCGAGCGCGAGCTCCGGAAGCTCGATGACCTTGTTGCCCACGCAGTCCCAGATGGCATGGTCATGCAGGGTGAACTCGCCCTGGGCACCCGGATAGAGGTAGTGGGCGTAGTCGATGATCTGCTTGTGCAGCTTCTCTCCGGCCTGCTTGACGGCGGTTCCTGACACGTAGGTCTGACGGGAGGCATAGGCACCCGCGTCATAGGGCGTGACGTCCGTGTCCTGGAACGAGACGATGTGCACGTCCTCGGTGTCGACGCCAATCGCCTCGGCGGCCATCTGCGAGAAGACGGTGTCGGCACCCTGGCCAATCTCGGTCGCGCCCATCTGGAGCTGGAAGCTGCCGTCCTGGTTCAGCGTGATTGCGGCTGTCGCGGTCTCGAGTGCGAAGGGAGCGACGGCGGTCTTGTAGACGAAGAACGAGACGCCCACGCCATGGCGGATGGGACCGGTCTCGTTGGCGTACTCGGCCTTCTTCTTGTCCCACTCGATGTACGCCTTGCCCTTCTCGGCGCACTCGGGCAGCCCGCAGGTGTGGGCGGCAATGTAGTTGCCGGGGCTGAACTCGTCGTAGTAGCCCTCGTAGATGGCGTTCTTCAGGCGGAACTCGACGCCGTCCCAGCCCATGTCATGGGCGATGTCGCTCATGAGGCACTCAGCCGCCCAGTTGCCCTCGGGCACGCCGTACGCGCGCATGGCACCGGTATGGGGGCCATTGGTGTGGATGGTCCATGCCTCGCAGCGAACCGCGTCCTCTTGCCTGTGGTACAGCCAGCGGAAGGTGTTGACCGAGTTCAGGACCAGGGCATGACCGTGGTGGATGTAGCCACCGGTGTTTGACCAGCCCTTGATGGAGCGGGCGCGGAGGTTCATGTCGTCGTCGACGGCGGCCTCGACGTCGAAGCTCTTGGGCTGGCGTCCGCTGGTGGCGTAGAAGAGCTCCTCGCGACTGAGCTCGAGACGAACGGGACGGCCGCCGACCTGCCTGCAGAGCCATGCGTTCAGGGGCTCGTAGTGGATGTCCTGCTTGGTGCCGAAACCGCCGCCGATGTAGGGCTTGATGACACGGACGTCGCCCCAGGGGATGCCCAGGGCCTGGCCGATGACGCGGCGGCAGATGTGCGGGATCTGGGTGGAGGACACGCAGACGATCTTACCGTTCTCCTCGTAGCAGTAGGAGGTGCAGGTCTCTATGTGGACCTGGGACTGCTCGCCCGTCTCCATGTGAAGCTCGTAGTGGTGGTACCGAGGGTCATTCACCGCGTCCTCGACAGAGGAGTAGCCCAACCCGGCGAGCTTCTCGTCGTCCGTCTTGGCCAGGGTGTGCGCCACGATGTTGTCGGGCTTGCCCTCCTGGACCGGGTGCTCGGTGCCCCTCATCGACTCGATGGGGTCGTAGACGACAGGATACTCCTCGTACTCGACCTTGATCTTTGCCAGCGCGCGGTCGCAGGCCACGGTGTCCTCGGCCACGACGGCAGCGATGTTGTCGCCGTAGATGCGCACGCGCGAGTCGAGGAGCTTGCGATCGGGAAGGTCGCGCTTCTCCTTCTTGGACTCGGCGTACCAGGGGTGTCCGGCCACGGGATACGGGTGGTCGGGCACGTCGAAGCAGGTGAAGATCCCCACCACGCCAGGGACCTTCTGCGCCTCGCCGATGTCGATGGACTTGACGACGCCGTTACCTATGGTCGAATGCAGAATCCGAGCCTCCAGGCAGGGCTTCGGGCAGAGGTCGTCCGTGTACATGGCACGTCCGGTGACCTTGTCGTACGCATCGACGCGCACCAGAGGCCTGCCGACCTCCCTCAACTTCTCCATGGTTCACCCCTTCGCTTGGTTACCCCACGCCGCCAGGCATTCCCTCTTTGCCCGGCGTCCCTCTCTTCGCGCTCCTCATGGTGCGAGGGGCGTAACTCCCTATGTCGCAAAAGCCAAGTTCCGCGATGCCGTCTCCCGACCCGCAATGTCGAAGTACGCGCTGGGACGTCGTGGGCGCAATCCCCTTCGCACCCGCTCCCCCTGCCTCCGAGACGAGAAATGCTGGCCCGAAACCAGCCATTGTTTAGCCCTCCCCCACCTCGTTAGCAACCTTCATGCTATCAGTGCGTGCGCATTACGCTTTTTCTCGGCTGCCGCATACGGTACGAAAGGCGCGGCAAATGGCAAAAAGTTTGTTTGCCTGCCTATTTTTTCGTTATGTATTTTTATATACAACGCCCGTGCCGTATATCCCCGTTCTTTGCACTTGCTTAGAATTACTGGAGAGAAGTTTAGAAAAGTCGGCGACGCCTCTCAAGGCGTCGCCGACTCGGCAGAGCAGGAGGGAGGACGCCCGAACGACTAGAGCGTGGACCTCACGGCCTCTATCTCGGCATCAGAGAGGAAGCTTCCCGTCGAGATGAGCTTGGAGTAGTCCTCGATCCTGGCCTGGACGTCCGCGGGGACCTTGCTGGAGAACTTGCCCAGGCTGATGCCGCCGTTGGACATGTCCGCAGAGATCGTCTTGCCCGAGCCGAACTCGCCCTTCTCGATCTCGTCCATGGCCTGGTCGATCTTCCAGTCGATGACCGTCGAGGTGATGACCGTCGCCTGGTCCTCCCCCGCGATGTCGATGGGCTGGGCGATGTCGAAGTGGGTGTCCGCACCTGCCTCCTCCAGCGCCTGCCGGGCACCGTTGTCGACCGCAGAGGCGTCGCCCCACATTATGTCGACGTTGTTGGCGACGATCCAGTTCTCGGTCAGACGAGCACCCAGGGAGGCGTCGGTGAAGCCGGCCTCGAAGTTGTAGTGGCCCTCGACGCCCGGCGTGACCTTCTGTGCCGCAGCAAGATAGGCGGCGTACTTGGTGAGGGTGGTGGGCAGCTTGGCACCACCGATGAACCCGATGCTCCTGGTCTTGGTCATGAGGCCCGCGACCACGCCGGCGAGGGCGCCCGACTGGCTGAGGTCGGTGAGCACGGTCTCGAGGTTGTCGAGGGTCCGGTAGTCTGCTAGGTCGACTGCGGGATCGGTGTTGGTGATGAGGAAGTGCACCTTGGGATGCGACTCGGCGGCCTCTGCGACGACGTCCGCCCAGACGGAGGCGAACTCGTTACCGGCCCCCACGATGAGGTCGACGTCCTGGTCGACGTAGCTCTGCGCGGCGTCCGCCGCGTCGGCGTCGGCCACGCTCTCCTTGGGCTCGAGCATCTCCCAGCCGGGATGAGACTCCATCGCACGCTTCAGGGACTCGTAGTGGCCCTGCCCCCAGCCGCCGTCGTTCTTGGGACTGCTGATGACCATGGCCACGCGCTTGGGCTGGTCCTTCTCGCCCTCGCCTGACGTGGAGCCGCCATCGGAGCCGCAGCCCGCGAGGAGGCTCGTGGCGAGGGTCATCGAGCCCGCGCCAAGCACCAGCGCCTCGCGCCGGCTCATCATCTTCTTCAGCTGCCCAGGAATGCCGCTCATGGCCTTTCTTCCCTTCTCTTCAAAGTCTGGCTTCTCTTCTTTCTTGAGGCGCAGGGTTCCCTCGGGCGAGAGGGGCGTTCGACCTCAGCCCCAGTAGCCCTGGTGAACGTCAGCCGCCTCCTGCTCGAGCTCCTCGAAGGGTCCGATGACCTCTATGTCCTTCTGCCCCGCCGCAAAGACCTGCCTGCAGGGCAGGTCGAGGGTGGGGTTCTGCTCGTTGGAACCCGTGAGGCGAAGCAATGCGCGCTCGGTCATCGCATACACGACCCTGCCCACACCCGCCCAGTAGATGGCACCCGCGCACATGGCGCAGGGCTCTGCCGAGGTATAGAGCGAGCAGTCAGCCAGGTAGTCCTTGCCGTACATCTGCGACGCGCAGTCGACCAGCTGGGTCTCGGCGTGCCCGGTGCAGCGGTGGGTGTCTATCTCGATGTTCTCCTGCTCGAGGAGGACCTCCCCTTCGGGGGACACCAGAATCGCCCCAAAGGGCGTGTTGCCGTGCTCGCGCGACTGACGAGAGACCTTGATGCACCTCCTCAGGAGCGCGACGTCCTCCTCGTGGGCGAAGCTCTTCCTAGCCATCCGGCCTCCCATCCGCACGACGTGGACGGTCCCCGTCGCCTGAAAAGTGCGGCGCCGGGGTGCCCTCTGGACATCCCGGCACCGTGTTGGAGCGTCTGTGCGCGCCCTGGCCCTAGAGGGTGGAGGCGATGGCCTCGACCTCGGCGTCGGTCAGGAAGGAGTCGCTCTTGATCTGATCGGAGAGCTCCTTGATCTTGGCCTGGACGTCCTCGGGGACCTTGCTGGAGAACTTGCCCAGGCTGATGCCGCCGTTGGACATGTCGGCGGTGATGGTCTTGCCCGAGCCGAACTCGCCCTTCTCGATCTCGTCCATGGCCTGGTCGATCTTCCAGTCGGTGACCGTAGAG